>NZ_JBIVPK010000028.1:0-99094 GCF_044754605.1 Streptomyces sp. NPDC093064
CGAAGAAGCGCTCGACTGCGCCTGCGGCCTCTACCTCAACGACCCCACCGCCTGGACCACACCACCCTCCACGAACTAACGCGGAGCAGCACTAGCGCGGGATATGGGCCTTCCGTTCGACGCTCACCTGGTCGATTTCCGACACCCGTACCGTCGCCTTCATGGTCCAGGTGCCGGCGATCGGGAGGTTGAGGGAGTCGGTGCCCCAGTAGCCGCCCCTGTTGGTGAGCCCGGCGTCGATGGGTCCGATCTTCTGCGCGGGCAGGGACAGGGACAGGCGCAGTTCGGGGACGATGGTCAGGCCGCCGTCCGGGCCGTAGACGACGGCCTCCACGGCGTTCTGGCCGACGCGGCCCGGTTCCAGGGTGATCTGCACCTTGCCGTGACCGCCGGGGGTGCCGACGTCGAACGGGATGACCGTGACGGAGGCTCCCGGAACCCCGGCCTCAGGCGTGGCCTGGGCCGCCTCGGCGGCCGCGCGGCCCGGCAGGGTGCCGGCCAGCACCGTGGTGAAGACCAGAACCGCGATCCCCACGGCGACCTCGGCCAGGACCGAGCGGCGCAGAGCGCGACGGCAGGCGTCAGGGGCGGGCGAGGGCGCGAGTGCGGATGCGGGTGCGGGTGCGGACGTCTTCGTCCCGGGGTCCTCCGCTCGTGCCTCCCCGTCGGGTACGGCCGATGCCTTCCCGTCGCGTACGTCCGGCCCCGCGTCCGCCGCCACCAGCCGTGCCGTCCAGCGCCGGGAACGGGCCGCCACGGCCAGCAGCAGTGCCACCACCACGAGTTTGACCAGCAGCAACCGGCCGTACGCCGTGTCGGTGAGCGTCGTCCAGGAGCCGAGGCCGCGCCAGGACTGGTAGACCCCGGTGACGACGAGGACGGTGACGGCGCCGAAGGCGATCCGGGAGAAGCGCGCCACCGCCGCGGTCAGCGCGGGACCGTCGGCGGAAGGCGCCACCGCGCTGGTCTCCTCGGCGACCGGGACCGCGACCGTTGTCCCGCCACCGCTGCCTTCGGTGGCGACCGTGACTGCTGCCTTCGCCTTCGGTCCCGGCGCAGATGTGCCGCGCCCCGCCTCCGGCTCGTCGGCCGTGACGTGCTGAAGGGTGGTCAGGAGGGCCGTCAGGCCGCCCAGCCAGACCGCCATCGCCAGCAGATGCAGCACCGACGACGTCATCGCCACCGGAACCTGGATGCCGGCCGAGGCGTGCTCGGACCCCGCCCACGTCAGCGCCAGGGCGAGGGCCAGCGCGGCACCCGCCGCCAAGGTCGCGCGCGAGGGCTTCTCCTCCGGACTGCGCCGGGACAGCCGTACGAGGAGGACGGCCGTCGGCGCGAGCAGGGCCAGGCGGGCCAGCAGCATCAGACCGGGGCGGCCGGTCAGGGTGCGGGAGACGGCCGCGGGGTCGAAGGCCGACACCGGACAGGTGCCGGTCTCGTAGGGCGCCCGAAGCACCAGCAGGGCGAGCGTGGAGGCCAGCAGCGCCCACCAGCCCGCCACCAGCGGCTTGCGCAGCGGGCCCGCGTTCGGCGGGCGGCACAGCAGCGCGAAGGCCGCCGTGCCGATGAGCAGGGCCGCGGCGCCGTAGGCGGTGTAGCGGGCGAGGTCGTAGAGGCCGCGGGTCGTGGGGTTCTCGGACGGGCCGGTGTCGATCGCGGCCATCGTCGGGGACGGCTTTCCCACCGAGAAGGTGAAGGCACCGGAGACGGGGTGGCTGTCGGCCGACACCACCCGCCACGCCACGGTGAACGTGCCTTCGCCGAGCGCCTCCGGGAACGCCACCCGGGCCGTGTCCGGTCGTCCGGGCGCGTGCTGCGGCTCGCCCGTGCGCACCCGCCGCCCTTCGGGGTCGAACAGGCGGAAGGAGTCGTCGAGCAGGCTGACGGACTCGGTGAAGGCCAAAGTGATCGTGCCGGGCGCCGTCTTGAGGACGGTCCCGTCGGCGGGGTCCGCGCCCCGCAGGGCGGCGTGGGCAAAGGCGGGTCCGGCGCCGCCGAGGAGGAGCAGGACCAGTACCGCGCCGAGCAGCGTCAGCTTCCCAAGTCGTCGCCGCCGTCCGCGTCCACGGCGCACAGCGCCGTCCCGGCCTTCGCCCCGCCGTCCGGTCACGTCACTTCTCCGTCTTGGAACTCGCCGGCTTCTGGATGGGTACGGACGAAGACGGCGCTTTGCTCACCGAGGATCCCGTGGGAAGGCCGTCCTCCGGCTGCGTCACGCCGTCCGGCGGGCGACCATCGGGACATGGACGTCACCCTTCACCTCGCCCAGGACCCCGAGGCCGACGCGCTTCTCGGCCGCAGTCCGCTCGCCGCGCTGGTCGGCATGCTGCTGGACCAGCAGATCCCGATGGAGTGGGCGTTCACCGGGCCGGCGACGATCGCCAGGCGCATGGGCATCGACGACCTGGACGCCCACGAGATCGTGGCCTTCGAGCCGGAGACCTTCGCCCGGCTCCTGTCGGACAAGCCGGCCGTGCACCGCTACCCGGCGTCGATGGCCAAGCGGATCCAGCAGCTGTGCCAGTACCTCGTCGAACACTACGACGGCGACCCCGAGGCCATCTGGCGGGACGTCGACAGCGGGCGGGAACTGCTGCGACACCTCGAGGAGCTGCCCGGTTTCGGCAAGCAGAAGGCGCAGATCTTCCTGGCGCTGCTCGGCAAGCAGCTCGGTGTGCGGCCCACGGGGTGGCGGGAGGCGGCGGGAGCGTACGGCGAAGCGGAATCCTTCCGGTCCGTCGCCGACATCACCGGACCCGAGTCGCTGGCCAGGGTGCGGGCGCACAAGCAGGAGCTGAAGGCGGCGGCCAAGGCGGCCAAAGCGGGCAAGGGGACGAAGCCCTCCGGGAAGTGACCGGAGTGGCGGTGCGGCCGAGATGGGCCGTGCGGCGGACGTCAGCCGACTGGCCGTTCCCGGGTGGCGGTACGCGCGCACCCGATCGCAGCATGGACCATGACCGAGCCACCGAGCAGCGGTCCCGAAGGCCCGGGGTTCGACGATCGCCGCGTCGCCGTGCGTGACCCACGGGAGCCGCGGACATCGCCGCCACCGCAGTACGAACCGCCGCTGGAAGGGCCCCTGCACCTTCTGTCCCACGCCGCCTGGCAGGCAGTCCTCGCCACCGGTGCCGCCGCCCTGATCCTCGGCATCCTGGTGCTGCTCTGGCCGGGCGCCTCCCTGCTGGCCGCCGGAATCCTCTTCGGGATCTACCTGCTGGTCAGCGGCGTGCTCCAGCTGGTCTCCGCGTTCGGCACCCACAAGACGACCTCGCTGCGCGTGCTGGCCTTCATCAGCGGCACCCTGTCGATCCTGCTGGGCCTGCTGTGCTTCCGCGGCGCCACGCAATCGATCCTGCTGCTCGCGCTGTGGATCGGCATCGGCTGGCTGATCCGCGGCATCACCCTGACGATCGCCGCCGTCCACGACCGCGGCGCGCCCGCGCGCGGCTGGCAGATCTTCCTCGGCATCCTCACCTTCATCGCCGGCATCGTGCTGATCGACTCCCCGCTCCGGTCGGCCGCGGTGCTCATCGTGCTCGGCGGCTGGTGGCTGGTGGTCGTCGGCATCTTCGAGATCGTCACCGCCTTCCGCATCCGCGGGCACGCCGAACGCGTCCCCCGCACCGTGTGACCCGTTGTCCACAGCCTGTGCACAACGGCCGCACAGCGCCGTACAGCAGGGACTCCCGGACCGCGCAGGCGAGGACTCCCGCACCGTGCGGTCCGGGCACGGTCCCGCTGTCACTGATCTCGAGCCCCCGTTCCCGGTTCGCCCGGTTTTGCTGCGGCATTTCCAGCACCGCACTCCAGCGGCCGGGCTGCGCCCGGAAGGTCTGGGCCGGTAGGCTCTCCGTGTGATCTTCAAGCGCATCGGAAACGGCCGGCCGTACCCCGACCACGGCCGGGAGAGCACCCGGCAGTGGGCGGACGTCGCGCCGCGCCCGGTCCGCCTCGATCAGCTCGTGACCACCAAGCAGCAGCTCGACCTGGAGACCCTCCTCGCGGAGGACTCGACCTTCTACGGCGACCTCTTCGCGCACGTCGTGAAGTGGCAGGGCGACCTGTATCTGGAGGACGGCCTCCACCGCGCGGTGCGGGCGGCGCTCCAGCAGCGCCAGGTGCTGCACGCGCGCGTGCTGGAGCTGGACTGAGCATCCGGGTCGCGGGCCCACGCCCTTGAAGCCGGGGCCCTGAGCCAGGCCCCTTGCCGGAACCCCGAGCCGGGATCGTGAGCCGGGAGTTGAGCCGTCCGGACCCGCCGTTCGGTGACGGTTTGGACCTTTCGGGTTCTGCTGAGCCGCTCCAATGATCATCTAGTAGGAATCACCGCTCATGCGCACTACGCTGCGCCCATGAGCATGCTGACTCCCCCCGGCATGGGCGGGAAGTACCGGATCACGGGGAACAGATACCCGCGGATGCGCAAGCCCCGGCGGCGCGGCAGGCTCGTGTTCCTCGCCGTCGCCTCCGTCGCGGTCCTTGGCGTGATCGGCTGGGGCACGTGGCAGCTCATCGACGTCTTCACCGGCGGCCGCAAGGCTTCGGCGGCCGGCACCGACCGGGACTGCTCGACCAAGGCGTCGCCCGCAGCGAGCCCGTCGGCGACGAACGCGGCCCGGGCGCTGCCGAAGCCGGGCCAGATCACGGTCAACGTCCTGAACGCCACGCCCCGCGGCGGCCTGGCCAAGCAGACCGCGGACGAGCTGAAGAAGCGCGGCTTCCGCATCGGTCAGGTGGGCAACGCGACCGAGGAGTTCGACAAGAAGGTCAAGGGCGCCGGACTGCTCCTCGGACCGGCCTCGTCGCTGAACACCTCGCTGCCCGTCCTCGCCACCCAGCTCGCCGGGGCGGAGAGCCGCGCGGACACCCGCAAGGGCACCGACGTGGACCTGATCATCGGCACCGGCTTCAAGGCGCTGACCCAGCAGGCGGCCGCCGATCAGGCCCTGACCGCCCTGACCGCCCCCCAGTCCGCGGCAACCGCCCCGAAGAAGGGCTGCTGAGGCTCCCCGCAGCCAGATCAGTGGCGGGTGGCCGCGCAGGGCGACTGGAGAGGCGTCAGGCGGCGGGCCGCTACTACTCGGCGGCGCCGTACATCCGGTCGCCCGCGTCTCCGAGGCCCGGGACGATGTAGCCGTGCTCATTGAGGCGCTCGTCGACCGAGGCCGTCACCACGGTCACCGGGGTGCCCGCCAGGTCGCGCTCCATGACGGCGACGCCCTCGGGGGCGGCCAGCAGGACGACCGCGGTCACGTCGTCGGCGCCGCGCTTGATCAGCTCCTGGATCGCCGCGACCAACGTGCCGCCGGTGGCGAGCATCGGGTCCAGGACGTAGACCTGGCGGCCGGAGAGGTCCTCCGGCATGCGCGTGGCGTACGTGGAGGCCTGCAGCGTCTCCTCGTTGCGGATCATGCCGAGGAAGCCCACCTCGGCGGTCGGCAGCAGTCGCACCATGCCGTCCAGCATGCCGAGTCCGGCCCGCAGGATCGGCACCACCAGGGGCCGCGGGTGGGAGAGCTTGACGCCGGTGGTCGCAGCGACCGGCGTGTTGATGTCGACCTGTTCGGTGCGCACGTCGCGGGTCGCCTCGTAGGCGAGCAGGGTGACCAGTTCGTCGGCGAGCCGGCGGAAGGTCGGGGAGTCGGTGCGGCGGTCGCGCAGCGTGGTGAGCTTGTGAGCGACCAGCGGGTGGTCGACGACGTGGAGACGCATGGGCCAACAGTAACCGGGCGCCGATTCGGCCCGCCCGCCCGCTGTCCCGCCGGCGGGCGGCCCGGGCCGCACCCCCGCCGGCGTGCGCTGTTGTGGCATCAAACCCGGCATCCGGGGGAAAGTGGGAGTGACGGACTGGGGTGGTGAGCCGATGCCTGATCAGGAACGGGAACCTGACAAGGACCCGTCGCCGCGCGCGCGGCGGGAGACGGCGGACCTCCGGGAGACGGCCGGCGCGGCGGACGCCGAAGCCGAACGGCGCCGCCGCCGGGCCCGGTTCCTGCGCGATCTCGCCGAGGCCCGGGCCCTGCGCGACCGCGTCCAGCCCCGCCGCGCCAAGACCGCCCGGCTGCGGCACGCCATGCGCATGCGCACGTTCCGCTGGTAGGGCGCCACCGGGACACGGGCGCCACCGGGACACGTAGGACCCCCGCCGCGCGCCGGGTCACGCACTCGGTCCATGGGCGCGGGGCGCGAAAGACTCCCGCCTGACCCCAGCGAGGACCCCAGGGAAGGCACGGGGCCGGACACACAAGAAGACACGCGCGGAAGACACACGGGAGTAGAGCTGCACCCGCACGGCCGTCTCCGACGGTGGGTGTGCGTGGCCGCCGGGGGAAAGCCGCGTACGATCCGCTGGTGGCGGCAACGTGTGCGCTGGTGAGTCCTTTACCGGTGTGCGATCAAAACTGCCGGACACAGGGAGCCGAAGACGTCCCCTGAAGGCCTTGTTTCTGCCACGATTCCGGTGGGTGGGGCTCGGAGCCCAGCTCCCCCACCCAGAACCTCCGCCGGGGGGACCCCCAACCGGCACGCCTATGACCAGTGGGAGAGTCACGGTGTACTTCGCCGCACTGCTCGCGCGCACCGAAGACGGGTGGGAAGCGAGCGACACAGAGCTCGACGATGTGGAGACGCTGGCCGATCTGGCCGACCTGGCCCGGGAAGCCTCGGCCGACGACGACACGGTGCTCGTGCTGATCGAGCAGGAGGACGCGTGGTTCGGCGTGGTGCGCGTGGACGGCGAGGACGACCCTCGTATCTACGTCTCCGACGCCGCCGCCGCTGCCCGTAGTTCGTACGGCGAGATCCTGCTCACCGACGAACTGCTCGGCCGGGAGCCCGGCGACGACGGCCCCGACCTGGACTCCCTCGACCTCGACGGCACGGAGGACGGCGAACCGGCGTCCACCGAGGACGACGAGGAGGAGTCGGCGTCCGCCGAAGCCATCTCGCACAGCCCGCTGGGCGACGGCGAGATCCTCGACGACCTGGGGGTCGGCGCGAAGGAGCTGCGCATCCTGGACCCGGAGGACGCGCTGAACGCCATCGCCGAGGCCCTGGGCGCCTCGGAGGTGCTGGAGACCGTCCGCTGACCGGGCCGGACGCGCCGGACCCGGACGGACCGCCCGGCACGAGCGGGATGCCGAACACGAGCCAGACGCCGACCCCGGCCCGGGTCACGGACCCTGCCGGGGACCCGGACCCGGTGCGCGACCCTTGGCGGGCCGCGATGCGGCTCGCCCTGGACGAGGCCGGGCAGGCCGTCCCGGGCGGGGACGTACCCGTGGGCGCGGTCGTGCTGTCCGCCGACGGCACGACCGTGCTCGGCGTCGGCCACAACGAGCGGGAGGCCACCGGCGACCCGACCGCCCACGCGGAGGTGCTCGCCATCCGGCGGGCGGCCGCCAAGACCGGGCAGTGGCGGCTGCCGGGCTGCACCCTCGTGGTGACGCTGGAGCCGTGCACGATGTGCGCCGGAGCGATCGTGCTGTCCCGGGTGGACCGGGTGGTCTACGGCGCCCGCGACGAGAAGGCCGGCGCCGCCGGCTCCCTGTGGGACGTCGTACGGGACCGGCGGCTCAACCACCGGCCCGAGGTGATCGAGGGCGTGCTCGCCGAGGAGTGCGCCGCGCTGCTGACCGACTTCTTCCGCGGCCGCTGAACCCCGGCCGCCGGGGCGGGACGGAAACGGATTTCGAAGCACGGCCCGGTGTGCTGTAAGGTCTCCCTCGGTAGCGTGTCCGAGCGGCCGAAGGAGCTCGCCTCGAAAGCGAGTGTGGCGCAAGTCACCGAGGGTTCAAATCCCTCCGCTACCGCTTGAGAAGGGCCCCGTCCGTCAGGACGGGGCCCTTTGTGCGATCATCTACAGCGCTCGGCCCGGACGGTACCGACTACAGGCAGCTCAGCGACAGGGACATCACCGACAGGGGGAGGCCGCGATGGCGATGAACGCCAAGAAGATCGCCGTCTATGTGCTCGTGGTCTTCGTGCTCTACGTGATCATCACAGATCCGAAGGGGGCTGCGGGCTACGTCGAGATAGGGTTCGAGGGCATATCCGACGCCGCCAAGGCCATCGGCGACTTCATGACGTGGATCGCCGCCGGAGGGAACTGATGATCCGCCACCTGGTCCTCTTCAAGCTCAATGAAGGCATCGAGCGGGACGACCCGCGCGTCACCGCGGGCACCGAGGCCTTCCGCGCCCTCGGCGGGCAGATCGAGGACCTGCGCTTCTGGGAGTGCGGCTGGAACACCAGCAACCGGCCCATCGCCTACGACTTCGCGATCAACTCGGCGGTCGAGGACGCCGACGCGCTGCGCCGGTACCTGGAGCACCCGGCCCATCAGGCGGGCGTCGCCCAGTGGCGTGAGTTCGCCACGTGGGTGATCGCCGACTACGAGTTCTGACCGCCCGGTACTTCTCAGCCGTACGGCCGTACGGATGCACGCTCGGCCCCGCATCGGAACGGTGCGGGGCTTTTCGACGCCTTATGCCCTATTTCATCCCTCAACACGTGCATATGCGGTGCTTGAACACGATGCACCTGTCTTGTGATGCTATGACCGCTTTTGACGGATGAGTTGATCGATGAAGAGGTGGCGTTGACCGTGTCGGCCAAGACTGCGCCGCCCCAGGATCCCGTCTCGGCCCCGACCACGGCCACCACCACGGCCGCGGCCCCGACCACGGCCGCCCCGGCTCCGACCGCGACCCCCACTCCGGATCCGGATCCGGATCCGGCCCCGGCTCCGGAGAAGCGGCGCGGTGCCGACACCCGGGCCCTCACGCAGGTGCTCTTCGGCCAGTTGAAGGAGCTCGAACCCGGCACGTCCGAGCACTCCCGCGTGCGCGGGGCGCTCATCGAGGCGAACCTGCCGCTCGTGCGTTACGCGGCCGCCCGCTTCCGCTCCCGCAACGAACCGATGGAGGACGTCGTCCAGGTCGGCACCATCGGGCTCATCAACGCCATCGACCGCTTCGACCCGGACCGGGGCGTGCAGTTCCCGACCTTCGCGATGCCGACGGTCGTCGGCGAGATCAAGCGCTACTTCCGCGACAACGTCCGCACGGTCCACGTCCCGCGCCGGCTGCACGAGTTGTGGGTGCAGGTCAACAGCGCGACCGAGGACCTGACGACCGCCTTCGGCCGCTCCCCCACGACCGCCGAGATCGCGGAGCGGCTGCGCATCACCGAGGAAGAAGTCCTGTCCTGCATCGAGGCGGGACGCTCGTACCATGCGACGTCCCTGGAGGCGGCCCAGGAGGGCGACGGGCTGCCCGGGCTGCTGGACCGGCTCGGCTACGAGGACCCGGCCCTGGACGGCGTCGAGCACCGCGACCTGGTCCGCCATCTCCTCGTCCAGCTTCCCGAACGGGAACAGCGGATCCTATTGCTGCGCTATTACAGCAATCTGACCCAGTCGCAGATCAGTGCGGAACTCGGCGTCTCCCAGATGCACGTGTCCCGGCTACTCGCCCGTAGCTTTCAGCGATTGCGATCCGCAAACAGGATCGACGCGTAACCGGGAAGAGCGAATCACCCACCAGGGCAGTTCCCGACATCTTCGGGCTGAAAAGCCGTCAGACCCCTTTTTTCCAGGGCCGATTCGGTTCTGACTTGTCGACAAGTCCCTACAGCGCGTTGCCGACATGTGACATTCTGCGGGAAGCGCGTTTGCCGTTGCTTCGACTCCGGTATTCAGGTGAGGGCTGCGTTCTCCTCGTCAGAGAGCGTGGCCGCGACCGTCCCGCGACCCAGAGGGGGTGGCATGTCCGCAGACCAGGGCAGCTCCAAGGTGCTGACGCTCACGAAGAGCGAGACGCCCTCCCCGGCGCTCGAGCCGCTCGACGCCCTCGACGACGTGGCGGCCCTCGAGGCCGCTCCCGCCCCGGCTGTTCCGGCCGCGTCGGCCTTGCCGGCCTCGGAGACCATCGACACCCGCACCCTGTCCCGCTCCCTGTTCCTGCGGCTCGCCGCCCTCGACGAGGACAGCCCCGAGCGTGCCTACGTCCGGGACACCCTGATCGAGCTCAACCTCCCGCTGGTCCGTTACGCGGCGGCCCGCTTCCGCTCGCGCAACGAGCCGATGGAGGACATCGTCCAGGTCGGCACCATCGGCCTGATCAAGGCGATCGACCGCTTCGACTGCGAGCGGGGCGTGGAGTTCCCGACCTTCGCGATGCCGACGGTCGTGGGCGAGATCAAGCGCTTCTTCCGCGACACCTCGTGGTCGGTGCGGGTGCCCAGGCGCCTTCAGGAGCTGCGTCTGGCGCTCACCAAGGCCAGCGACGAGCTCTCGCAGAAGCTCGACCGCTCCCCGACCGTCACGGAACTGGCCGCCGTGCTGGGCGTGTCGGAGGAGGACGTCGTCGACGGCCTCGCGGTCGGCAACGCCTACACCGCCTCCTCGCTGGACTCCCCGACCCCCGAGGACGACGGCGGCGAGGGCTCCCTGGCCGACCGCCTCGGCTACGAGGACACGGCGCTGGAGGGCGTGGAGTACCGCGAGTCGCTCAAGCCGCTGCTGGCCAAGCTGCCGCCCCGGGAGCGGCGGATCATCATGCTCCGCTTCTTCGCCAACATGACCCAGTCGCAGATCGGCGAGGAGGTCGGCATCTCGCAGATGCACGTCTCCCGGCTGCTGACCAGGACGCTGGCACAGTTGCGGGAGGGGCTCATCAGCGACTGATCCGCACAGTCCGGCGCCTGTCGCTCGACAGGACGTCGGACATCACGGCACCCTGCCGTGGTGACGTCGACTCCTGGCCGCCGAGGCGCCGTTCGGGCGCGTCGGCGGCCGTCGTATGTCTGGGAGCCGTTTCCCGGCCGCACACGGGGGCGGCGGGGCCGGCAGAGAGGGAGCCGACGGGGGGAGAGGGGCGGCAGGCGCCGATGGACGGAGACGGGGAGCCGGAAAGAGTGGTTCGTACTAAAGGGCTGGTTCGCCCTACTTGAGCGCGAGCCAGGCGACGGCCGCGACGACCGCCACCGCGGCGACGACAGCGACGATCAGTCCGACGCGCGGGCCGGAGGAGGCCTGCTGCTGCGTGCTCTGGGGAGGCGCGTCGTCGACGAACGCGCGGAACATCTGGGTACTGCCGGCGGGGTCGTAGTTGCCCTGCGGGCCCTGGGTGTTAGCCATGGCCCGAGACCCTAGCGAAAACGCTGCCGCCGCCCAAGCGGGGGGCCCTGCACCCTATTTGGCATCCCGCTTGCCACCCCGTCCGGCACCTCGCTTCACGGGGAACCCCAGCGGGCGGCCGGCTGTCGGCTGGGTCACATCGTGGCCGCGAGGCGGCGGACAGCACCCCACCTGCAGGTTTACATTCGCCAATACTTGCCTTTGCCATGTTTTTGCGCCGTCGGGGCCCGATTCGTTTGCCTGTGGCAACCAACCATCTCTACGGTTGCCCTGAGCAACGAATTCGGGAGGTGTGATGGCCGAGCAGGCCCAGTACGAAGAGCTCGCTCGTCAGCTCAGCGCCGTCGGAGCCGTGAAACGGGACATGGGGCGGATCCTGCCGCCCGACTGCCCGGCCGGCTCGGCCGCCGTGCTGACCCTGCTCGGCCGCCACGGGGACATGCGCATGAGCAAGCTCGCCGAGCTGCTCTCCGTGGACATGTCGGTGACCAGCCGGCACGTCGCGCACGTCGCCGCACGCGGCTGGATCGAGCGGATCCAGGACCCCGCGGACAAACGTTCGCGCATCCTGCGCCTGACGCCCGCCGGGCTGAACCAGCTCGACGAGCTGACCCGGCGGAGCACCCGCCTGCTCAGCGAGCGGCTGAGCGACTGGACCGACGACGAGGTCGGCCAGCTGATCCGGCTGATGACACGCCTGCGCGCCAGCTTCGGCGACTGCCGTTCCGCTCCGGCCCGGGCCCCCGCACCCGTTGCCCCCAAGACCACCCGTACACCCGCAAGCACGTAAGAAAAAGGAAACCCATGGCAACGACCACACCAGCCGGTGTGCGGGCCCACGCCAAGCACGGAGGAGGCTCCCCCGGCAGCACTCCGATGACCCACCGGCAGATCATGGAGGCGCTCTCCGGGCTGCTGCTCGGCATGTTCGTGGCGATCCTGTCGTCCACGATCGTCTCCAACGCGCTGCCGCACATCATCGGCGACCTCGGCGGCGGCCAGTCCGCCTACACCTGGGTGGTCACGGCCGCCCTGCTGTCGATGACCGCGGCCACTCCCCTGTGGGGCAAGCTCGCCGACCTCTACAGCAAGAAGGCGCTCGTCCAGATAGCGCTCGTCATCTTCGTCCTGGCGTCGGCCTGCGCCGGCCTGTCGCAGAACCCGGCCATGCTGATCGCCTGCCGTGTGGTGCAGGGCATAGGCACCGGCGGTCTGTCCGCCCTCGCCCAGATCGTCATGGCCGCGATGATCTCGCCGCGGGAGCGCGGCCGCTACTCCGGCTACCTCGGCGCCACCTTCGCCGTGGCCACCGTCGGCGGCCCGCTGCTCGGCGGTGTCATCACCGACACCTCCTGGCTGGGCTGGCGCTGGTGCTTCTACGTCGGCGTGCCCTTCGCGGTCATCGCGCTGATCGTCCTGCAGAAGACCCTGCACCTGCCCGTGGTGAAGCGCGAGGTCAAGGTCGACTGGGGCGGCGCGTTCCTGATCTCCGCCGCCGTGTCGCTGCTGCTGATCTGGGTCACCTTCGCCGGTGACAAGTACGCCTGGCTGTCCTGGCAGACGTACGCGATGGTCGGCGGTTCGATCCTCCTCGGTCTGCTGTTCGTGCTCGTCGAGTCCAAGGCGCGCGAGCCGATCATCCCGCTGCGGCTGTTCCGCAACCGCACCATCACGCTGGCGTCGCTCGCCTCCCTGTTCGTCGGTATCGCGATGTTCAGCGGCACCGTGTTCTTCAGCCAGTACTTCCAGCTGGCCCGGGACAAGTCCCCGACGATGTCGGGCGTCATGACCATCCCGATGATCGGCGGTCTGTTCGTCTCCTCCACCGTCTCCGGACAGTTCATCACCCGTACCGGCCGGTGGAAGATGTGGCTGGTCAGCGGTGGTGTGCTGGTGACGGCGGGGCTCGGCCTGCTCGGCACCATCCGCTACGACACGGAGTACTGGAAGACGGCCGTCTTCATGGCGCTGCTGGGCCTCGGCATCGGCATGATGATGCAGAACCTGGTGCTGTGCACGCAGAACCAGGTGTCACCGAGCGACCTCGGCTCGGCCAGCTCCACGGTCACCTTCTTCCGCTCCCTCGGCGGTGCGGTCGGCGTCTCCGCGCTCGGCGCGGTGATGGCCCACCGGATCACCGACTACGTCAAGGACGGCCTGGCCGACCTCAGCCCGAAGTACGCGGCCGCCCTGTCCGCCTCCGGTTCGAGCGACTCCATCCCGGACATGAACGCGCTGCCCAAGCCGCTGCGCACGGTCATGGAGAGCGCCTACGGGCACGGCATCGCCGACATCTTCCTGATCGCCGCCGCGCTGGCGGCGGTGGCCTTCCTGATCTCGCTGTTCATCAAGGAGGTCCCGCTGCGGACCAAGGGCGCTCTGGCGCAGGCCGGCGAGGCCGAGGCCGTGCCGGTCGACCCGGCCGCCGCCCCCGTCGTCGCCGAGGCCCGGTCCGCCGAGGCCGCGGCCGGCTCCGCCGGGGAGCGGGTGCCCAGCTGGGCGATGGCCGCCTCCCCCGCCGAGGGCGCCGGGACCGGTCCCGAGGGCACGCAGCGGCTGGCTGCGGTCGCCACGGTGGCACCTGATGCGCCGGGTGCCGGTGCCGGCGGCGGGATTCCGGTGCACGGCTTCGTCCGGGGCGCCGAGAGCGCGCCGGTGCCGCAGGCCGCGGTCACGCTGATCTCGCTGGCGGGCCGCCAGCTGGGCCGGTCGGTCGCGCAGGCCGACGGCGCCTACACGGTGGACGCGCCGGGCGCGGGCTCGTACGTCCTGATCGCCTCCGCCGACGGCTTCCAGCCGCAGGCGTCCACGGTGGTCGTCTACGGCGAGCCGGTGGCGTACGACATCCTGCTCAGCGGCACCAGCGGGCTGGGCGGTGTGGTCCGGGCCGCAGGGTCCGGGCTGCCGGTGAAGGACGCGATGGTGATCGTCACCGATGTGCGTGGCGACCTGCTGGCCACCGGGACCACCGGGGAGAGCGGCGAGTTCTCCTTCGCCGAGCTGGTGCCGGGCGCGGTGACCGTCGCGGTGAACGCCGCCGGGTACCGGCCGCGGGCGCTGCCGGTCGAGGTGGGCGGCACCGGGGTGACCCGGGTCGAGATCGACCTGGAGGCCGGGGCGCAGCTCCAGGGCGTGGTCCGCGCTCCGCACGGTCCCCTCGCGGACGCCCGGGTGACCCTGGTCGACGCGGCGGGCAACGTGGTCGGCACGTCCACCACCGGCGCGGACGGGGCGTATGCCTTCACCGACCTGAACAGCGGTGACTACACCGTCATCGCGACGGGCTACCCGCCCGTGGCGACCGCCCTTTCGGTCACGGGCCGCGGTGTCGACGACCACGACATCGAGCTCGCCCACCCCGGCGAGTAACCCCCGGGCCAGGGTGCCCATGAGGCCCGGGCAAGGTCCCGGGTCACGGTCCGGCCCGTGGCGGGGCGCGCTCCGAGGGGAGCCGCGCCGTGCCGCGGGCCGGTCGCTTTCCGACCATTTTGCAAGGCTGTGCAGGGAGAAAACGGGATGGGACTGACCGCGAGGATCCGCACCCGGGACGGATGGGCCGTGTCGCACGCGGTCGTCACGATGACCGACATGACGGGCACGCAGGTGCTGCGGGCCGAGGCCGACGCGGAGGGCGCCGTACGGGACACGGCGGCGCTGGCACCGGGTGCGTACACGGTGATCGTCACGGCGGTCGGGTACGCGCCCGCCGCCTCCAGCGCGATCGTCACCGCGAGCGGCCGGGCCGAGGTCGGCACGGTGACACTGGCCCGGCAGGGCGGCAGCGAGCTGCCCCCGCCGGGGCCGTGGACCATCGACCCGGCGCACTCCTCGGTCGCCGCGGTCGCCCAGCACCTGGGGATCTCCAGCGTGCACGGCCGGTTCACGGACTTCGCCGGCACCGTCGAGATCGCCCCCGACGACGTCACCAAGTCCCGTGTGGAGGCGGTCATCCGCGCCGACTCCATCGACACCGGCAACGGCATGCGCGACGGCCACCTGAAGTCCCCGGACTTCCTGGACGTCGAGCGGCACCCGCGGATCACCTACCGTTCCACCGGTGTGACCGCCGCCGGCCCCGACCGCTGGACCGTCCACGGCGAGCTGGGCATGCGCGGCGTGGTCCGCCCGGTCGACCTCGACCTGGCCTACCTCGGCACCGGCGCCGACCCCTGGGGCGGCACCCGTGCCGCCTTCCGCGCGACGACCGAGCTGCGCCGCGAGGACTTCGCCATGAACTACAACCAGGTCCTCCAGGCCGGTATCGCGGCCATCGGCACCACCCTGAGGGTCGAGCTGGACATCCAGGCGGTCCAGGGCACCGTGCTCCCCAGCGCGTAGTCCACCGCGCCCGCGGCCCGCCCTACCGGCCGCCGGACAGGGGCGGCCCGGGTCCGTGACGCGGGAGACCAGGTCCGTGGCCGGATCGGGGACCCCCACCCGCCGCGCAGGACACCGCTCCTTCACGAACAGACGTTGCCTTCCGCGGCACTGGTCGCCCTCCCCGGCCGCCGGTCAACTCCTCGCCGCTCATGTGGCGTTGTTCGCATCGACGATCCGGCGGGCGAGGTCGCGCAGCTTGACGTTCTCCCGCTGCGAGGCGCGCACCAGGCTGTCGAAGGCCTCCGCCGCGTCGATGTTCAGCCGCTCCATGAGGATGCCGGTGGCCTGGCCGATCAGGTCCCTGGTGCGCATCGCCTCGGTGAGCTGCTCGCGCACGGTCACCGAGTCCAGGGCGAGGCTGACGTGCGCGGTGAACAGCCGTCCGACGCGCGTCGCGGCGTCGTCGAAGACGCCCGGCTTGCGGGCGTAGACGGTGAGCACGGTCAGCCGCCGCTTGTCGGCGCGCAGCCGCAGCGCGAGCGCCGAGCGCAGCCCCAGGCCGGCCAGCGACGTGCCGCCGTCCTCGGACTCACTGTCCGCCAGGTGCACGACAGGCGCATGCCAGATCGACCTGTCCAACGCCCCGGCCCTGCGCGCCGGTGTCCTGGCCTTCGCCGCGGCCCGCGCCGGCCGGCTGGACGTGCTGGTCCTGGACCTCACCCGCACCCGCTTCATGGACTCCCAGGGCGCCCGCCTCGTCGAGGACGTACGGCACGGGCTGCCTCCTGGGGTGCTCCTCCGGGTGGTGGCGAGGCCGGACGGGGTCCCGTACCGCGTCCTGGAGGTCACCGGGGTCCGCCGCGACGTGCCCGTGCACGACGACCTGAGCGGTGCCCTCGCCTGAGCGAGCCGGGCACAGGGCACGCGACGGGCTCAGCCGGCGAAGGGCCTTCGGCCCCGGCCGGCGCCTAGGCTGCGGGTATGGCACCCGACATCGCGACCAACACCCGCGTCTCGCTGGATGAGCTGCTGGACTTCGTACGGCCCCGCCACCGCGCCCTGCTGCTGACCCGGCGGGCCGACGGCAGCCCGCAGGCCTCACCTCTGACCTGCGGAGTGGACGACTCCGGGCGGATCGTGGTCTCCACCTACCCGGAGCGGGCCAAGACCCGCAACGCCAAGAAGGACACGCGGGTCAGCGTCGTCGTGCTGAGCGACGAGTGGAACGGACCGTGGGTGCAGATCGACGGCACCGCCGAGGTCCTCGACACACCGGACTCCGTGGAGCCCCTGGTGGAGTACTACCGCAACATCGCGGGCGAGCATCCGGACTGGGACGAGTACCGGGAGGCCATGGTCAGGCAGGGCAAGTCGATCATCCGGATCACTCCGCAGCGCTGGGGGCCGGTGGCGACCGGCGGGTTCCCGGCACGGCTGGCAGCGCGCGACGAGTAGTCAGCCCCGGGCGACCATCGCCTCGATACCGGCGACCAGCAGGTCCAGGGCGAAGGCGAAGTCGCGGTCCAGCATCTCCGCGACCGTGTCGCCGCCGCGCGCCGCCATGAGGGTCGCGGACTCCCGGAGCACCTCGGTGGCGTCCGGGGCCCGGGTGGCCGCGCTCATCGCGTGCCGGAAGTAGTCGTCCGGGGCCATGCCCGCCTCGGCGCAGCGGGCCACGAAGTGGCCCTCGATCGTGCCGTAGCCGTACACGAACTGGAAGACGGCGGAGATCGCCCCGGTCAGCCGCTGCTCTGGCAGCCCGGTACGACGGATGACCCGCTGCACCGTGCCCGAGAAGGCGAGCGAGTTCGGGCCGATGTTGAGGAACGTCCCGGCGAGCGGCGACAGCCAGGGGTGGCGCACCAGCAGCGCCCGGTACTCGGTGGCGAGCCGGCGCAACTGGTCGCGCCAGTCCGTCTCCTCGTCCGGTTCGGGCAGCCGCAGCTCGCCGAAGGCGGCGTCGAGGGCGAGTTCGAGCAGGTCGTCCTTGGTGTCGACGTACCAGTACACGGACATCGCCGTCACGTTCAGCTCGGCGGCGAGCCGGCGCATGGAGAACCTCGCGAGCCCCTCCGCGTCCAGCAGCCGCACCGTGACCTCGGTGATCCGCTCCCGGTCCAGCCCGGACGGCTGCCCTCCGCGCCCGCCGCGGCGCGCCTTGCCCTCCAGCCAGACGCTGGTCCGCGCCGCGCCCTTGGCCCCCTGGGCTGCCTTCACCATGGCGCACCTTCCTCGACTTCCGAACCGCCGGTCGTGCCGGGCGCCCGAAGGCGCGCGGGGCGATGCCCGCAGGCGTTCCGCCGCGGCGCGTGACCGGCCACGACTAACGCGCGGCCGCGCGGCGGCGGTACCGCCCGGGCTAGGCCCTGTCGTCAAATTCCCGCCTGCCCCGCGACGCCTGGCACGCACTCTCGCCACACCGGGCGAAAGCCCAAGTACGTCCAGTACGAGGACTTCCGCCCGGCACGCCGAGAGCACGCCCAGACGCCGCGGAGCCGCCCTTCGGGCGACGACGGGAATGTGACGACAGGACCTAGTGGGCCACCACCATCCCCGAGTCTGCCCGCTCAGCCCTGCGGAGCAACGCGGCGGCCAGCAGGCCGCCGAGCAGCACGGCCACCGCTCCCACCAGCTGACTGGTCTCCAGCCCGGCGGAGAACGCGTCGGTCACCTGCTTCTTCTCGGCGGCCGACCCCGCCGCGGCCAGGGCCACCGGCAGGGACACCGCCGCGAACCGGGAGTTGAGCACCGCCCCCAGGACGGCCACTCCCAGTCCGTTGCCGAACTCCGCAAGCGTGCCGTTGATGCCCGCCCCGACGCCCGCCTTGGCCGGCGGGATCGCGCTCATGATGGCGTGGGCCATGGCCGGGTTGGCGATCGCGCAGCCCCCGCCGATCAGCAGCAGCCCCAGCAGTGTGCCGCCGTACCCGCCGGAGGCGAGCGTGGCGATCGACACCAGTCCGCCGGACATCAGCACCATGCCCAGGCCGATCGCCACCGGGGTGCCCAGCCGCGTCGTCCACCGGGCCGCGAGTCCGGTGAAGTTGAGCGCCACCACCGACAGGGCGAGCGGCGCGGTGCGCAGACCGGCCTCGAGGGGCCCGTAGCCGAGGACGAACTGAAGGTGCTGGGTGAGCAGGAAGAGCGCGCCGCCCATGCCGAAGGTGATCAGCACCGCCCCGGCGACCGCGCCCGTGAAGCGGCGGTCGCGGAAGAAGTGCATGTCGAGCATGGGGTACGGGATCCGGCTCTCGCAGAACGCGAAGAGGGCGAGCACCACCACCGCCACCGTCGCCGTGACCAGCACCCGTGTCGACGTCCAGCCGTGCGCGGGGCCCGAGATGATCGCGTACACGAGCGAGGTCATGCCGATCGTGGACAGCAGCGCGCCGAGCAGGTCGGGCCGGTCCCCTCGGGGGTTCTTGGACTCCGGGACGAGGGCGAGGACCGCGATCAGGCCCAGTACGGCGACCGGCAGGTTGATCAGGAAGATCGCGCCCCACCAGAAGTGGTTCAGCATGAAGCCGCCGATCAGCGGGCCGATCGCGAAGCCGAGGGCGTTGACCGCGCTCCAGATGCCGATGGCCTTGGGGTGCTCGGCCGGGGCGAAGATCTGCATCGCCACGGCGAGCGTGGTGGTCAGCAGCAGCGCGCCGCCGACGCCCATGCCCGCGCGGGCGGCGATCAACTGCCCGGTGGAGTCGGCGAGTGCGGCGGCCAGCGAACCGATGCCGAACAGAACCAGCCCCGCCACCAGCATCTTCTTACGTCCGTACCGGTCGGCGGCGCTGCCCGCGGTCAGCAGCAGCCCGGACTGCACGAGCGAGTACGCGTTGATCATCCACTGGATGTCGGAGGTGGCCGCCCGCAGCTCACGGGTGAGGGACGGGATCGCGACGTTCAGAACCGTGTTGTCCAGCAGCACGGTGAGTTGGGCGAGGCAGATGACGCCGAGGATCAGCCAGCGCTGGGGGTGGCCCTGGGCGGCCTGGGAGGAGGTCTGCTCCTGCGAGGTCGTCGACATGCCATACACCGTATAGGGCCGTCGAAACGGGCTACCGCGGCGCGTGCGGCGACGATCGGGGGTCGGCGACGCCATCGGGCATCAGCGGCACGTGCGGCGCCGATCGGGCGCTGGCGGCGCGCGCGGCGACGGCCGGACGTCAGCAGCGGGGAGAGTGTCGCCTCACGGGGCGGGCTTGATCAGGTAACCGGCCCCGCGCCGGGTGTGGATCATCGGTTCACGACCGGCGTCGATCTTCCGCCGCAGATAGGAGATGTACAGCTCGACGACGTTGGCCTGCCCGCCGAAGTCGTACGACCAGACGCGGTCCAGTATCTGGGCCTTGCTGAGCACGCGGCGGGGGTTGCGCATCAGGAAGCGCAGCAGCTCGAACTCGGTGGCGGTGAGGTGGATGTCCTCCCCTCCCCGCGACACCTCGTGGCTGTCCTCGTCCAGGCAGAGGTCCCCGACCACCAGCACGGAGTCGGAACGCCGGTCGGCGGCACCCGAGCGCCGGATCAGCCCGCGCAGCCGCGCCACGACCTCCTCCACGCCGAACGGCTTGGTGACGCAGTCGTCCCCACCGGCGGTCAGCCCGGCGATACGGTCCTCCGCGGCGTCCTTGGCGGTCAGGAAGAGGACGGGCACCCCGGGCAGTTCGCGGCGCAGCCGGCCCAGGACGGTGAGCCCGTCCATGTCGGGCAGCGTCATGGCCAGGACGACGGCGTCGGGCCGGAACTCGCGCGCGGCCCGGGCGGCGCCGTACCCGTCCCCCGCGCTGCGGATCTGCCAGCCCTCGTAGCGCAGGGCCATGGAGAGCAGATCGGTGATCGACGGCTCGTCGTCCACCACAAGCACCCGGACGGGGCTCCCGTCCGGCCTGAGCAGTTCGGTGTGCCCCAGAGGCGAGGTCGTGGTCATGGGGGCCACCCTTCAGGGAGCCTCTGAGAGCAGACTTTCACGCGTCTGTGATTTCCCTGAGAAACCCACAGGAGGTTCTCAGGAAACGCCTGGGAGGCACGGTGGGCTCAGCCGCGGCGGCCCGGAACTTCCCCGACGGCCGGGGACCTCCCCGACGGCCGGCCCGCTTCAGAACAGCCCGTCCTGCAGCCCGTCCTGTACGCCCGCCCGGTTCCGCAACTCTCTTACCGGCACGGTGAATCCCACGCTTTGGGCAGGCCGCAGCCCCCAGCCGGCCATCAACCGCGTGTCCAGCACGACGACCCCGCCACCGGTCGCCAGGTGCAGATCAGGCCCGGCGGCCGCGACCAGCTCACCGCTCACCACTCCGCCCGCGACCAGCTCGATCACCTCGCCCACGGCGGCCCGCAGACCGGCCAGCCCGAAGATCCCGGCGTGATCGACGGGCCGGAACGGCTCCCGCTGCAGCGTCTCGGGCCAGCCGCCGAGCGCGCTCGCCCGCGCGTGCATCTCCTCGATCTCGGCGGCCCGCTCTTCCTCCGTCACGGGAAGCGCGGACCGTACGGCGCGCTTCTCGGCGTACGGAATCCGGTCCGGGACCCCGAGTGCGGCGCGCAGCAACTCCTCGGTGCGGCGCGCCGCCATGAGCGGTCCCGCGCCCAGCCAGCTGAAGCAGACGGCCCCCTGCTCAAGCAGCCGCGCGGAACCCCGCCCCACGGCCGTGATCCCGGCCTTGACCATGCCGGGCCCGAACCACGCCAGATATACGTGGTAGGGCCGCGGGTCGTCGGCGATCGTGTCCGCGGCCACGGAGTGCGCCCGCTCCAACCGTGCGCACTCCTCGCACCGCGCCCCCGCGCTCCGCCCCGGCACCGTCGTCCGGACCGGACACGCGTGCCCCCGCGCTCCCACACATGTCCGCACTCCCCCTTCCGCGACCTCGAAGGCCACCCGTTTCCCCCACGACAGCGCGCTCGACCGCCCGCCGTCCCACACCAGCACGGGACCGTCCGCCGTCCACCGCAGCCCCGAGCACTTCCACACCCGCGTCATCCCTTGCGAGAGTACGGGCCCCCACCGACAACTCCTCCGGGGACGAGCGCACTCGGCCGCCCGGTCAGGTCCGGGCGCGGGGTTCCACGGCCGGGAAACGATCAGTCACGGACGTCGGCGACCCCGGCCCCGCGCTGCCCACGCCGCCTGACCAGATCCCGCACCAGGTCCCAGGCGATCGCAACACCGATCACCAGCCACCCCACACGCATCCACGGCGCACTGCTGCTACTGGCGGCTCCCCACACAGCCACGACGAGCTGCACCACCGTCCAGCCGTTGCTGTCGAGAAAAGACCGCTCCCGCCCCTCCGACACCGCCTGCTCCCCCCCTACGCCCAGCCGACGGGCGTACCCCTGAGACGGCCTGCGAACGCCAACCGTTGCCCCCGCATCATCCAACAGCCCCTGAAACGCAAGAGGCCCCGGATCACTCCGGGACCTCTTGTCTGTGTGCATTGGGCCGCTCGGCATGAGGCGCGCGTACACAGGCGCCGCGAGCTCCTGCTGAGCCGGCCGCACGACGGTTGCAGGCCCGCGGCGCCCAGGCCGAAAGGGCCTGGAAGCCTGCTGAAGATGTTGCGGCTCTGCCTGGGTTGGGAGGCGTCACGGACTCCGTGAGCCGGGACCTCCGGAGGACCTCCGAGGTCAAGCGGCAACGATGCCGCAGCTTTCCAAGCCGACATCACTCATCGGCACCAGCGGGCGGGGTGCTTGGGCACCCCGCCCGCTGCGGTCATCGGTTCCGTCAGACGTCAGAGAACGTCTTCGCCCGAGCCGATGATCTTGATCCGGTCCTGCGCCGGCGGAGCCAGCGGGGCACTCGCCGAAGAGTGCGCGGCCAGGTAGGCGGTGAAGACGTCCAGGTCGGACGGGCCCACCAGCTTGTTGGTGCCACCGGTGAAGGCCGGGAAGCCGTCACCGCCGCCCGCCAGGAACTCGTTCATGGCGACCCGGTAGGTCTTGGCCGGGTCGAGCGGCTGACCGTTCAGCTTGACCGAGTCGACGACGATGCGGTCAGCACCGGTCTTGGTCAGGTCCAGGGTGTAGGTGAAGCCATTGGAGACCTGGAGGATCTTCGGCGCGACCTCGTTGGACCCACTGACCTGCTGCTTCAGTACGTTGACGATCTGCGCACCGGTCAGGTCGAGCACGTTCATCATGTTGGTGAACGGCTGCACGGCGAAGGCCTCGGCGTAGGTCACCACACCGTCGCCCTCCGAGCCGGACGCCTTGTAGGCGAGGTCGGTGCGGATGCCGCCGGGGTTCATGAAGGCGATCTCGGCGCCGCCCTTGTCGGCCGGGGCCAGAGCCTCCAGTTGCGCGTCGGCGATCACGTTGCCCAGCGGCTTCTCGAAGGCGCTGCTGCCGGCACCGTTGATGTCGGCGGAGACGTGACCGACGGTGCGGCCCGCGACGGGCGCGGCCAGCTTCTGGTAGGACGTGAGCAGGTCGGTCATGTCCTGCGCCTTGGCCACGGTCCGGCGGACGACGTGGTTGGCGGCGGTCATCTGGCTGCGGACGACGTCGCCCGTCTCCATGTCGATCGGCAGGTTGATCTCGGTGTAGAGACGGCCGAAGGAGGCGGCGCTGGTCACCAGCCGGGGCTGGCCGGCCGGGTCCATGACCGTGCAGTTGTAGGCGTTGTGGGTGTGACCGGTGAGGACCGCGTCGACCTCGGGGTCCACCTTCTTGGCGATGTCCACGATCGGGCCGGTGAGCCCGGCGCCGGGGGTGGGCGTGTTGCAGTCGTAGTCGTAGGTGGCGCCCGACGGGAAACCGCCCTCGTGAACGAGGGCGACGATGGTGCGGACACCCTGCTTCTTGAGCTCGGCGGTGTACTTGTTGATCGTCTGGACCTCGTCGCCGAACTTCATGCCCTTGACGCCCGAGGCGCTGACGATGTTCGGGGTGTCATGCAGGGTGACACCGATGAAGCCGACCTTGATGCCGTGCACGTTCTTGACCGTGTACGGGGGCAGGATCGTCTTGCCGGTCTTCTCGTCGGTGACGTTGGCGGCCAGGATCGGGAAGTCCGCACCCTTGAACTTCTGACCCTGGTTGAAGCAGCCGTCGACCGGGTGGCAGCCGCCGTTCGCCTGCCGCAGCAGCTCGGCGCGCCCATGGTCGAACTCGTGGTTGCCGACGACGCTGACCTCGACGCCGACCTTGTTCAGAGCCTCGATGGTGGGCTCGTCGTGGAAGAGGCTGGACAGCAGCGGGCTGGCGCCCACGTTGTCGCCGTCCGACACGGTGATCGTGTTCTTGTGGCCCTTGCGGGCCTCGCGCAGGGCAGTGGCGAGGTATTCGACGCCGCCGGCCGGGGTGGAGACGATCGCACCGTTGGCGTCCTTCTCCTTGACGGTTCCGGAGGAGCCCGCCGGTGGCTCCAGGTTGCCGTGGAAGTCGTTGATCGCCAGCAGCTGCAGCTGCTCAATGCGGGCCTTCGCTTCCTTATCTTGCTTCTCAGCCGGGTTAGCGAAAGCCACGACCGGGAGAGCCAGCGCTGCCAGGCCCGCCGTGGCGGACCAGGCGAGCCGGGTACGGCGCCCGCGGTTGCCGCGGTGGTTGCCGGTTTTGTTGGTCTCGGGCAAGGGAGGTCCCCATTCAGCATGCACAGAGGGGTGAGCAGAACGGGGGCAGCCTAGAGTCAACGCGCGTAGCTATCGGCGCCCTGGAGATGACAGCGCGGTATCCAATGCATGTATCTCTGGTGCCGTTACGCAGTAGACCGCATCGGTGCAGTGGTTGGCGTCGACGACTTCGCGAGGTCGGCAGCGTCGTGTGCGGTGCTGGGGTGGGTGGACGGCCGGGCGCGCGGAGTCCTCGTGAGCCTGGGTGAACACCCGACCGTCCTGAGCCTGCTTGGCGCTCTCCGCGATGGCAACTGCGTGTGCCTCGTGCTCTTCGATGACCTCACGCTGCTTGGCCGTCCATCGCCTCAACTCGACCACGGCAGCACTAGCCACCTTGTCGGCACCATCGACCTGTCGTTCGAGGTTCGGAAACCGATCCATGGCGGCGATGTCGAGCATCAAGGCAACGGTCACGTCCAGATACCGGGCCTCATCGGCTCGCAGCAACTTGACTAGGTGGCCGGACACTTCCGGCAAAGCCCTGAGCTGATCCCAAGGCCCCTTTCGCCGAACGTTCCCCGGGCGGCGGAGGCCGACAACAAGAAACCGGACCACCCCTCAGCCTGGACAGCATTCCGGGTGATCCAGTCGTGGAGCGATCATGCGCGCCTGTGTGCCGTCGTTGCCGTCGGCGCTGCCGTCAACGCCGAACGGTGGCGCCCCCGCCACGACGACTTTCGGACCCGCCCGCCTCAGCTCCAACTGCACCGGCCTGGCTCCGTTTCCGGAGCGGCAGGCCCTACTCTGATCCCCGTGAGGCAGGCAGGCGCTGGGAAGGATGATCGGCGATGAGGCCCCTGAGCACCGGGGACCCGGAGTCCGTAGGCGGATACGCCCTTCTCGGTCGGCTCGGGGCGGGCGGCATGGGAGTCGTCTATCTGGGAGTCTCCGCCTCGGGACGGCAGGTCGCGGTCAAGCTCGTGCACGGGCCGTATGCCCAGGAGGAGGAGTTCCGGACGCGCTTCCGGCAGGAGATCGCGGCAGCGCGCAGGGTGAGCGGTGCCTTCACCGCGCCTGTCGTGGATGCCGACCCGGACGCCGACCGGCCGTGGATGGCGACACTCTACGTGCCGGGGCTCAACCTCACCGAAGTCGTGGAGAAGGACGGCCCGCTGAGCCAGCGGGAACTGCGCGCGCTGGGGCTGGGGCTCACCGAGGCGCTGCGCGACATCCACCGGGTGGGCCTGGTGCACCGGGACCTCAAACCGGGCAACGTCCTGATGACCGAGGACGGGCCGCGCGTCATCGACTTCGGCATATCGCGCGCTTCTGACAGCCAGAACCTCACCACGACCGGGCGGATGATCGGCACTCCGCCCTTCATGTCGCCAGAACAACTGGCCTCTCCCCGAGACGTCACCCCGGCCTCGGACGTGTTCTCGCTGGGGTCACTGCTGGTGTTCGCGGCCGTCGGCACGGGACCGTTCGACGCCGACAGCCCGTACATAACCGGTTATCAGGTGGTGCACGGGACCCCGGACCTCGGCGGGGTGCCCGAAGCACTTCTGGGCATTGTCGAGCGCTGCCTGGACAAGGACCCGGCCGCACGGCCGGAACTGACGGACATACACCGCATGCTCCAGGCGCTGCCGGAATCCGACGCCACCGGGTCCCCTGAGACCGGGCAGTCCGCGCAACCCCGGCGCCGCCCCACTTCTCGGAGCGCGGCCATCACCTCCGCGGACGCCGCGACCGGCACGGGCAAGCGCCGACGAGCACGGATGCTGCTCACCGGCCTCGGCGCGGCGCTGGCCGTCACGGGGCTGGGTATCGGGGTGGGTGTCTTCGTGTCCGATCCGGACACCACCACCACCTCCGACGCCACCGCCACCGCCCGTGCCGCGTCACTGCCCGACGGCTGGCGGCCGTGGCAGACGAAGCTGCGGTACGACGTGAAGGGTGTCCCTCTCGACTACAACAGCCCCGGATGCGTGGCGGAGGGAAGCGCCCTGTTCTGTGGCGGTACGGGATTCACGGCCGCCAGAATCGACGCGGCCTCCGGCCGCACCCTGTGGCGGACCGGCACCCGCCCTCAGGGGGCGCAGCCGATCGGCGTTCGCGACGGGCTGGTCTACCTGTACGAGGAACCGAACGACGAGACCAGGCGGGTGGTGGCCCTCGACGCCGGTACCGGGCACCGGCGGTGGCAACGCGACATCAACCGGGCCGAAAAGGCGGTCCTGTACGACGGCGGACTGCTGACCATGTCTCCCGACTCCTCGTGGTTCGTGGCCTACGGACCTTCCGGCAAGGAACTGTGGCGGACGCCCTCGCTGGACGAATACTGCACTCCGTCGGTGCTGGGAGGCGTCCCCTACGCCCTGTGCTCGGAGGGCACCGAGTCCGGCCAGGCCCCGGTCGAGCTGATGAAGCTCGGACCCGGCAGCCTGACCGAAACCGCCACACTGCCCAAGAAGGCGGAAGCGCTCGGCGCCGTCGGCGGGCAACCACTGTTCCTCGCCCCCCAGACCGCGAAGGACGTGTACGAAGCCGGGTACGAACGGCCGTACAACGCGCTGCTGCGGGTGGCCTCCCAAACCGGGCAGGTCAGACGGGTACCGCTGGCACATCCGCTGACCGGTGCGGCCACCCTTGCGAACGGCGTCGTCTACTTCGTCCGGTCCGACGGGTCGGTCACCGCGGTGTCGGCGGACAGCGGCACACAACTCTGGCAGAAGGTGACGGACGTGGAGAGTCTGTCCGCGCCCGCGGTGTCAGCGACGCACAAGCGGGTCTATTTCTCCAACCGCTTCGGCCGTCTGCTGGCACTGGACAGTCGCACCGGAGCAGAGGTTTGGCGCACCTCCGCACTGGACGACCCCGGGGACAAAGCGCAGGGCTACCCGCCGCGAGTGCTGCTCGTCAAGGACGCGATCGTGGCGATGGCCGGCGACACGGCCTTCTCCCGGAGCCTGGACGGGCCCACCTGACCGGCCGAGGCAAGCGCCGCGCACCGTGCGGATCAGGCGTGAGCAGGACGGACCCGGAGCACGACGGCCCGCTGCGGAGAACGTCGGCTTCAGGGACGCTTGTCCGGCGCCTCGCCCGGTAGCCACTGCAGGGCCTGTGCGCCCGCGCGGAAGTCCGTAAGATCCGCTTCCATGACCTGCGCCACACGTGCGCGTCCTTGCTTCACGAACAGGGCGCCGACGCCCGCATGATCATGGAAGTGCTAGGCCACAGCTCGATCCGCGTGACCGGTAGCCGTCTGATCAACCCCGCGCCCGTCCTCCGATGCGGTTGCTGTCAGACACTGTCGTCAACGCCAAAACCAGAGGCCCTGTGGATCACTCCACAGGGCCTCTGGTGTGCTGTGCACTCGGCAGGATTCGAACCTGCAACCTTCTGATCCGTAGTCAGATGCTCTATCCGTTAAGCTACGAGTGCTTGTTCTGTTTTTGTCTTCGCTTTGGACCCTTCTGGGCCGCTCGCGGCGACAGGAAGAACATTACATGACTGCCGCCGTCATGTGAAATCCGTTCCCCCCACCCCTTGTGACCTGCGGAAACAAGGTCTGGAGCGGGACAGAGCCGACAACGCCGAAGCCCCGGTCTGAAGGGACCGGGGCTTCGGTGATCATGCGCGGAGGCGGAGGGATTTGAACCCTCGATGGGCTTTAAGGCCCAAACCGCATTAGCAGTGCGGCGCCATAGACCGGACTAGGCGACGCCTCCAGCACAACCGCTCACGCGAGCGCGCGAGTGGTGCGTGCAGATGATGACACAGCCGAGTGGGGTGTCACCAATCGCCCCCTACGGTACTAGGCAGGTGGGGCCCAGGGCAAAGCCCTTCTGGTGGCGTCGGGCGGGTGGCGGCCGGGGCGCAACGTCCGGGGGCGCGAGGCGTTAGTCCAGGCATGACGCAGATCGGATCTCTCCCAGCCCGCCGTTCCGCGGTGTCGCGGGCGCTGGCACTCGGCGCCTCCGCCGTGTTCGCCGGGCTCGCCTCGGTCTCGGCCGTGCCCGCCGCCTCTGCCGCCGCGCCGCCGCCCGTCCGGATCGAGGACCGGGCCGGCGACCACCTCACCGTCACCGTGCGGCACGCGGGCGCGGGCAGGGACGGGACGTACAGGCTGTACTGCCACCCGGCCAGGGGCAGTCACCCCGACGCCCGCCGCGCCTGCGACGTGCTCGACCGGAACACGCGCTGGGGGCGGGAGCCCTTCGCGCCCGTGCCCAACGGCAGCGTGTGCGCCATGCAGTACGGCGGTCCTGCCACCGCCCGCATCACCGGAACGTGGGCCGGGCGCCGCGTCGACGCGGCCTACGACCGCGGCGACGGCTGCCGGATCGACCGCTGGAACCGGCTCGTGCCGCTGTTGCCCGGCCTCGGCGCCCCGAGGCCGGCCGCGGTGTCCCGTAGCGGCGCGTGGGCGGGAACGGGCGCGTAGGCAGGGGCGGGCGCGCCGGCGCGTACCCGTGTGTAGGTGGGGACGGGGAGCACCGGCACGTACCGGTGCGTAGGCACGTACCGAAGGTGTGGTGGACCGGGAGTCCGTAAAGGTCTCGCGGAGGTCGTGCGAAGTGAAATCGTCCGGTCACAGGTTCGACGTCAACTCCGCGTGCGACCTCCCTCTCATCCGGCGTCGCGGGAGCAACCTCTGCGCATAGACTCCCTCGCGTGACACGCTGCGGGCCGGTTGGCAAGATGGCCTCCGCGGTCGGCAAGGTGCGGTGACAGGGAGGAAGCGTCTCGTGAGCAGCAGGCCATCCCGAGGCGCTGCTCGCCTCGCTGCCATACTCGACGCGCTGCCCGACGCCCTGGTGCTGGTCAACGCCAACGGCACCGTCGTCAACGCCAACACCATCGCGCTGGAGGCCTTCGAGACGCCGGGCACCGCCCTCGTCGGACGGGGCCTGCTCGATCTGCTGCCGCAGTTCGACTCCAAGCTGATTCCCGGCTCCATGCGCCGCCCCGACCACATCGACCCGCGCGGGCGGACCAAGCCCACCCGGATGACGGCGCGGCGGACCGACGGGTCCGAGTTCCCGGTCGAGGTCACGAGCGCGAATCTGGAGAACAGCCAGCAGGCCTACGACGGCCACGGCTACAGCGGCGACGAACTGCTGATGCTCGTCGTCCGCGATCTGTCCGGCACCGTCGACACCGAGGCCGAACTGGCCCGTTCGCAGCGGCAGACCGAGATGATCCTGCGGGCCGCCGCCGAGGGCGTCGTGGGCACCGACACCGACGGACGAATCGTGCTCGTCAACCCCGCGGCCGCCCAGATACTGGGCTACCGGGCCGGTGAACTCGGCGGCCGCGAGCTGCACACCCTCGTCCTGCACTCGCGCCCCGACGGCTCCCCTTTCCCGTACGGGGAGTCCCCGCTCGCCGACACCCTGCGCTCCGGGCGCAAGCACCGGGTGCGCGGGCAGGTGCTGTGGTCCAAGGCCGGCGACAAGGTTCCCGTCGATCTGACCACCGCGCCGGTACGCGACGGCGACCAGCTCGTCGGCGCCGTCATGACCTTCACCGACCGGCGCCCCTACGACACGCTCGCCGACGAGAAGGCCGCCGAGGAGCAGCGCCACGAGGAGCAGCTCGAACAGCTCGCCGAGGAGCACGCCTCCGAGCTCACCGCCCTGCGCCAGCAGCACGTCACCGAGACCGAGGAATTCACCGAGCGCCACGCGGAGCAACTCGCGGCGAACGAGGAGCGCTACGCCGCCCTCGGCGAGCGGGAGAAGGACCGCTACGAGGCGCTGGCCGGCCGGCACGAGCAGTTGCTGACCCTCCTCGGCGGCTCCCTGCGCGGGCCCCTGGACGAACTGCGCCGCGAGCTGGCCGCTCTCGCCGCCGACGACGCCGGACAGCTGTGGCCCGAGGCCAACCAGGTGCTGCACCACCTGTCGGCCGGGTACTCCCGGATCACGACGCTGATCGACAACGTCCTCGGCTACCAGCGCCTCGACACCGGCAGCGAGGAGATCACCCGGACGAAGGTGATGCTGGACGCGGTCGTCGCCGCCGGTGTCGACGGCGCCATCGAGCTGATCGGCCCCGGGCGGGTGCAGTTCGCCGTGCACGCGCCGCCCATCGAGGCCGAGGTCGATCCGCGGCGTCTGGCCACCGCGCTCGCCCACCTCGTCGCGGACGTCGCAGGCGTCGACGCGACCGGGAACTCGCCCGTCTCGGCGGGCGGTTACATGGACAACACCGTCGTGGTCGCGGCGGCGCAGCGCGGTGAAGTCGTCCGGATCGAGGTGCGCGGGCCGTACGCCGGGGGAGACCCGGTGCACGAGCCGATCGTGCGCGGGATCGTCCGGGCGCACGGCGGTGTGCTCCAGACCCACGAGGTGCCGGGCATGAGCGGCAGCGCGTACGTCCTGGAGGTGCCGCTCGGCGGCGGTGCCGGCGTCGTCGCGGCCCCGGCCCAGTTTCATGCCCTGGAGCCGGCCGCGGTTCCCGAAGAACCTGTCCCGGCTGAGCCCGCCGTGCCCGAGCAGCCTCCGGGCGGCGGACGGCGGCGGGCCCGGCGGTCCTCGACGGACGCGTTCCTCGAGAGTGACAGCGAGGGGGAGACCGCCGGTGCCCCGGTGGCTCCGACCGGTCGGCGCAGGCGGCGGGCGGCCGAGTCGTCCCAGGAGACCGGGCAGGTTCCGGCCCAGGACACGGACGGCTCCGGCGGTACGGGACGGCGGCGCGGACGGCCCGCCGACGCGGCGGGCGTGTCCGAGGGTGCCGTGGTCATGGCGGCGGAGCACGGCGCGGGAACGGCGGCCTCGGGTACGGGACTCGGCGGTACGGTGCCGCCGCAGGGCGTACCCGCGCCCACCGGGCGGCGCGCCCGGCGCGAGGTCGGCCCGCCCGAGGCACTGCCGGCGGCGCTGCCCCCGGCTGCCGACGCGCAGCCGGAGGCCCCGCAGACCGAGGCGGTGCAGACCGAGGCGGTGGGCGGCGAGAACCCTGCGGCGCCCGGCCCGCAGCCGACCGGGCGCCGTCGGCGTGCCCTGGCGGCGGCGACCGAGCGTGCAGCCGCGCAGGAGGCGGCTCCCCGTCCGGTCTTCGCCCTGCCGCCCGCGGAGGCGGACCGGCCCGCCGAAGGCCCGGAGACCGCGCAGGCGCTCCGGGTGCCGGCGCAGGGCGCCCCTGCCGTCGTCCCCCTGGGCGACGAAGGGCAGCACGAGGCCGTACCCCACGACCAGGCCGACGACCACACGCCGCCGCAGCCGCATCCCACGAGCGCGCCGACGGGACGCCGGCGGCGGGCAGTGGCCCAGCCGCAGGACACCGCGGCCGCGGGCGCGACGCCCGCGCAGGGGGCACCGGGGGTTCCGGGGGCACCGGGTGTTCCGGGTGCGCATGCCGGGGCCGTGCCCGTGTCCTTGCCCGGCGCGCCCGCGCAGGGCACAGCCGGACCGGGCGTTCCGGTGCAGGCCGAGCCGGGTGGCGCCCAGGCGCTCCCGCAGCCTGTTCCTCAGGTGACTCCGGGTCAGCCCGTCGTCCCGCAGGGTGTGCCCGGTCAACCCGTCGCACCCCAAGGCGTGCCGGGACACCCCACCCCGCAGCAGATGACTCCCGGTCAGCCCGTCCTGCCGCAGGGCCTGCCCGGTCACCCCGCCGTGCCCCAGGCGGCTCCCGGACAGCCGGGTGCGGGGCCGCAGGCTCCCGGGCAGCAGCCCGTTCCGGGGCAGGCGCTGCCCGCGCAGCATCCGTCCGGGCAGGCGGCCCTGCCGGCACAGGTGCCGTCGCCGGAGCACGGGGCCGCGGGTTCGGCGCCCGCTCCCGCGCACGGCATCGCCGGCCAGCCGCTCCCCCAGCAGCCCGCCGCACTCGCTCCCGCGCAGAACCCCGCCGTCCCGGCCCCGGCTCCTGCCCAGCCCTCCGCCGGGCCGCTCCCCACGCAGCCCGTTCCCGCGCAGGGCATCCCGGTCCCAGGCGCCCCGGCTCAGGCAGTCCCCGGCGCGGTTGGCGGCCCCGTACCGCCGAACGCCACCGGCGCCCTCATGCCCCCGGCCCAGGCCCTTCCCCAGCCGCCCGCACCCGGTGCACCCGGTACCCCGGGTACACCGCCCCACGGCACCCCGGCCGCCGCCGGCCCCGCCCTCCCGCCCGAGCAGGCGACGGGTCAGGCCGCCGTACAGGCCCAGCCCACCGCGCAGCAGTCCGGCGCCGCCACCGCGGCACCGCGCGCGGCCCAGCCGTTGCCCGCCGAGGCCGCCGCGCCCGTCGACCCCAACTCGACGCAGGGGCGGGCGATCAGCGTGCGCACGCTGGGGCAGGGCGTGCCGTTCAGCCGACAGGCGGCACAGGCTCAGGCACCGCAGCCGCCGTCGGCCACGCCGCCCCCGCAGGCCGGCGGTTCCGGCCGCCGCCGCAAACTGGGCACTCCGCCCGATCCGGCCGCCGCCGCGCGCCCGCAGACGCAGACCCCGCCGCAGGCTCAGCGGCCGGACCAGACGGCCCGCCCGCACCCGCCGGCCGAGCAGCCCTCCGCGCAGCCCTCCCGGGGCGGACCCGCCATGGCCGTCGGCACCGAGGGCGGCGGACGGTCGTACGCCATCGGGGCTCCGGACGAGAACGCCGCCGAGGGTCCCGAGCCGCTGGACGGTCCCGGCGGTGCCGTGGAGATCGCGGACACCCCGCGGCCGCAGCCGATGGACGACGAACTGCCGCCGGAGCCGCTGGACAACCCACGCCGACTGCTGGTCTGGCCGGCCCCCGACATCACCACCCAGCAGGCGCTGAGCGACCGCGGCTACCGGCCGGTCATCGTGAACTCGCGCGAGGAGGTGGACGCGCAGATCGCGGCCTTCCCCGCCGCGCTGTTCGTCGACCCGCTGACCGGGCCGATCACGCGCACGGCGTTGCAGTCGCTGCGGCAGGCGGCGGTCGCCGCCGAGGTGCCGGTGCTGGTCACGGCCGGACTCGGGCAGGCGACGCGCGAGGCGGCCTACGGCGCCGATCCGGCCGTACTGCTGAAGGCGCTCGCGCCGCGCGACAGCGAGCAGCATCCACCGCGTGTGCTGCTGATCGAGGAGCACGCGGAGATCGCGCTGGCGCTGACGGCGACGCTGGAGCGGCGCGGGATGCAGGTGGCGCGGGCCGCGAGCGACAACGACGCGGTGACGCTCGCCGGGCAGTTCCGGCCGAACCTGGTCGTGATGGACCTGATGCAGATGCACCGGCGCCGCGCCGGGATCCTGGACTGGCTGCGCGCGAACGGGCAGCTCAACCGCACGCCGCTGGTCGTCTACACGGCCGCCGTCGACCAGGCCGACCTGCCGCGGCTGGCCTCGGGCGAGACGGTGCTGTTCCTCGCGGAGCGGTCCACCAGCGCCGAGACGCAGAGCCGGATCGTCGACCTGCTGGCCCGCATCGGTACCAACTGACCGACTGGCCCACGTCCCTACGACGCCGGGGCGCCGGGCGGGGATGCGTGGTGCTCCCTGCCCGGCGCCCCGGCGTCGTACGCGTACGCGTGCGTGTGCCGTCCGGTCCGCGGTCAGATCCGGGTGATGTCCAGCTCTCCGGCGGCGTACTGCCTGCGCAGCACCTTCTTGTCGAACTTGCCGACGCTGGTCTTCGGAACGGCCTCGATGATCGTCCAGCGTTCCGGGAGCTGCCACTTGGCGATCCCGCGCTCCTCCTGGAGGAAGACGCGCAGGACCTCGAAGCCGGCGGTGGTGCCTTCCTTGAGGACGACGGTGGCCAGCGGGCGTTCGCCCCACTTGTCGTCGGGGACGGCGACGACGGCGGCCTCGGCGACGTCCGGGTGGGACATCAGGGCGTTCTCCAGCTCCACTGAGGAGATCCACTCGCCGCCCGACTTGATGACGTCCTTGGCCCGGTCGGTGAGGGTGAGGAAGCCGTCGGGGCTGATGGTGCCGACGTCGCCGGTCTTCAGCCAGCCGTCCTCGCTGAACTTGTCGGCCGGGCGCAGCGGTTCGGCTCCGGGGCCGTTGTAGTAGGCGCCGGCGATCCACGGTCCGCGGACCTCCAGCTCGCCCGCGGACTCGCCGTCCCACGGGAGGCGTTCGCCGCCGGGTCCGGTCAGGCGGGCCTCGACGCCGGCCGGGAAGCGGCCCTGGGTGAGGCGGTAGCCGAACTCCTCGTCGGTGCCGACCGCGTGGGCCGGCGGGCGGGCGACCGTGCCGAGCGGGGAGGTCTCGGTCATGCCCCAGGCGTGGCAGACCCGCATGCCCAGCCGGTCGAAGGCCTCCATGAGGGAGGGCGGGCAGGCCGAGCCGCCGATGGTGACCTGGGTGAGGGCGGAGACGTCGCGGGGCCGGGCGGTCAGCTCGGCGAGCAGCCCCTGCCAGATGGTGGGCACGGCGGCCGCGTGGGTCGGCTTCTCCCGCTCGATCATCTCGGCGAGGGGGGCCGGCTGCAGGAAGCGGTCCGGCATCAGCAGGTTGACGCCGGACAGGAAGGTGGCGTGCGGCAGGCCCCAGGCGTTGACGTGGAACTGCGGGACGACCACGAGCGTGGTGTCCTGGTCGGTCAGGCCCATGGACTCGCTCATGTTGACCTGCATCGAGTGCAGGTAGACCGAACGGTGGCTGTAGACCACGCCCTTGGGGTCGCCCGTGGTGCCGGAGGTGTAGCACATGGCGGCGGCCTGGCGTTCGTCCAGCTCGGGCCAGTCGTAGGTGACCGGCTTGGCCGCGATCAGGTCCTCGTACTCGTGCACTTGGGCGTGGGAGCCGTCGAGCGGGGTGCGGTCGCCGGGGCCCGAGACGACGACGTGCTCGACCGTCTTGAGGTGCGGCAGCAGCGGGCCGAGCAGCGGGATCAGGGAGCCGTTGACGATGATGACGCGGTCGGCGGCGTGGTTGACGATCCAGGCCAACTGCTCGGCGGGAAGGCGAAGGTTGAGGGTGTGCAGCACCGCGCCCATGCACGGGATCGCGAAGTACGCCTCGACGTGCTCGGCGTTGTTCCACATGAGGGTCGCCACACGGTCGTCGGCCGCGACGCCGAGGTCGTCGCGCAGGGCGTGCGCCAGTTGGGCCGCGCGCTCGCCGATCCCGGCGAAGGAGCGGCGGTGCGGGTCACCGTCACCGGTCCAGCTGATCACCTGCGACGCCCCGTGGATCGTCGACCCGTGGGCCAGGATCCTCGAGATCAGCAGTGGTACGTCCTGCATGGTGCTCAGCACGGCGTCCTCCCGGGGCGGCGTCGCCTACGCGGTGGTAAGGGCTGCGCTGATTCTGCTCACATACCACGTGGTATGTCACTAGGCCCGGATGATCGATCACACAACGTTCCCCCAACGGTCAGCGCACGCGCACCAGCTCCGGGTCCTCCCGCAGCTTGCCGAGCGCCCGCGACACCGCCGACTTCACCGTCCCCACGGACACTCCGAGCACCTCGGCCGTCTGAACCTCGGAGAGGTCCTCGTAATACCTCAGGACGACCATTGCCCGCTGCCGCGCGGGCAGCTTCATGATCGCCCGCCACATGGCGTCGCGCAGCGCCTGCTGCTCCGCCGGGTCGGTCGCGCCGGGCGCCGGCTCCGGCTCGGGCAGTTCGTCACAGGCGAACTCGTCGACCTTCCGCTTGCGCCACTGCGAGGTGCGGGTGTTCAGGAGCGCGCGGCGCACATAGCCGTCGAGGGCCCGGTGGTCCTCGATCCGCTCCCACGCCACGTACGTCTTGGTGAGCGCGGTCTGCAACAGGTCCTCCGCGTCGCTCGGGTTCGCGGTCAGCGACCGGGCGGTGCGCAGCAGCAGCGGCTGCCGGGCCCGCACGTACGACGCGAAGGACGGGTACGCCGGAGTCCCGGTCGCCGGTATGGCGGCTTTCGACACGCTGGTGCAGACGGGTGTGGTCATGGCTCCACGCTAGGAGCGGCACCCGCTCCCGCGGATCGCCCGCAGGTCCCGCAGCCGAGTCCGCCTCAGGTTGTAGGGGTGGGGTCGACCGCACCTCCTGAAGGTGGAGGAACGGGGCATGTGTACTGCGGGTTCACCCCTGGGGGACGTCCTGGACGGCGTCCCGGGCGACCGGCCCCCCGGGGCGCGGCGCCTGAGGCGGTCGCACGGAACACGTCTGCGCGGCGGCGCCGAAGCACCGCCGCGCAGAGGTGTGTTACGTCCCCACGAGCACACCCACCAGGGAGTTCAGGGCCGGCGGGTCCCCAGAGTGCGCGCCGGCCCGCCCCGACTCACCACAGACGGGTGAAGTGGATGACGACGTTCTTGTTGCCCTGCTGGATGGCCGTGAACGCGGAACGGCTGACCTGTGCGGTGTTGCTCTGGTTCGAGGCGCCCGAGCCGACCGCCTGCTGCTGCGTGGTGGACGAGTTGCCGCTGTTGTCGCGGCCGACCCCGCTGCCGACGACGCCCGCGACGCCCGCGTTCGATCCGTCGCCCGCGATGGCTCCCGTGCCCGCGGCGGCGACGCCGGTGAAGAGCGCCGCGGCGAGGGGGATGGCCGCCGCGGCGGCGAGAACACGGGCGGTACGGGTACTTGCCATGTTGCTCCTCCAGTACGAGGTACACACCGGCTGCCTTGCCGGGGAGTACGTGAAGTACGGCTTTCACCTGGGCAGTTGGCCGACCGCCCGGGCCTTCTCACGACGTCGCGAGATCAGAGTTGCCCACCGGAACCCGGCGAACCACCCCGGAACGCCCGATTCGCACGCAAGCGTGAGGACATGTCGATAAACCCCTTTCACCACCTTTCCTGCCCCCGTAGGCTTCGACGAGGGCGGCTCGGGCCACCGCCCCCCAAGCGCCGCAAGGGCTGAGGCGTTCGTCCCGAAGCCGCCCCAAAACCCCGCCCCACGGCGTGCCACGCCCGCCCCCTTTCCTTTTTCGAACGTGCGTACGAACATAGAAGCATGGCCACCATCGACCGGCAGGCCACGACGCTGGCCCTCGCCCACGCCCTGTCAGCCGCCGAACGCGGACTGGCCGTCATCCCCCTGTCCCGGACGAAACTCCCGGCCCTGCGCTCCCCCCACCGCGACGGCCCCGACCCGGTGGGCCCGCCCGGTCCGCCCTGCCACGGCGAGTGCGGCCGCTTCGGCCACGGGGTGTACGACGCCTCCACCGACCCGGCCCGCATCCGGGAACTGTTCGCCGCCGCACCCTGGGCCACCGGCTACGGCATCGCCTGCGGACTGCCCCCGCACCATCTGATCGGCGTCGATCTGGACACCAAGAACGGCACGAACGCCTCGGCGGCCCTGCGTGAGCTCGCCCTGCGCCACCTGTTCACCATCCCCGCCACGGTGGTCGTCCTGACCCCCAGCGGCGGCCGCCACCTGTGGCTGAGCGGGCCGCCCGACGTCGTCGTCCCCAACTCGGCCGGACGCCTGGCCCCCGGCATCGACATCCGCGGCGCCGGCGGCTACCTGGTCGGCCCCGGCTCCCGCACCGGACACGGCGTCTACGCCACCGCCCCCGGCACCGCGCACCTCGCGCCGGCCTCCTGCCCGCGCGCCCTCCTGCGCCTTCTGCTCCCCCCGCCCCGCACCGCCCGCCACCCCGTACCGCCCTCGGCGGGCCGGCACGGCGAGGGCCTGGTGCAGTTCGTCCTGGGCGCCCACGAGGGCCAGCGCAACACCCGCCTGTTCTGGGCCGCCTGCCGCGCCTACGAGGACGGCATCGGCCCCGCCCTCGTCACCCCGCTGGTCGACGCGGCCCTGCGCATCGGCCTGACCGAACGCGAGGCCCGCGCGGCCATAGCCTCCGCGGCCCGCCTGACGGGCCACCGGCCCTGAGCCCCCGACGAGAACGGCCCCGAGCGGGCGCCGGATCACCGGCCGGCCGGCTCCGGCTGCCGGTCGCACGGCGGCGGTCTCGGAACCACACTGGTCAGTGGGGCGCCCCCGCTGGAGGCGCGTCCCCACGACGGAAGGACGGATCCATGCCCTCGGACACGCCTCCCGGCCCGCTCCGGTTCCTGGTCTTCGGCGCGGCACTGCGGACCGGTTCGGCCAACGCACGCCTCGCCTCCCTCGTGGCCCGGCTCATCTCCGACACCGGGGCGACCGTCGACCGCGCCGGCATGCACGACTTCGACATGCCCTTGTACGACGGCGACATGGAGGCGACCGAAGGGCTGCCGCAGGGCGCCCTCGCCCTGCGCGACCGACTCGAGCAGAGCGACGCCTTCGTCATCTCCTCGCCGGAGTACAACGCCTCGGTGCCGGGAGTGTTGAAGAACGCGATCGACTGGGTCTCCCGTGTCCGACCGCAGCCGTTCAAGAGCAAGCACGCGATGCTCGTCTCCGCCTCGCCGTCCCTGATCGGCGGCAACCGCGGGCTGTGGGCCCTGAGGGTCCCCCTGGAACACCTGGGCACCCGCGTCTACCCGGACATGTTCAGCCTGGCCGACAGCTACCAGGCCTTCGCCGAGGACGGGACGCTGGCCGACACAGGGCTGCAGCAACGTCTCACCGAGACCGTGTCGGGTTTCCTGAGCCTGGTCGAAGCGGACGTGCGCTACGTCTGCCTGGAACGCCGGTGGTACGAGTTCCTGGGAGACCGCACCGAGGCGGCCATCACCCAGCGGGCCGAGTCGTGATGCTGCGAAACGGGTGAGTCCAGGGGAGACAAGGTCACGCGGAAGGGGTGCCGCTCCAAAGAGCGGCACCCCTTCTGACCTGCAAGCTTCTGACCTGCTGCGGTGGGTGTGGGATTTGAACCCACGGTGACATCGCTGCCACGACGGTTTTCAAGAGCGTTGTGATCTAGCCATGCGAACCCGCTCCGACCTGGGCTTTCCCGTCCAAGAGTCCTTTTTCTCGCGCATTGGCCCACACATGGCCCACAGCACCTGAGATGGGAGGCAACGAGCGCCTGTCTCTCAGGCCGTGTCGCGTTCTGTTCAACAGCACGGATGTCTGTAAGCACGTGTTCACGTGCTTACAAACACCTGCACCAGAAGGCCCCGACCGGAACCGCGGCCGGGGGCTCTGCGCGCGTCAGAACGCGCCGCCTGCTCGGCGCAATACGGGCCCCCAGAGATGCTGCGGCTGCTACTCGCGGAAAGGCGGCCGGCCTACCCACCTCATCGCCGGCCACCATCCGCTCCAACACCACAGCCACATGCATCAGCAGCCACCCAACCGTGTCATTCCACCTACGCTGCAAGCCATCCCCCTCGCGTCGAGTGACACCCCGCTGAATGTCCACCGTCAGGGAGTGCAGGCGGAGCCACAAGGGCGCAAACGGCGCCGACGCCCCGCCCGTGCACGACGAGCGGGGCGTGTGAGGCACCCCCGCGGCGGTGTAGGAGTGGGAGAACGGCGCATTACACTCAGGGCCCCCTGGGGGCTGCGGGTGTGATCGCTCGGTGTGTGGGGTTGTGGTCTTTCCCGGGAGGGGTGCGGCGGACTGGATTATTTGATCCGCCATAACGGTGAGTTACCGGTGTTGCGTGGACGTTGAGGGCTTGGTTGTTCCGACTATGACGACAAGTGGGTCGATCATAAGAACGGAGCATCATGAAAATCCGTGCCTCTGGTCTGCTTCTGGCGGGCCTGACCTCTTGTGCCCTCACGGTGGGCGCTCACGGCTCGGCATTCGGTGCGGGTCTGTCCCGGTCCGAGCAGGCTCCCGCGCTCGCCAACGCTCTCGCTGGTGTGGACGACGAGGACGCGTCCGATGGTGATCAGCAGCATGAAGATGACGTGTCGCAGCAGTCCGACGATTGGCAGGCGCCCTCGGGCAGCGATGACGAGGCGGAGCGGACGGCGGCGGGCCCGGAGTCCGCGTCGCGGGCGGAGGCCGAGGCGGAGCCCGAGCAGGACGTGAAGGTCCACAACGACAGCTCGACCAAGGCCGAGTCCAGCCCCGAGGCGGAGGCCGAGGCGGAGCCCGAGCCGGAGCCCGAGCAGGACGTGAAGGTCCACAACGACAGCTCGGCCAAGGCTGAGTCCAGCCCCGAGATCGTGGTGAAGCCCGAGATCGTGGTCAAGCCCGAGATCGTGGTCAAGCCTAGGCAGGACACGAAGGTGCAGCTGTGGCTGACGAATAAGCAGAAGCAGGAGCAGGAGCAGGAGCAGGAGTCGACGAACAAGAACGTGTCGGCGAACAAGATCAAGCTGATCAATAAGCAGCATCACTCGGACCGACGGGAAGAACAGCAGGAGCACTGGGATGGAGGGGAGCAGGACCACTGGGGTGGAGGGGAGCACGACCACGGAGGTAAAGGGGAGGAACAGCACCAGTGGGGTGGGGGGCACAAGCCGCACCACGGGGGTGGGGAGGAACCGCATCACGGTCGGAAGCCGCACGGTGGCGTCCATGCCGGTAGCGGTGGCCTCGCTCAGCCTTCGTCGGCCGGTATGGCTGGCGGCACGGCTCTGGTTCTGGGCGGACTCGGTATCAGCGGTTATGCGCTGCAACGCCGTCGTGGACGCCGTGACGCGGTCTGACCTGCCTGCCGCGTGAAGCAGACCGCCTGTGGCCACCGCCCACTGGCGGTGGCCACAAGATGTCTGACCCTTCGTCGGTGGTGGCCGCGAGGCGGTTTACCGCAGCGGCGGCAGTTCCCGGCAGTCAGCAACAGAAGGTGTATAGGTATGAAAGAGCAGCCTGCGCCCCCGGCTGGGGACAGCGCCCAGAGTGCAGCGTGCCATGGTGGTATCCGCGGGTGGCGCTGGATTCTCTGTTTTGGTCTGGCCGTTCTCCTCCTCGGTGTACTGATGATCCAGCGGGAGTTGGCCACGGCCTACAACGCTCCCGTCTCTGCCGGCCCTCCGCCGCTCGGGGCCAGGTCCGGTTCTGCTTCCGCTGCCCCCCGCCGGCCGGGGCTGGCTTATTCGCCGCCGGACCGGCTGCGGATCCCGCAGATCCAGGTGGACGCGCCATTCACGCAGCTGGGCCTGGACGATTCGGGTGCGGTCAGTACCCCGCCCGCCAGCACCCCGAATCTGGTGGGCTGGTACCGGGGCAGTGTGGCACCGGGTCAGGACGGTACGTCCGTGGTCGTGGGCCATCTCGACACCCGGACCGGACCGGCGGTCTTCCAGCGGCTCAGCACGCTCAGGCCCGGTGCCCTGATCAATGTCACCCGGGCGGACGGCAGCACCGCGGTCTTCAGGGTCAGTGCGGTGCGGACCTACGCCAAGGACCGTTTCCCGGACCAGGAGGTGTACGGCGACACCCCTGGCCCGCAGCTGCGGCTGATCACCTGCGGTGGCAGCTACGACCGCGATCGCAGGGAATACGACTACAACGTCGTCGCCTTCGCCCACCTCGCGTCCCGGCCCGGCCCTGCGCCGTCCACGGCGGCGGGCCGCGGAGAAGGCCGTCCGATCTCTCACGAAGGGCCTGCGGGCCGGTCGTGACCGGCCGACGCAGCCGGCTGACTGTGACGTCCTTCAGCGGCCCCTCGCTACGCGGCCGGGCTCGACGCGGGCGCGGAAGTCCGCATGACGTCCTCGGAGTGGCTGCACTGCCTCACCACCCTCTACAGCGGCGAGGAGTGCCGTCCCCTGCCCAAGGGCTGGCCCACTGGCCGCGCGCCGCCGCGAAGCACCGGGCGAGCATCGCCGAATCGCTGGCCGCCGTGACCCCCGTGCTTGTCACCAGCAAGCGGGGAGCGCCCCGCCCTGCAGTAATGCGCGCCGCCCTCTACCAGTGGGCCTTTCGGGCGGTGCGTGGGGTGGACGGGGCGTGGGTGCCGCGCCAACGTGCTGAGGAGCCCCCCGCGGAAATCCGCGCCGCGCTGGACTGGGTCTCCGCCCGATCGATCAAGGTCAATTGGCATGGTCCGGGGGCTTCTGCGTCTAGGCCGGCGGAGAGACTTTGGGCCGGCTTTGAGATCTGGCCTCATCCTTGCCAGGTCGATCATGGGGAGTCGTTGGCTTCGACCAACCGGCTTTGGGTCTTGACTGATCGTTCGTTGAGGTTCGCCGCCTACCGTCGCTGTTCGCGCCTGTTGGTGTCAGCCGCTGATGTCAGGCAGCAGCTGTCCTCTTGACAGATCAGCCCATCACAACCGCGCTCATGGGAGCCATGCCGCCTCCGATCGGCCGAAGAGCTCGGAGGGTGAGGTGAGCCGCACAGTGCGAAGCGCCATGTCCATCCACCCGGGATCGACGGCCACGCCCATAGTGCGCTCCATGAGCGCGAAGGACTCGGCGCACAGGGTCTCCATGTGGAAGGCGACCCCTTCTGCCCAGGCGGGGACTTCCGGTTCCGGGTCCATCCACTCCGCGTCCTCCAGCTCGAAGGGGTCGAACATGCCCTCTACGCGGCCATCAAGGGCGTGCATGACCTGGTACCGGGCGTTCACACTGCGGTAGACGCTGAAGAACTCGCCTCCGCCAGCGGACGCTCGTCGGGCGATCTCCGGGATGCTGCCGTGGTAGCCCCATTCGATGGCGATGACGCATCGGTCGACGGTGACCACTTGAAGCAGCTCGTAGTCCTCCACATAGAGCTGAGCCGCCAGCTCGTCGGCGGTCTCGGCGGAGGTCATCAGCCGCGACGCCCCGGGATCGCCACCGAATGCCCGAATCACCTCGCTCTCCGTTTTTCCTGTAATCACGGAAAAGGTGTACGCATCGGGCTCATCCGCATCGGCCCACGCGTATCGGGCGACGAGGTCTTCCCACCTCGCAGCGTCGCTGCGCTTCGGGCCCCGAGGCACGTCAGCAGTCATGGTGCCGCACCCTACAGAGCGGTCGGCGTAGCGACTTTGGCCGGGAGTTTCAATGACCGAGTCAAGGGCGCATGCGGCACTCGATCAGTTCTTCTGGCAGTGATGCGGCCAACCCGTCACCTGGCCCCCTTTATCGTGTCACCCTCTTCTACCTGCCCTGACACCGGTGCCCGTCGGTGTTGCCTGTCAACGTTGGTCATCACCGGACGGCCCAGAGACGGCCCCGGGTCGACGAGGGGCACCTAGGGCGTGTGGGTCGGCACAGTCCCTGCGACTCTCCCGGCTACGCTCGCGCGGGAGCGCCCCGCGGCGCGTGGCTGCGGGGCGCCCTGTGGGGTTAGTCGATCAGCGCGCCGTCGTATGCACCGCCCTTGCAGCCGAAGCCCTCTACCGTTCCGCCGCCCTCCCTGCACTGGTCAGAGGTGACAACCTTCGAACCGGGGCTGGGTGTGGCGGCGGTGGCGGTGGCGGCGCCTGTGAGGCCGAGCCCGGCGAGGGCTGCCGTGGCGATGACGGCGGCGAGGATTCGTCGAATGCGCATTCGGTTCCCCTTTCACGGATTGCCTCGGTTAGGGCACTAGCCAGCTTGATCCTCGCCCACGTGGGTGGCACGTCATGTTGCGCCATTCGGGTGACGATGCTGGCGGCGGGGTCGGTAACGCGACCCGTCGGACAGGCCCTGGATGTATTGACCTGAAGCGTTGCTCACGCGGTCGGTTCGCGGCCCACCCGACACACAGCGTGGGACGCGATGGGCCGCACAAACCCCGAGCAAACCCGCAGGTCACAGGCTTGGGTCGCGATGGGCCGCGACCCACAGCATTGTGACGCCAACCACACCCCGAGAGTCGACAGAGGAGTCGCACCATGGCTCGCCCCCAGATGCTCAAACTCCCCGAAGTTCTTGACGAAATCGGCATGAGCCGCGCCGCTTTCTACCGCATGCGCGCCCGTGGCCTAGCCCCCCGCCTTCGCAAGCTCCCCAACGGTCAAGTCCGCGTCAGCCGCGCCGACCTGGACACGTGGTGGGAGCGCTGCGAGCAGCACGCCGCATAGATCAGTCCGCTTCACCGGGGCCCGCGCTGAGCGCGGGCCCCTCGTTCTGACTGGAGAGACATGCTCACGTACGACGTCGACATCTGGTCGATCCGCAAGCGCACGGGCCGCCCGAAGCCGTGGGAACTGCGTTGGCGGGTCGGCGAGCGGCCCCACTCGCGCAGTTTCAAGCTCAAGCCGCAAGCGGACGGTCGTCGGGCGGAGCTGATGGCCGCCCTGCGAGACCAACAACAGTTCGACGAGGAAACGGGCCTGCCCGCACGTGAGTTGTTGGCTCTCACCTCCCCTTCCTGGTACGAGCACGTCACGGGGTACGTACTGATGAAGTGGCCACGCGCCGCCGCTAAGCACCGCGCGAGCATCGCGGAATCCCTCGCTGTCGTAACGCCCGTGCTGGTCACCAGCAAGCGGGGAGCACCCCGCCCCGCGATACTGCGCACTGCCCTCTATCAGTGGGCGTTCCGAGCTGTTCGGAGTCCGGAAGGGGCATGGGTACCGCGACACGTCGCCGAGGAACCCCCCGCCGAGATCCGCGCCGCACTGGAGTGGGTCTCCGCCCGCTCCATCAAGGTCAAGGACTTGGAGGACCCCGCCCTTCTACGTCCGGCCCTGGAAGCTCTCTCACTCCGTCTGGACGGAGGAAAGGCCGCCGAGAACACAGCCAGACGTAAGCGCATGGTGCTGAGCAACGTGCTGCGCTACACGGTCGAGGAGAAAGGGCTCCTCGCGTCCAATCCGCTTCCCCGCGTGGACTGGACGCCGCCCGAGAACGATGACGAAATCGACTTCCGGTACGTGCCGGACCCGAGACTGGCGCGGTCCTTGCTCGGAGCTGTCCGCGATTCTGGGCCGCGCGGCCAGCACCTGCACGCGTTCTTCGGATGCCTCTACTACGCAGCCATGCGCCCTGGTGAGATCGTCGCGCTCACTGAAGCGGACTGCACCCTGCCACCCAACTCACCTGAGTCCGTGAAGGAGTGGGGCGAACTGCTGCTCGGGGAGAGCCGTCCCGAGGTGGGCGGCGGGTGGACGGACGACGGCACGTCGTACGAGAAGCGCGGCTTGAAGAGGCGCAAGCGCGGTGCGACGCGGACCGTGCCCATCCCGCCGGTTCTCGTGCATCTGCTCCGTGAACACATCACGCGATACGGCAGGGCTGATGACGGCCGATTGTTCCGTGCTGCGCGGGGTGGGCGCGTCCCCTCCACCGAGTATTGCGACGTCTGGGAGGGAGCGCGGAAGGCGGTGCTGTCGCCTCGTGAGGTGAAATCGGAACTCGCCGCTGTGCCGTACTCACTCCGCCACGCCGGCGTCTCCCTCTGGATCAAATCAGGGGTGGACCCCGCAGAGGTTGCCGCTCGCGCCGGCCACAGCATCGCAGTTCTGTACCGCTTCTACGCAAAGATCCTGAATGGTGGCGAGAAGCACTCCAACGACCTGATCTCACGCGCGCTTGATGAAGGGGAGCAGCCCTGAAGGTGTGCTTCCCCGCAGCGCGTCGCACACGTCGATCCAGACGGGCACGAGGCGCTGCGGGGGGCGCGCCACCGACCATGGTGAGGGTGGACAGAGCCGGCTGGCCGCGACCGGCTGTCGCAGCGTGCTTCGGGTGCTGTTCACGAACATGTCACGGACGGTGAGGGCAACTCCTTGGGGGCGTTCCGTGTCGAAGTGGCACAGGTCGTTTCCTGCCAAGGAGCCACTCATGCGCCGTTACACCGCTGTTGCCGCCTTGATCGCGTGTTCCGCGCTGCTGCCAGTCACGGGATGCGCACGCAACGCCGACCAGACCGTTGTCACCGCCCCAATCAGATCCGCGCCCAGGGCGGTACCGGATGAGAAGAACTGCCCTACCGCCGACGATTTGCAGGACGATCCCGAGCCCACCAGTGTGGACGCCACCCCCACCAACGACTCGGCCGCCGAGGAGCTGTCCAACGACCCGATCGACGACGCGCTGTGGAACGACCCGGTCGCCGAGGCGCTGTCCGAGGCCGTGGGTGCTCAGGGACGCGACGCCTTCGCGGACGTCTACGGCTCGCACATGACCGACTACCCTCCGGGCCGGGTGGCGCTGTGCGTGACCGACCTGGCCCGCGGGCGGCAGCTCGCGGCGGCGGCCAAGCAGGCGGACCCGGGCATCGACCTCTCCCGCCTGGACCTGTACCGCTGCAGCTATGCAGAACGCACTCTGGTCGCCGCGCTCGACAAGATCAACACGGCGGACGACCAGGGGCGGCTGCTGGGGTTCCCGCTGTACTCCTCCTGGCTACCCCCGGACGCCTCAGGCGTCGTCGTGAACACGACCGCGCAGGGCGCCGCCTCGCAGGCCCTGCGCGACCGGCTGGCAGCGCTCACGGGCGGCATCCCGGTGACCGTCGTCCATGACACCTCGGCGATACCGATACCGGCCTGAGCACCGGCGCCTGATGCGCTTGTGCCCTGCTATGCGACATCCCGCGGGTTCGTCGGTCTGAGTTCTGGCCCACAGATGGCCCATACGTACTGGTCAAAGCTGGGATACGGCCGAGTCGGGGTGAGACAAGGTGCACGCAGAAGGGGTGCCGCCCCGGAGGGTGGCACCCCTTCTAACCTGCAAGCTTCTGACCTGCTGCGGTGGGTGTGGGATTTGAACCCACGGTGACATCGCTGCCACGACGGTTTTCAAGACCGTTCCCTTAGGCCGCTCGGGCAACCCACCCCGCGCCGCTCGTGCGCGGCGGCGCGGGGACAAGACTAACGGGTTGGCAGGCGCGCGTGGGATCAGCTGTCGCCGACGCGGGAGCCGAGCGTGAGGTCCGCCGTGCGCTCCTTGCCGTCGCGCTTGTAGGTGACGGTGACCTTGTCGCCGGGCTTGTGGGTCCAGATCTCGCCGATGAGGGTGGGGCCGGAGTCGATGACCCGGTCGTCGAGCTTGATGATGACGTCACCGGGCTTGAGGCCGGCCTCGGCGGCGGGGCCGCCCGCTTCGACCGGGGCCGATCCGCTGACGCCCTGGTCGGTGATCTTGGCGCCGTTGGTCGTGTCCCCCAGGGAGACCGACGCGCCGATCTTGGCGTAGACGGGCTTGCCGGTCTTGATCAGCTGCTGGGCGACGTACTTGGCCTGGTTGATCGGGATGGCGAAGCCGAGGCCGATCGAGCCGGACTGGCCCGCGCCGCCGAGGCCGCCGCTGCCCGAGGACTGGATGGCGGAGTTGATGCCGATGACCGCGCCGCGCGCGTCGAGGAGCGGGCCGCCGGAGTTGCCCGGGTTGATGGAGGCGTCCGTCTGCAGGGCGCTCATGTAGGAGGCCTTGCTGTCGGAGCCGCCGTCACTGGAGGCGACGGGACGGTTCTTCGCACTGATGATGCCGGTCGTCACCGTGTTCGACAGGCCGAAGGGTGCGCCGATGGCGATCGTCTCGTCGCCGACGGCCACCTTGTCGGAGTCGCCGAGGGCGAGCGGCTTGAGGTCCGAGGGGGCGTTCTTGAGCCGGATGACCGCGACGTCGTAGCCCTGGGCGTGGCCGACGACCTCGGCGTCGTACTTCCTGCCGTCGGGGAAGGTGGCGCTGAGCTTGCCGCCGTCGACGGCTTCGGCCACCACGTGGTTGTTGGTGAGGATGTGTCCCTGGGTGTCGAAGACGAAGCCGGTGCCGGTGCCGCCCCGGCCGCCGGTTCCCTCGGCCTCGATGGTGACCGTGCTCGGCAGGGCTTTGGCGGCCACGCCCGCGACCGAGTTCGGGTCCCGCTTGATCTGCGAGGCGCCGTTGTCGGAGGCGGAGACCGTGGTGGAGCTGCTGTCGTCGTTCCTGGCCAGTGTGTAGCCGAGTCCGCCGCCCAGTCCGCCGGCGACGAGCGCGGCCACCAGGACCGCGGCGACCAGGCCGCCGCGCCGGCCGCCGGACTTGGGCGCGGGCTGGTGCTGCTGGTACGCGGCGCCCCAGCCGGAGCCTCCCGCGCCGCCGTCCCCGTAGGCGGGCGCGGCGGGGGACGGGGGCGGCCAGGAGCCGTCGACGGGCGAGCCGTGACCCTGCGGTGCGGGCGCGCCGGCCCCGTCGTGGGCTCCCGGGAGGTGCGGAGGCGCGTCCGGGGGCGGAGGTGCGGACGGGCCGCCCTGGGGGGCGGCCGGGTGCGGGGAAGCAGCGGGAGTATCCACCGGCACGGGAGGTGCGGACGGCGCCGGGGGTACCGTGTTGCCCTCGTTCTCGGTGCTCACAGCTCTTCTCCTTGGTCCACGGCTGTTGTTGGTCGCACTCGGTCAGCCATGCCCGCCGGTGACCCGGCGCGCTCCAGCTGTGCATGTGCAGGTGTGTACGTAGTCAGCTTTTCCCACGGGCCGTCAGAGCACCATAAGCCGTTGCTGTGGGTCCGGGTACATTCTTTATATAGGTCATCTCACATGAAACAGACACATTATCGACGGCTCCCCACCGTCTCGCCCATTCCGCCGCGGTGGCACCATGACGCGGTGACCCACGCACGACAGCACCACATCCAAGTCGTCGCCCACCGTGGAGCCTCCGAGGCCGCCCCGGAGCACACGCTGGCCGCCTACCGAAAGGCCATCGAGGACGGCGCGGACGCCCTCGAGTGCGATGTACGCCTGACCGCGGACGGCCATCTCGTCTGCGTGCACGACCGGCGCGTCAACCGTACGTCCAACGGCCGGGGAGCGGTGTCCGCCCTGGAACTCGCCGACCTCGCCGCGCTGGACTTCGGGTCCTGGCGCACGCGCGCGTCCTGGCGCGGCCGGGTCGAGGAGCCGGACTGGGAGGTGCGGCCCGAGGACCCCGAGGACACGTCCGTCCTCACCCTGGAGCGGCTGCTCGAACTCGTCGCCGACGCCGGACGGCCGGTGGAGCTGGCCATCGAGACCAAGCACCCGACGCGGTGGGCCGGGCAGGTCGAGGAGCGGCTGCTGACGCTCCTGAAGCGGTTCGGACTGGACGCCCCGGCCTCGGCCGCGAGGTCGCCGGTACGTGTGATGAGTTTCTCAGCGCGCTCCCTGCACCGGGTGCGGGCGGCCTCGCCGGCCCTGCCGACGGTCTACCTGCTGCAGTTCGTCTCACCGCGGCTGCGGGACGGGCGGCTGCCGGCGGGCGTCGGGATCGCGGGGCCCTCGATCCGGATCGTGCGCAACCAGCCGGCGTACGTGGAGCGGCTCAAGCAGGCGGGACACCAGGTGCACGTGTGGACGGTGAACGACCCCGAGGACGTCGACCTCTGCGTGGACCTGGGGGTGGACGCCATCATCACCAACCGCCCGCGCGCGGTCCTGCACCGGCTCGGCCGCTGACCGGCCGCCGGTCCAGCCGCGATGACAGGGAGTGCTCCGGCGCGTTCGCTGAGTGATCGGATGTTCCAAATGCGTCGCCGGACGCGATTCGGCCGGTTTCCGGTACAGGCCGGTGGGGCATCCACACCGTGGCGTGGGGCGAAGGAGGTCTCGGGGGTGGCGTTGGTGGTGGCACAGGAGGTGCCCACGTCGTCGAGCATGGCCGTACCCCATGGCCCTGCGGGCGTGGGGGAAGCAAGGCACCGGATGCGTGATCAGTTGCGCAGCGGTGGCGTGGCGGAATCGGTCATCGACGACGCCGTATTGGTCCTTTCCGAACTCTTGAGCAATGCCTGCAAGCACGGCCGGCCGCTGCGCGGCGCCCTGGCCGGCGACGGCGACGTCCGGGCCGCATGGCGCGTGGACGCCGGCGGCAGCCTGATCGTCGAGGTGACCGACGGCGGCGGCCCGACCCGCCCGTCCCCGGCCACTCCCTCGGTCACCGCGCACGGTGGCCGCGGGCTCAACATCATCACCGCCCTCTGCGACGACTGGGGGGTACGGGACGGCGTCGGCGGCGAGGTCACCGTATGGGTGGTCGTCCACGACGACGTGCACGACCCGGACGCCGGTCACCGTCGCGACGACTTCGCCTCCCGGATCACCGCACCGCCCGTGTCGGCGCTGCCCGATCTGGGCTTCACGGACGTCTTCGGCGACCTGGACTGAACACGCACGCGTGCGCCGCGCCCGGGCGATGCCCAGGTCGGGCCGCGGGCGCGGGCGCGCAGGCCGGCCGGTCGTCCCCGTCCCCCGGCGTTCCCCTCTGTTCCGTGGTGTTCCCCGCCATTCCCCCGCCGCGTCCACAGGGTCCCGTCGATGACGGCGTGAACGGCTAGGCTCGCGCCGTACGAGACGAGCCGTAACCGGGAGACACCCAGATGGCCAAGAAGCGACCCCAGACGAAGGCCAAGCGCCCGCAGCTCACGGATGGAGAGATCCCGGTCGTCGGTGCGCGCGAGCCCTGCCCGTGCGGCAGCGGCCGGCGGTACAAGGCCTGCCACGGCCGAGCCGCCGCGCACGCGGTGACCGAGCTGGTGCAGCGGCCCTTCGAGGGACTGCCCGGCGAGTGCGACTGGGTGGCGCTGCGCGAGCTGGTCCCCGCCGCCACGGCCGGGCTGGCGCTCCGCGACGGCCTGCCCGACGGCGTCCCGGCGGTCACGCTCGCCACGGTCCTGCCGATGGCCTGGCCCGCACTGCGCCGCGACGACGGCTCGGTGCTGCTCGGCCTCCAGAACGACACGGCGTCCGGCGACATCAGCCGCGACCTCGCCGACACCCTGCTGTGCGCCCTGGAGGCCAAGCCCGGCACCCCGGTGCAGGGCCGCCGCGCCCCGGCCGACGGCCCGCGGCTGCAGGACCTGCTCGACCTCGAAGCCCCCTTCGAGCCGGTGGTGCACGAGGGCTTCGAGTTCTGGGTGCCGGACGCGGAGAACGCGACGCCGGAGGTCACCGCCTCCCTGGAGCGGGCCAACGCGGCGGCGATTCCGACCGTGCGCCTGGAGAGCGTCGAGGCGGCGTACTGGTGCCGGACGCCGGAAAAGAACCACCTGCGCTGGGTCATGCCGCACGCGGAGGAGCAGCTTCTGGACGCTCTCGCGCGGCTGCACGCGGCGGGCCGGTCGAACCTCGGTGAAGGCACCCGTCTCGTGGGCTCCTTCCGGGCGCACGGCCTCATCGTGCCCGTGTGGGACCTGCCGAGCGAGATGGGCGCCCAGGACGTGGAGAAGCCGGCCGCCGAGTTCGCCGAGCAACTGGCCGCCGCGCTGGCCACGCAGACGCCGCTGACCGGGGACGAGCGCCGGGCCCGCGGCGGTCTGACCAACCGCCAGGTCACGCTGAGCTGAGCGACGACCGGGCGGCCGGCCCTCCGGTCGGCCGCCCCGCTCGGGCAGATCGGGTGACCCCGGTCACAACCGGCGGACGGCTCAGGCGAGTCGGTGACCGGAAAGGCAGTCCACCCGGTGACTGGAAAGCCGGGATCGAATTTGCGAACTGCCGATCTCTTGTTACCGTTCCAGTAGCCCGGTTGCTGGTGCATCCCCCGTCGCCAGCAACCGGGCGCTTACGTGTCCGCCGCCGCTCACCCAGCGCAGCCGGACGTCAACCGCCCGTCGTCATGGGCGAGTTGCTCCCGGATCGCAGCAGCAGCGCAGCGCGTCCGCCGCGCTCTGCGAACTCCGCGACCGCGCTGTACTCCGCCGCCGTCCCCCGGCTGCGCTCCCGCGGCGTCTCACAGGTCTCCGGCTCCCCGCCCCCGGCCTGCGCGCAGTGCGTCCGCACGGTGCGCTCGCCCGGACCCATCAGGGCCAGGTCGACGTCCAGAGGCCGTCCCATCGCGTTGCGGTAGTAGGTGCGCGCCCAGGTGTCCTGGCCCTGGATCAGCACACAGGTCTGCGCCTCGACCCCGTCGGGCGAGGTGATCTCGGGGCCGCAGCGCGCGGCGGTCGCGAGCCCCAGGCCGAGCACCAGCGGGGAACGGGCGGGCGCGGCGGAGGGCATCTTGTCGTCGCCGGACGGCAGGGAACGCACCGCGGACCGGGCGCCCGTACCGCTCCGGTCGCCCACCTGGCCCGCGGACGCCCCGGCCAGCGGCAGTACAACGGCGCAGCCGACGACGCCCAGGAGGGCGAGCAGGCGGACGCGCTGGGGATCGGGGCCGCCGCGCGGCACTCGGCTTCCGGGTCCGGCGGTACGACGCAGCATGCGGGGACGATAACGGCCCCGGGCGGGCGCTTCGCCCGCCGCGGCCGCGACACCCCTAGAACTCGGGGGCGCTCACACCCGTACGGGTGAGGGCCTCCACCACCGCGTCGACCACGGCCTCCACATCGGGCACCCAGGGCGAGGCGGAACCGGGCAGCGGGGCACGCTCCCAGCGGATCGGGCCGGCCCCGGTCTCGGAGGGAGGCAGGGCGAGGTAGCCGCCCTCGCCGTGAAAGCGGAGGGAGCCGGGGACGAAGTCCTTGGCGTAGAGCAGTTCGCCCAACTGCTCCATGGAGTACGGCTTGACGAGGATCGCCCAGCGCGTGGGCGAGGCCACGACCGGGCCGAGTCGCATGCCGACGCGGTCGAGCGCCGTGAGGGCGCGGGCGGCCGGGAGGGCCGGCAGGCTCACCGCGCAGGGGGCCTTGCCCCCGGTGGCCAGGATGATCGGCGCGGTGGGCCGGTTGGTCCACCACCAGCGCACCATGCGGGCGTCGGCGGTGGCCGCGAGGAGGCCGGGTTCGAAGGGGTGCGCGCCGGGCACCGTGCACTCCGGGTCGGGGCAGCCGCAGCGGCCGCTGCGCCGCGGATCCGGTGCCACGCCCGGTAGCACGGGCCACTGCCACCGGGTCGCGAAAGTCAGGGCCGCGCTGATCGGCTCAGGCCCCCCGTCACTGTGCTGGGACGGGAGCCTGCGTCGCCTTCCGGGGATCTCGCGCATGAGCGCTCGTTCCTTTCCGTTGCACCGCTGGCAACACCGTGGACCACTCACAACTTGTGTCGATCACTGCACTGTGCGTACCTGTTGGCGCATCACACCCCTGCCTTCAGGCACGGGGAACCCCTATGGGCCGAGCATCGGCTGCTTCCACGGCAGCCCCGTCCATACTGCGTCTACCAGAAGCATGGGCGTGGCGCGGGGTGGCGGAGCGTGGCGTTATGCCGTCTTGTGTTCTGCTCTCCGCCTCCATCGCGCAAGGATGGGGCACGGTCGTCGGTGGCTAAGACGCCCGGGTCCGTCACCAGGTTCCGGGTAGCACCCAACCACCCCTGGCCTTCTCCGAGTACGTACCCATCACGACCGCTGTGACGCTCTGTCGAGCAAGCCCAGTCGACCGCAACAGGCCGTCACCCGAGGCAGTTTCAAGCCAACTTCCCCTTTTCGCAAGAGGCGGGGAAGAAGACCCCGAGAAGCCCTCTGACACCAGGAAACCCGGCAGGACAATGCTGGACATCCCCTCACGAGTGCGTGTACATGTGGAGACACTGCTGGCGGCGCAGAATGACATGGGGGTTTGCGATGCTTTTGAGCAATACGCACCGGTCGGAAAGCCGGACGCCATGAACGCCCCCCACCCTCCGAAAGTGGCTGGAATCGATTCAACGGTTCCGGCACCCGCACACACTGTCGCGCCCTCGCCCGCCGTCCCGGACCCCTCCCCGAGTGGTCCGTCCGGCGCGCACGCGCCCCGCCCACCGGGCGCCCTCCTCCAGGACCGGCTCGCCGGCTGGGTCTCCGACCTCACCACCCTGAACGAGCTCACCGAACGGCTGGCCCGTACGAGCGGACTCGACGCCGCCCTGAAGGAACTGCTGCGCGCCGGCGCCGCCCTCGTCGGCGCCCCGCGCGGTCTCGCCGTCCTCGAACCGGACGACGGACTCGGCCCCGACACCACCATCGGCCTCGGCCTCGCACGGGCCGATCTCGGCCACATCGAGACCGTGCCGCGCAGCGCCATGCCCTACGGGACGCTCCTCGACACCGCGGCCGGGCTGCCGGGCGGCGACGGCGAGGTCGTGCGCCCCGACCTGTTCGCCGAGGACGGCCTCGATCCGCGCCACCGCGAGGTGGCCGACCGTCTCGGCTACGCCGCCAGCTACGCGCTGCCCCTGTCCACCGAGACCGCGGGCCGCCTCGGCGCCGCCGTGTGGTTCTACGACGAGCCCGCCGAACCGGCCGAGCGGCAGCGCCACCTCGCCGGCCTCTACCTCCGCTTCGCCACCGAGCACCTGGCGCGCCTGCTCGACACCGAGCGCACGCGCGCGTGCATGGCGACGGTCTACGAGGAGCTGCTGCCCTCCCGGCTGCCTCGCGTCCCCGGTGTCCGGCTCGCCTCCCGGCACCGCACCGGGCCGCGCGGCGGCGGCGACTGGTACGACGCACTGCCGCTGCCCGACGCCGCGCTCGGCCTCGCGGTCGGCTCGGTCACCGGCGCCGGGCCCGGCGCGATCGCCGCGATGGGCCGGCTGCGGGCGTCCCTGCGGGCGTACGCGGTGATGGAGGGCGAGGATCCCGTCGCCGTCCTGTCCGACCTCGAACTGCTTCTGCGGCTGACCGAGCCCGCCCGCTCCGCCACGGCCCTGTTCGCCTACTGCGAACCCGCCCTGCGCCGCATCACCCTGGCGGGCGCCGGGCACTGCCCCCCGCTGCTGCTCGGCGAACGGCGCACGGAGTTCGTGGAGACGTCCGTGTCCGCGCCGCTGGGCATGCTCTCCTGCTGGGAGGCGCCGAGCGTGGAGTTCCAGGTGGCCGCGGGCGAGACTTTGCTGCTCTACACCGACGGGCTGCTGCACCGCACCGGCGATCCCGTGGACCGCGCCTTCGCCCGGCTGCACACGGCCGCGGCGAGCGTCCCGCGGACACTGCGACACGACCCGGGAGCCGTCGCCGACCACGTCATGCACACGGTCCTGCCGAACGGTCTCGACGTGACCGACGGCGCGGAGGACGTGGCGCTGCTGGCGGCGTGCTTCGAGTAGGCCGCCCGGTGACCCGGTAACAGGTGCTTCCGCCTCTGGCCCCCTTCCGCACGACCGTACGATGGGGGATGGCCCAATGGCTGTATCGAGGAGGAAGACCGTGGCGCAGGAGCTGCCGGAGACCCCGGAGACCGCCGAAGAAGAACCGATCAAGCAGCGGAAGAACGGCCTGTACCCGGGCGTGTCCGACGAGCTCGCCGAGAACATGAAGTCCGGCTGGGCCGACACCGAGCTGCACGGCCTGGAACCGGTCGAGCAGGCGGAGCACACCGCGCGCCGCCGCGCCGCACTGTCCGCACGCTTCCCCGGCGAGCGCCTGGTCATCCCCGCGGGCAACCTGAAGACCCGCTCGAACGACACCGAGTACCCCTTCCGCTCCTCGGTCGAGTACGCCTACCTCACCGGCAACCAGACCGAGGACGGCGTCCTGGTCCTGGAGCCCACCGCGGACGGGCACCGGGGAACGCTCTACCTCCTGCCGCGCTCCGACCGTGAGAATGGCGAGTTCTGGCTCTCCGGCCAGGGCGAGCTGTGGGTCGGCCGCCGCCACTCCCTGGGCGAGGCCGAGACCCTGTACGGCATCGCGACCTCCGACGTGCGTGAACTGGCGGACAAGCTGCGCGAGGCCACCGGCCCGGTCCGCGTCGTGCGCGGCTACGACGCCGGCCTCGAGGCCGCCCTGACCGACAAGGTCACCGCCGAGCGCGACGAGGAGCTGCGGGTCTTCCTCTCCGAGGCCCGCGTGGTCAAGGACGACTTCGAGATCGGCGAGCTGCAGAAGGCCGTCGACTCCACCGTGCGCGGCTTCGAGGACGTGGTGAAGGTCCTCGACAAGGCCGAGGCGACCAGCGAGCGCTACATCGAGGGAACGTTCTTCCTCCGCGCGCGCGTCGAGGGCAACGACGTCGGCTACGGCTCCATCTGCGCGTCCGGCCCGCACGCCTGCACCCTGCACTGGGTGCGCAACGACGGCCCGGTCCGCTCCGGCGACCTGCTCCTGCTGGACGCGGGCGTGGAGACGCACACCCTCTACACCGCCGACGTCACGCGCACGCTGCCCGTCAACGGCACGTACAACGAGATCCAGAAGAAGATCTACGACGCGGTGTACGAGTCCCAGGAGGCCGGCATCGCGGCGGTCAAGCCCGGTGCCAAGTACCGCGACTTCCACGACGCCGCCCAGCGCGTGCTCACGGAGAAGCTCGTCGAGTGGGGCCTGGTCGAGGGCCCGGTCGAGCGGGTCCTGGAGCTGGGTCTGCAGCGCCGCTGGACGCTGCACGGCACCGGCCACATGCTCGGCATGGACGTCCACGACTGCGCCGCCGCGCGGACCGAGACGTACGTCGACGGCACGCTGGAGCCGGGCATGGTCCTCACCGTCGAGCCGGGCCTGTACTTCCAGGCCGACGATCTGACCGTCCCGGAGGAGTACCGCGGCATCGGCGTCCGCATCGAGGACGACATCCTGGTCACCGAGGACGGCAACCGCAACCTCTCGGCCGGCCTTCCGCGCCGCTCCGACGAGGTCGAGGCCTGGATGGCGTCGCTGAAGAGCTGATACGGGTCCGACGGCCGGGTACCCGCGGGTGCCCGGCCTTCCTGTGCCGGGGCGCGGGTCCCGGACGTGCATTCACGTACCTAGGGGGAGGGTTCTCGTGGAGGACTTCTGGTCCGGTGCCGGGTTGGACCTGCATCTGGAACCGGACGCGGCGGCGGGCCGCCGGGCGGGGCTGGAGAAGGCGCTCCGCGACGCGGTGCGGGACGGGCGGCTGTCGCCCGGGACACGGCTGCCGGCGACCCGCCGGCTGGCCGCCGAACTCGGCATCTCGCGAGGCACCGCGAAGGCGGCGTACGACCAGCTGGTCGCCGAGGGCTATCTGACGGCGCGACAGGGATCGGGCACCCGGGTCGCCGCCCTGCCGGCCGTCGACGCGCAGGAGCCGGGAGCGGCGGCACGCGCGCGTGCTCCCCGTTTCGACCTACGGCCCGGCAGCCCGGACGTCGGCACCTTCCCGGCGGCGGCCTGGCTGCGGGCACTGCGCCGGGCCATCGCGACGGCACCCTCGCTGACGTACGACTACGGCGACCCGCGCGGCCGGATCGAGCTGCGCACGGCGCTGTCGGGCTATCTGGGGCGGGCGCGCGGGGTGATCGCTCCGCCCGAGCGGATCGTCATCACCTCGGGGTACGTGCAGGGGCTGGCGCTCCTCACCCGCGTACTGGACGGGGCCGAGGTCGCCATGGAGGACCCCGGGCTGCCCTTCCACCGGGAGGTGGTGCGGCGGGCGGGCGGCAGCGTGGCGCCGGTCCGGGTCGACGAACGCGGTGTGTGCGCCCAGGACCTGGGCGAGCAGAAGGCCGTCGTCGTCACCCCGGCGCACCAGTACCCGACCGGCGTGACCCTGCACCCGGAGCGGCGGCGGGCGCTGACCGACTGGGCACGCGCGCGTGGAGGGCTGATCGTCGAGGACGACTACGACGGCGAGTTCCGCTACGACCGCCAGCCGGTGGGCGCGCTCCAGGGCATGGCGCCCGGTCAGGTCGCCTATCTGGGCACCGCGTCCAAGACCCTCGGACCGGCCCTGCGACTGGGCTGGATGGTGCTGCCGCCGCACCTGGTCGACGCGGTGGCCGAGGCCAAGCTGCACAGCGACCACCACACCGAGACCATCGGCCAGTTGGCGCTCGCCGAGCTGATCGACAGCCACGCCTACGACCGGCACATACGCGCGTGCCGTCTTCGCTACCGACGCCGCCGGGACCAGCTCCTGGACCGCCTGGGCCCCCGCCGGGTGCGCGGGATCGCCGCCGGTCTGCACGCCCTGGTGGACGTCGCCGACGAAGCGGAGACGCTGGCCCGCGCGGAGGCGGTGGGCCTGGCGCTCGGCCGTCTGGCCGACCACTGGCACGCCCCCGGCGAGGGCCACCCCCAGGGCGTGGTCGTCGGCTACGGCACCCCCCGGGAACGGGTCTACCCCGAGGCCCTGGAGGCCCTGGCGAAGCTCCTGGCCGACGCCTGAGGGGGTTACGCCCCGCCGCCCGACCCGGGACACGCCCGCACTTCCGGCCGACGTCTCGCGCGGCCCTGCACCGCGACCGGCCGCGTTACACCGCCGCCAGCGGGGCGTCCTCGCGCCACTTGAGGATCTTGTCGAAGCTCACCACCGCGCCGCCCCGGCCCGGCCTGTTGCGGATGTGGACATGATCGGCGAGTTCCTGGATGAGATACAGGCCGCGGCCGTGCTCGGCCTCGGCGCGCGCGGCGCGGACCGGGCGGCGGCGGCCGCGGCCCGCAGGCGGGAAGCCGGGGCCCGCGTCGGCCACCTCGATGCGGCACTTCTCTCCGTCGAGAAAGGCGGTGACGCGGTACCCGCCGGAGGATTCGGTGTCCCCGCCGTGCTCCACCGCGTTCGCGCAGGCCTCGCTCAGGGCCACGGACAGGTCGTAGGAGATGTCGGGGTCGACGCCCGCGGTCTCCATCGTGCCGAGCAGCAGGCGCCGCGCGAGCGGCACGCTCGCGGCGTCACGCCGCAGATGGAGTGACCACCAGATGCTCATGCTCCAGCCTCCCGGCGCGGCTCGACATACCGTTACGTATTGCCCCGAGTGCCCTGCCATAAGCACGGCGTTGACACGACACGGTCCGATCGGCGGACGCGGCGGGGCGGGGAATCGGTGTATGTGCGGGCCGACGGCATCAGAACGTGACCTTCCGGATCTACCGCATCTTGTGGACCTGCCATACGGCGGGCCCGGGTCCAGTGGGATGATGAGGCCGTCATGTCTGCCCCCCGCCCGCGCACGGCACCCGCCGGACGCGGTCTCCGGATCTTGCGGGCCGCGGTGTTCGCCGCGGTCTGCGTCGTGCTGGCCGCGGCCGGGCACACGCTGGCCTCCTGCGCCGCGGTGCCGCTGTGGACGCTGGGCGCGGGGTTCCTGGGGGCGCTGGTCGTGGTGGCGCCCCTCGCCGGGCGCGCGCGTTCCCTGCCGGGGATCGCGACGCTGCTCGTGGTCGGCCAGACCGTGCTGCACAGCCTGTTCGGCATGGGGCAGAGCGGCATGGGCGCCATGGCCTCGGATGCCATGACCATGGGTTCCACGGGATCGACGGGACCGACGGGTTCGCCCGTGCTGTCCGACGCCGAACTCGTCCAGCAGGCCGCCCGGTACGTGTGCGGGGCGACCGCCGCCGCGATCAGCCCGGCCCAGGCCTACCGGATACTCGTCGACGCACACGCCTACGGCGGCGTCGGCACGGGCCCGAGCGCCCCGCACCACCCGGGGGGCTCCCCGTTCCCCATCGGAGCGGCCGCCGCGCTGCTGCCGTCCCTGCCGATGCTGCTCGTCCACGTCCTGGCCGCCGTCGCCACGGGCTGGGTGCTGCGGCGCGGCGACCTGGCCCTGCTGCGGCTGATCGAACTGTCGGCGCACGGAGTCGCCGAGGCCGCGCTCGTACGGTCCCTGCGCGGGGCGCTCGCCCTGGTGCGCGCCCTGTGCGCCGGGCTGCCCACGGCGGCCGGCACCGGCCCGCGCTTCCGGCGCACCGCCGACTCCGGGCCGCTCACCCCGCACACCACCGCACTCCAGCACACGGTGATCCGCCGCGGCCCGCCGGCCGCCGCCGCACTCGTCCTCGCTGCCTGACGCGACGCGACCACAGCCCACCGAGCGGGTTTCCGCCGGGGGAGCGGCCGCCGTCGTGCGGCACGCGCGCGTGCCCGTCCGACGGGAACACCGGGAGCACCGGTCCCGCCCCGCACGCGCACCCCCCAGACACCGGAACTCACCCGAAGCGGAGTGCACCCCTATGAAGGCTTCTCGACTCGTCGCCACCGCCGCCGTCGCCGGCTCGGCCGTCCTCGCCCTGTCCGCCCCCGCGTTCGCGCACGTCAGCGTCCAGCCGGAGGGCCCCGCCGCCAAGGGCGGCTACGCCGTCGTCGACTTCAAGGTCCCCAACGAGCGCGACAACGCCTCCACCACCAAGATCGAGGTCAACTTCCCGACCGACCACCCGCTGGCCTCCGTGATGCCGCAGCCGATGACCGGCTGGAAGATCGACGTCACCAAGTCCCAGCTGGACAAGCCGCTGGAGATGCACGGCAAGAAGATCTCCGAAGCCGTCACCAAGGTCACCTGGACCGCCGACGGCGACGGCATCAAGCCCGGCTTCTTCCAGAAGTTCCCGGTCTCCATCGGCACCCTGCCCGAGGACGCCGACCAGCTGGTCTTCAAGGCGATCCAGACGTACTCCAACAAGGAGGTCGTGCGCTGGATCGAGGTGCCGCAGAAGGGCCAGGCGGAGCCGGACAACCCGGCGCCGGTGCTTCAGCTGACCGCGGCCTCGGAGGGTGACGGACACGACGCGTCGGCCAAGGACGCCGCCGACACCAAGCCCGCCGCCCAGACCACCGCCGCCGACACCTCCAAGAGCGGCAGCGACACCACCGCCCGCGTCCTCGGCATCCTCGGCATCGTCGTCGGCGCGGCCGGCGTGGCCTACGGCGTACTCGCCGGCCGCAGGCGCACCACCGCCTGATCCGGCTCGTCCGTCACGCGCTCCGGGGGTCGTGCGACTCTCGCATACGGCCCCCGGCGCGCGCCGGAGTTCTCACATCTGGGACATTTCTCTATGCGCAACAAGACCTTCGTCGCGGCCGCCCTGCTCGCCGCGGCCACCATGACCCTCTCCGCGTGCGGCAGCGGCAGCGACGGCGGGAAGCCCGTCGCCGTAGTCTCCGAGGACACCTCGCAGAAGGCCGCGACCGTCCTCGACCAACCGTTCGAGAAGCCGGACCTGGTCCTCACCGACACCCGGGGAAAGCAGTACGACCTCCGCAAGGAGACCGCCGGCCACCCGACGCTGGTCTACTTCGGGTACACCCACTGCCCCGACGCCTGCCCGCTGACCATGAACAACATCGCGGTCGCCAAGAAGGCGCTGCCCAAGGCAGAGCAGGACGACCTGCGCGTGGTGTTCGTCACGACAGACCCGGACCGCGACACCCCGGCCGAGCTCGGCAAGTGGCTCAAGATGATCGACCCGCAGTTCATAGGACTGACCGGCGACTTCTCCACCATCCAGGCCGGCGCGCGCACCCTGGGCATCTCCATCGAGCCGACCTCGAAGGACAAGAACGGCAAGCTCGTCTCGATGCACGGCACCCAGGTGATCGCGTTCTCCCCGAAGACCGACGCCGGATACGTCCTCTACGGCGAGGACGCCACCGTCGACGACTACACAAAGGACCTCCCCAGGATCGTCAAGGGGGAGAACCCGTGAGGCGGCCGGCACCGGCGGCGGCACTCGTGGCCGCGGCCCTGACCGGTACCGCCCTGCTGACCGGTTGCGGCGCGTCCTCCGGGACCGGCGACGCGAAGGCCGAACTGTCCGTCCACTCCGCCTACATGCCCCAGCCGATGTCGGACGCGATGGCGGCAGGCTTCCTGACGATCGAGAACAAGGGCGGCGCCAAGGACGAACTCACCTCGGTCACCAGCGCCGAGGCCGAGGACGTCACCGTGCACCAGACCGCCGGCGGGGTCATGACGGAGGCCGGTCCCCTCACCGTCCCCGCCCACGGGCGGCTCGTGTTCGAGAGCGGCGGCAACCACCTGATGTTCGACAAGCTGAAGCGCGCGCCCCGGCAGGGCCAGACGGTCCTCGTCGAACTGCACTTCGCCGAATCCGGCACCGTCAAGGTCGAGATGCCGGTGAAATCGGCCACGTTCAACCCCGCGACCGGACACTGAGGGAGGGACCACCTTGTCGCAGACCATCGCCCCACGCTTCCGGGCCCTGATGCTGCTGTTCATGGCCGTCGCCGGCGTGCTCCTCGCCGGAGCCGCCCCGGCCTCCGCGCACGCCGCGCTGACCGGCAGCGATCCGCAGCAGGGGGCGGTGGTCGACAAGGCGCCCGCCCAGGTGTCGCTGACCTTCTCCGAGCAGGTTGCCCTGAGCAACGACTCGCTGCGCGTCCTGGACCCCAAGGGCAACCGCGTCGACACCGAGAAGCCCACCGAGGTCAGCGGGACGACGTACGCGGTGCGCCTGCGCAGCGGGCTGCCGGACGGCACCTACACCGTCGCCTACCAGGTGGTCTCGGCCGACAGCCACCCCGTCGGCGGTGCCTACACCTTCTCCATCGGCGCTCCCTCCAAGACGACCGCCGCGGTCGGCGACCAGACGGCGGGCGGCGGGATCGTCGGCGGGCTCTACGGGTTCGGGCGGTACGTGTCGTACGCCGGCTTCGTCGTCCTGGCCGGCGGTGCCGCCTTCGTACTGGCCTGCTGGCAGCGCGGCTCGGGAGTGCGGGCGGTGCAGCGGCTCGTCGTCTCCGGCTGGGTCGCGCTCACCGCGGCCACACTCGCGCTGCTGCTCCTGCGCGGCTCCTACACCTCCTCCGGAAAGATCGGGGACGTCTTCGACCTGACGCTCCTCGGGCAGGTGCTCCAGACCAAGACCGGGGCGGCCCTCGTCTCCCGGCTGCTGCTGCTCGCCGCGGCGGCGCTGTTCGTCGCGGTGCTCTTCGGGGAGTACCAAAAGCGCACGGACGACGAGAAGCGCGATCTGACCTTCGGGCTCGCGATCGGCGGCACCGTGGTCGCCGTCGGACTCGCGGCCAGCTGGGCCATGTCCGAGCACGCCTCGACGGGGCTCCAACCGGGCATCGCGATGCCGGTCGACGTCGTGCACCTGCTCGCCGTGGCCGCCTGGCTCGGCGGTCTCGTCGCCCTCCTGGTCGCGCTGTACCGGGCGCCCGCCGAGACTCCGGTCGAGACCGCGGCCGTACACCGCTTCTCGCAAGTCGCCTTCGGTTCCGTCCTCGCGCTGGTCGCGACCGGCACCTATCAGTCCTGGCGCCAGGTCGGCTCCTGGTCGGCACTCACCGACACCCGCTACGGACAGCTGCTCCTCGTCAAGATCGGTCTGGTGGCGCTGATGGTCGGCATCGCCTGGACCTCCCGCCGCTGGACGGGCCGACTGGCGCAGACGGCCGCCGCGAAGGCCCCGGCCAAGGCACGGGCGAAGGTCGCGGCGACCGCGGGCAAGAAACCCGGCCCGGACGCGAAGGCCGGGACCGGGAAGACCGGGGCCGGGAAGACCGAAACCGGGAAGGCCGGCGGCAACAAGGCCAAGCCCGGTGGGAAGGCGGCGAAGGGGGAGGCCGCCCGGCGGGCCGCCCAGCTCGCCCGGCAGCAGGCCGCCGTGGACACCGCACGGCAAAAGCGGCTGCGGGACGCCGACCCCCACCGCTTCGGGCTGCGCCGGTCCGTACTGATGGAAGCGGGTGTCGCCGTCGTGCTGCTCGCCGTCACCACCGTGCTGACGCAGACCGAACCGGGGCGCACGGAGACGGAGGCCAGGACCGCCACATCGTCGCCCACGTCCTCGTCCTCCGGGGTGGGCGCGGTCACCCTCGACATGCCGTTCGACACCGGCGGCAAGGACGGCAAGGGCGTCGTACGGATCGACATCGACCCCGCGCGCGTGGGCGGCAACGAGTTGCACATCTTTTCCCTCGGGCCGAACGGGCGCCTCCGCGACATCACCGAGCTCAAGATCGCCTTCACGCTGGCCGCGAAGGACCTCGGACCGCTCCCGGTGAACCCCGAACACGTCACCACCGGACACTGGGTGGCGAGCGGAGTGCAGATCCCCATGGCGGGCGACTGGCAGGTCGCCGTGACCGTGCGGACCTCCGACATCGACCAGGTGACCGTCACCAAGAACGCGCAGATCGGCTGAACCGCACCATGACCGACCAGTCCACCCCGGAGGCCACCTCCCCGACCCCCTCGCCCGTCGCGACGTCCACGCGGGCCGGCACCGCCGCAGGAGCGGCCGTGTCGCGCCGGCGGCTGCTCGGCACGGCCGGTGCCACCGGGCTCGTCCTCGGCGCGGCCGGCGCGGGCCTCGGCTACACGGCGGCGCCCGCCGGTGCCACCCCGCTCACCTCGCTCGGCGCCGACCGGGCGATGTTTCACGGGAAACATCAGCCCGGCATCACCGACGCCCTCCAGGCCCGCGGCCATGTCGTCGCCTTCGACCTCGCGCCCGGAGCGGGTCGCAAGGAGGCCGCCGCGCTGCTGCGCCGCTGGTCGGCGACGGCCGAGCGGCTGATGGCGGGTGAGCCCACCGCGCACGACGACACCGCCGTGGCACAGGACGCGGGCCCCTCGGCGCTGACGATCACCTTCGGCTTCGGCCACTCCTTCTTCGACCGGACGGAACTGCGCCGGCAGCGGCCCGGTGCTCTCGACCCGCTGCCCGACTTCTCCTCCGACCGGCTCGACAAGGCCCGCAGCAACGGTGATCTCTGGGTGCAGATCGGCGCGAACGACGCGCTGGTCGCCTTCCACGCCCTGCGCGCCCTCCAGAAGGACGCGGGCGGCGCCGCCCGCGTCCGCTGGCAGATGAACGGCTTCAACCGCTCCCCCGGAGCCACCGCGCGGCCCATGACGGCCCGCAACCTGATGGGGCAGATCGACGGCACCCGCAACCCGAAGCCGGCCGACCCGGACTTCGACCAGCGCCTCTTCGTGCCCGCGAACGGCGATCCGGCCTGGATGGCGAACGGCTCCTACGTCGTCGTACGCCGTATCCGGATGCTCCTGGACGACTGGGAGAAGCTGTCGCTCCCCCAGCAGGAGAACGTCATCGGGCGCCGCAAGTCCGACGGGGCGCCGCTCGGCGGCTCCACCGAGACGACCGCGATGGACCTGGAGAAGACCGGCAAGGACGGCACCTACGTCGTCCCGGTCAACGCCCACGCCCGGATCACCCGACCCGAACAGAACGGGGGCGCTGCCATGCTCCGGCGCCCCTTCTCCTACCACGACGGCTTCGACGCCGACGGCGCCCCGGACGCGGGCCTGCTGTTCATCTGCTGGCAGGCGGACCCGCTGCGCGGCTTCGTACCGGTGCAGCGCAAGCTGGACCGCGGCGACGCGCTGTCGGCGTACATCCGGCACGAGGCGAGCGGTCTGTTCGCGGTCCCGGGCGGGGCGGCGAAGGGCGAGTACGTGGGGCAGCGGCTGCTGGAGGGGTGAGCACGGCGGGAGCCGGCGCGATCACACCCGTCACACCCGGTTCACCCGGGGGAGGGGCTTCCGTGAGACACGCGAGCCGGGTCCCCCCGAGGCCATTAGGGTGAGGTCATGCCAGCGAGCTATGCGTATCTCGGCCCCGAGGGCACCTTCACCGAAGTCGCCCTGCGCACCCTTCCCGAGACGGCCACGCGGGAACTGGTCCCGTACGTGTCCGTGCAGTCGGCGCTGGACGCCGTCCGGGCCGGAGCGGCCGAGGCCGCTTTCGTGCCGATCGAGAACTCCGTCGAGGGCGGCATCACCACCACGCTCGACGAGCTGGTCGCGGGCCAGCCGCTGATGATCTACCGCGAGGTGCTGCTGTCGATCACCTTCGCGCTGCTGGTCAGGCCCGGCACGACGCTGTCGGACATCAAGACGGTCACCGCCCACCCGGCCGCCCAGCCGCAGGTGCGCAACTGGCTCTCGGCGAACCTCCCGGACGCCGTCTGGGAGTCGGCCGCCTCGAACGCGGACGGCGCTCGACTGGTCCAGGAGGGCCGCTACGACGCCGCGTTCGCCGGTGAGTTCGCGGCCGCGCGGTACGGGCTCGTGCCTCTGGAGACGGACATCCACGACGCGGAGAACGCGCAGACCCGGTTCGTGCTGGTCGGCCGGCCCGCACGGCCCGCCGCGCCGAGCGGCACGGACAAGACGTCCGTGGTGCTGTGGCAGCGCGACGACCATCCCGGCGGGCTGCGCGACCTGCTGGGCGAGTTCAGCACCCGCGGTATCAACCTGATGCTGCTGCAGTCCCGCCCGACGGGCGCCGGCATCGGCAACTACTGCTTCTGCGTCGACGCCGAGGGCCACATCAACGACCGCCGGATGGCGGAGGCCCTGATGGGCCTCAAGCGGATCTGCCTCCAGGTGCGCTTCCTGGGCTCGTACCCGCGGGCGGACGGTGACACGGCCGACGTACGGCCTCCGCTGACCGGGACCTCGGACCAGGAGTTCGTGGCGGCGGCGGACTGGGTGGCACGCTGCCAGGACGGCCGTTTCTAGCCGGTCGTGCCGCTTCCGGCCGGTGCTGCCCGCGGTCTTGGTTGTCCACAGAAGTTATCCACACCCTCCTCTCTCGACCTGGGGACAAGTCGACACCCAATGGGGGCTCGGTCGACAAATCGCCCTTCGGCCCTCAAGATCGGTCGAGGCCCCACAGGCCACCCTTCGTCCACTCGTCTCCTTTGGTTCATCTTTTGGGGCGACCCCTTTCCACCGAAAGTGGGCGTCTGGGCACTTCAAGACAGGAATTCCTCCCTCCGCACAACGCTTCCGGAGTGATCAATTCCGAAATCCACAGATCTTCCACACAGCCTGTGGATAACTCTCCGGGGGTGTGGATTCCTGTGGACAACCTGGCCTCAAGTCCCCTTCCGCACAAGGGAATCAGGTCAACCCGGCACCCGCCGCCTGCCTCGTTCCAGGGAGGCGAGGTCTCCCCCATTGACACCGGAAGCGATTCCCCCGTAGCGGCACGTAAGCCATGGTTCGGAATACTGGGTCGTGGGGTGGAACGTCGCACCGGTAGCCTTGACCGCGTGATTGACCTTCGTCTGCTCCGTGAGGACCCCGACCGTGTGCGCGCCTCGCAGCGTGCCCGTGGAGAGGACGTCGCGCTCGTCGACGCCCTCCTGTCTGCCGACGAGCGGCGCAGGTCGTCCGGCGTCCGCTTCGACGAGCTGCGCGCCGAGCAGAAGGCGCTGGGCAAGCTCATCCCCAAGGCCTCCGGTGACGAGAAGGCCGAGCTGCTGAAGCGTGCGAGCGGGCTCGCCGCCGACGTCAAGACCGCCGACGCCGAGCGCGACGCGGCCGACGCCGAGACCCAGGAGCTTCTCCTCCGGCTCGGCAACCTCATCCACCCCGACGTGCCCGTCGGCGGCGAGGAGGACTTCGTCACGCTGGAGACGCACGGCACGATCCGCGACTTCGCCGCCGAGGGCTTCGAGCCCAAGGACCACCTGGAGCTCGGCCAGCTCCTCGGCGCGATCGACGTGGAGCGCGGCGCGAAGGTCTCCGGCTCGCGTTTCTACTTCCTCACCGGTGTCGGCGCCCTGCTGGAGCTGGCGCTGGTGAACGCGGCGATCGCCCAGGCCACCGCGGCCGGCTTCACGCCGATGCTGACCCCCGCGCTGGTCCGCCCCCAGTCGATGGCGGGCACGGGCTTCCTCGGCCAGGCGGCCCAGGACGTCTACCACCTCGACAAGGACGACCTGTACCTGGTCGGCACCTCCGAGGTGCCGCTGGCGGCGTACCACATGGACGAGATCATCGACGCCGACCGCCTGCCGCTGCGGTACGCCGGGTTCTCGCCGTGCTTCCGCCGCGAGGCCGGCTCGCACGGCAAGGACACCAAGGGCATCTTCCGCGTCCACCAGTTCGACAAGGTCGAGATGTTCTCCTACGTCACCCCCGAGGAGTCGCAGGAGGAGCACCGCCGGCTGCTGGAGTGGGAGAAGCAGTGGCTGACCTCGCTGGAGCTGCCGTTCCGCGTGATCGACGTCGCCTCGGGCGATCTGGGCGCCTCGGCCTCGCGCAAGTTCGACTGCGAGGCATGGGTCCCGACCCAGGACAAGTACCGCGAGCTGACCTCGACCTCGGACTGCACCGAGTTCCAGTCGCGCCGGCTCCAGATCCGCTTCCGTGACGGCAAGGCGGTCCGCCCGCTGGCGACGCTCAACGGCACGCTGTGCGCCGTCCCGCGCACGATCGTCGCGATCCTGGAGAACCACCAGCAGGCCGACGGCTCCGTGCGGGTGCCGGAAGTGCTGCGTCCCTACCTCGGCGGCCGGAAGGTCCTGGAACCGGTGGCCAAGTGAGACCCGCCGCCGGGCCGTTCCCCTACACGCTGATCGCGACCGACCTCGACGGGACGCTCCTGCGCTCCGACGGGTCGGTCTCCCAGCGCACCCGTGAGGCGCTCGCCGCGGCCACCGCGGCGGGTGCCGCGCACCTCGTCGTCACCGGCCGCGCGGTGCCCTGGACCCGGCACGTCCTCGACGACCTCGGCTACCGGGGCCTCGCGGTCTGCGGCCAGGGCGCCCAGGTGTACGACGCCGCGGAGCACCGCCTGCTGACCTCGGTGACCCTGGACCGGCAACTGGCGGCGGTGGCCCTGGCCAAGATCGAGGCGGAGGTCGGTCCGCTGTACCTGGCGGCCAGCCGCGACGGCCTGGACGGCGAGGTGCTGGTCGGTCCCGGCTACGCGGTCGCGGGCCCGCTTCCTGCGACGCCGTTCACGGACGTCGCGGACCTGTGGAGCGCACCCCTCAACAAGATCTACGTCCAGCACCCGGACCTCACGGACGACGAACTGGCCGACGTGGCCCGCCGGACCGCCGGCGGTTTCGTCTCGGTGACCATGGCCGGCGAGGGCATCGTCGAGCTGCTGCCGCTGGGTCTGTCGAAGGCGACGGGGCTCTCGCTGGCCGCGCGGCGGCTGGGCCTGAAGGCGGCGGACGCCATCGCCTTCGGCGACATGCCCAACGACGTCCCGATGTTCTCCTGGGCGTCCCACGGCGTGGCGATGGCCAACGCCCACGAGGAACTGAAGGCGGTCGCCGACGAGGTGACGGCCTCGAACGACGAGGACGGCATCGCGGTGCTGCTGGAGAAGCTGGTGGGCTGAGCCCTCAGTCTCTGCGGAGGATGCACGGATCGAACGTGCGCGGGGGTGACCCCGACCGCGGCTTGAACCAAGCCGGTGCCTTGCCACTCGGCCAATCCTCCGGGTGGGCGGCCCACGCGAAGGAATTCGCGTGCTCGAAGCGGCCGCCCCGGGCAGCTCCCCGTGCGAGGCGGGCTCGACGGAGCCGGTAGTTACTCCGGAGCCCGCCGCGGGCTGCCCTGAAGGGAGCTCGGCGTACTGCCGTGCATCGACATCGCCCAGCTCCTCTCCCAGAACGTGGCGCCGATTCGGTCCGGCGCGGTGAACACCACCACTGTGCCGCTACGACGGCTTCGGTGCCACCGAATTACCGGGCGCCCCGGGCCCCTTCACCGCCGCCGCCACCGACGCCGGCGGGCCTTGCTGAAGAACCATCCGGCGGGCGGTTCGTCGGAGCGCCACGGCTGGGGCTCGGGCTCCTCGCGGCGCCAGCGCGCGGCGAGCATCCGTGCCCGGCCGGACGGCTCGGCGGTCCCGGCGGCGCGTATGAAGTCGGCGTCCAGGACGACGTCGTCCCAGGTGTCCCAGGTGTCCCCGGTCGTCCCCCGGCCCTCGCTCTCCGGCACTTCGCCCGCCATCACGCCCTCCTGCCGCTTCATCCGCTTTGCCCAGTGTGCCCGGGTGAAGGTGAAGCCTCCGTCAAGGCCGGGCAGGACCGCCCGGCCTCGATCGGATGCCTCACTCCTCGCCGGCGAGGGTCAGCGACCGCAGTTTCTGCCCGGCGTACCAGGTGGCCAGGACGGTCACCACCACCAGCAGCACCGTCGCCGTCGGCAGCCCGACGTCGGAGGTGACCATGTCCCCGCCGGCGACCTTGTGCGCCACGGCCAGCGCCCACTGCTGGATGCTCAGCGTGCGCGCCCCGGGCACCAGGGAGCCGAACAGCGCCTCCCAGACCAGCGCGTAGACGAGCCCGAAGACCACCGCGTGCCGGGAGACCGTGCCCAGCAGGAGGAAGAGGGCCGCGTAGGCGATGGAGGCGACCAGCGCGGCGACGGTGTAGGCGATGGCGATCTGCTGCCCGTTGCCGTTGAGGATCAGCCCGGCGACCAGGGTCGGCACCGCGGAGAAGACCATGGTCACCGCGATCGCCACGATCAGCTTGGTGAAGATGATCGTCGACCGCTTGAGCGGCTTGGACAGCAGGTACACCACCGAGCCGTCGTCGATCTCCGGCCCGATTGCTCCGGTGCCGGCGATGACGCCGATGATCGGCACCATGGTGGCGAGCGCGAACCCGCCCAGGACGTTCACCGCGGTCTGGTCGTCGGCTCCGGCGAGGGCGCGGACGGCCGCGGCGATCACGATGAGCAGCAGCGGCAGCGCGCCGAGGATGAGGGCCCGACGGCGGCCGAGCAGGGCCCGGTAGGTGAGCCGGGCGACTGTGGGGTCGTACATCTTGGGCCTCCTACGCCGCGACCAGGTACGAGAAGACGGACTCGAGGGACTCGTCGGAGGGCGAGACCGTGTGCAGCCGGATGCCGTGGTCCCGGGCCACCCGAGGGAGCAGGGTCGTGAACCGACCGAAGTCGACGGCCTGGATGCGCAGCGCGCCCTCGGCGAGGTCGACCTCGATGCCGGACGTCGACGGGTCGGCGATCAGCGCGGCCGCCAGGGCACGGTCGTCGCTGGAGCGCACCAGGTAGCGGTGCGGCCGGTCGGTCATCAGGCGGCGGATCCTGCGGAAGTCGCCGCTGGCGGCGTGCCGTCCGGCGACGACGACCTCGATGTGCCAGGCGAGCTGTTCGACCTCCTCCAGGATGTGGGAGGAGAACAGCACGGTGCGGCCCTCGTCGCCCATGCGCCGCAGCAGGTCCATCAGCTGCATGCGCTGGCGCGGGTCCATGCCGTTGAACGGCTCGTCGAGCAGGAGCAGCGAGGGATCGTGGACCAGCGCGGACGCCATCTTGACGCGCTGGCGCATGCCCTTGGAGTAGGTGGAGATCTTCCGGTCCTGCGCGTACTCCATCTCGACGGTGGCGAGCGCCTTCTGGGCGGCCTTGGCGCCCAGGCCGTGCAGTTCGGCGTTGGCGACGACGAACTCGCGGCCGGTGAGGAAGTCGTACATCGCCTCCCGCTCGGGGACGATGCCGATGTGCCGGTAGATCTTCTCGTTGCGCCACACCGGCTGCCCGTCGAGGGTCACCGTGCCGGTGGAGGGGGCGAGGAAGCCGGCCATCATGTTGATCAGCGTGGACTTCCCGGCACCGTTGGGGCCGAGCAGCCCGGTGACGCCGGGGCCGATCGTCATGGTGATGTCGTTGACGGCGACCACGTTGCCGAACCAGCGAGAGACGTGGTCGATGCTGAGGGTCGTCACAGTCCCACCTTCTTGTAGCGGCGCAGCAGGAGGCCGTATGCGGCGGCGATGAGGCCCAGGACGACGAGGACGTAGACGACGCCCTGTCCGCTGCCCGGGCCGGCGGCGCCGGGTGCCGAGGAGGTCGCGCCCAGGAAGGCGGTCTGCACGCCGTCGACGAGGGTGACCGGTGAGAACAGGCCGATCCAGGGGATGGCGCCGGAGTTGTTCCGGGCCTCCGCGATGGCCTGGAGGGTGGAGACGGCGCCGTAGGAGATGACCAGTACCGCGATCACGGCGGCGATGCCGAAGCCGCGGCGCGGGGTGACGGCGGCGATGACGAGGCCGATGCCGGCGAAGAGCAGTGAGAGCAGTGCCACGGAGACGACTCCCTGGGCGAATCCCTTGGTCTGGTCGGCGAAGTCCATCTTGGCCAGCAGCGCGCCCACGTAGAGCACGAGCAGCGGGGCGGCGGTCAGGATGAACAGCGCGGAGGCCAGCGCCGCGTACTTGGCGCGCACGTAGTCGGCGGTCTCGATGGGCCGTGAGAAGTACAGCGGCACGGTCTTGAAGCGCAGGTCGCGCGAGACGGACTGGGGTGCCTGCGAGGCGATGTACAGGCTGATGACGCCCTGCATGATGATGGCGTAGCGCGTGTACTCGATGGGCAGGCCCTTGGCCTTGGTAGCGACCGCGACGGCGACGATGATGGCCGCGGGCACGCACATCACCACGAACAGCAGTATCGGCAGCACCTTGGACTTCACCGAGCGGCCGAGGCCGTAGGCGCCGCGCAGGGACTGCGAGTACAGCGAGCGGCGGGCGTAGGCGCGGCCGAGGCGGGGGCCGTCGTAGCTGCGGTAGCCGATGTTGTGGATGCGGGTCTGGTCACCCTTGGGCGCTGCCGCGGTGGGTTCAACCGCCATGGCCGACCGCCTCCTTCCCCTGTGTCTCGCGCTGTTCGTCGCTGTCCCGGAAGACCTCCGAGATGTGGTGCCGCCGCTGCTCCATGCGCACCAGGCCGAGGCCGAGGTCCGCGATCACGTCCCGCACCAGGTCGTACGTCTCCTCGCCCTGGGCGGTGAGCAGCAGGACGTGTCCCGCGCCCGGCAGCCCGGTGCCGTCCTGGGTCTCGACCCCGCGCGCGTGGAGCGCGTCGCGCACCGCGCGGGTGCCGTCCGGGTGCTCGTCGCTGTCGGTGACCTCGATGGCGAGGGTGGTCGTGGTCTGGGTGAAGTCGGTGGTGGAGCTGGAGCGCAGGAGCTTGCCGCCGTCGATGACGACGACGTGGTCGCAGGTGCGCTCCAGTTCGCCCAGCAGGTGGGAGGTGACCAGGACGGAGATGCCGAAGTCGGTGTGGATGCGGCGGATCAGGCCGAGCATGTCGTCGCGGCCGACCGGGTCGAGGCCGTTGGTCGGCTCGTCGAGGAAGACCAGCTGCGGATCGTGCACCAGGGCCTGGGCGAGCTTCACGCGCTGCTTCATACCGGTGGAGTAGCCGCCGATGGGGCGGTAGCGCTCCTCGTACAGGCCGACGTGGCGCAGGGTGTCCGCGGTGCGCTCGCGGGCGGCGGTCGGGGGCAGACCGGACATGCGCGCCATGTGGACGACGAACTCGGTGGCCGAGACATCGGGCGGCAGGCAGTCGTGCTCCGGCATGTAGCCGACGCGCTCACGGATGGCGGCGCCCTCGGTGGCGACGTCGAGGCCGAGCACCTCGGCGCTGCCCTCAGTGGCGGGGGACAGACCCAGCAGGATCTTGATGAGTGTGGACTTGCCGGCTCCGTTGGCACCGACGAGTCCGGTCACACCCGGTCCGACGTCCACGGAGAGCCGGTCAAGCGCGGTCACCCGTGGGAACCGCTTGCTCAGGCTTTCGGTCGCGATCACAGTCACGTCTTCGACGGTAGTGATCCGGACCACGCCGGTCGTCAGACCCCAGAGCCGTCTTGGAGTCCGCCTCGAGTATTACGGGGACCTTAGGGGTCGGACCCCTGAGGGCCGGGCGGCCTGCGGGATTCCGGCATCCGGACCACACTGTTGACGACTGGTCTAACAACTGCCACAGTCGCCAGCGTCACAGCACAGGCACGTTCGGCAGCCGTGTCCGACCTCGGTGGAGGAGAGCGGAGGAGAAGTGACGACGCTGAAGGGCGCGCGGGAGCGCCGGGTGCGCACGGGCGGGGTCGAGCTGTGCGTGGCCGAACTGGGCGACGCACAGCGGCCCACGGTCGTCCTGGTGCACGGCTATCCGGACAGCAAGGAGGTCTGGTCGGAGGTCGCCGAGCGCCTCGCCGGCCGCTTCCACGTCGTGCTCTACGACGTCCGTGGCCACGGCCGCTCCACCGCGCCGCGGCCCCTGCGCGGGGGCTTCACCCTCGACAAGCTGACCGACGACTTCCTGGCGGTCGCGGACGCGGTGAGCCCCGGCAGGCCGGTGCACCTGGTGGGGCACGACTGGGGCTCGGTGCAGTCCTGGGAGTTCGTCAGCGTCCGGCGCACCGAGGGCCGGATCGCCACCTTCACGTCGGTGTCCGGGCCGTCCCTCGACCACTTCGGCCACTGGATCGCCAAGCGCGTCAGGCGCCCCACCCCACGCCGCGTGGGCCAGCTCCTCGGCCAGGGCGCCAAGTCCTGGTACGTGTACCTGCTGCACACGCCCAAGCTGCCCGAGCTGGCCTGGCGCGGTCCGCTCGGCAAGCGCTGGCCGGGCATTCTGAGGCGTGTCGAGAAGGTCCCCGGCGACGACTACCCGACCTCGTCGCTGCCCCGGGACGCGGCGCACGGCGCCTGGCTGTACCGGGACAACGTGCGGGCCCGGCTGCGCAGACCACGGGCGGACGCCCACGCGCACGCGCCGGTGCAGCTCATCACCCCCCTCGACGACGCCTTCCTCTCGGAGAGCCTGTACGACGACCTGGAGCAGTGGGCCCCCGGCCTGGTGCGCCGCACGCTCCCCGCCGGGCACTGGATCCCGCGCACCCGGCCCGACCAGCTGGCGGCCTGGATCACGCAGTTCGTCACGGCCACCGAGGACGGGCAGCCGCGGCCGGCCGCCACCGGGAGGTACGCCGAACGCTTCGCCGGGCAGCTCGTGCTGGTCACCGGCGCGGGCAGCGGCATCGGACGGGCCACGGCGTACGCCTTCGCCGGGGCCGGCGCACGGGTGGTGGCCGTCGACCGGAACGCCGAGGCCGCGGCCCGCACCGCCGAGCAGTCCCGGCAGCTCGGGGCGCCGGCCGCCTGGGCCGAGGCGGTGGACGTCTCCGACGAGCAGGCCATGGAGAAGCTGGCCGAGAAGGTCGACGCCGAGTACGGCGTGGTGGACGTCCTGGTGAACAACGCGGGCATCGGCCTGTCCGGCTCGTTCTTCGACCACACCCCCGAGGACTGGAGGAAGGTCCTCGACGTCAATCTCTGGGGAGTGATCCACGGCTGCCGGCTGTTCGGGAAGCGGATGGCCGAGCGGGGACAGGGCGGCCACATCGTCAACACCGCGTCCGCGGCGGCGTACCAGCCCTCCAAGGCCCTGCCCGCCTACAGCACCTCCAAGGCGGCGGTGCTGATGCTGAGCGAGTGCCTGCGCGCGGAGCTGGCCGGGCAGGGGATCGGCGTCACGGCGGTCTGTCCCGGCTTCGTCGACACCGCCATCACGTCCACGGCGCACTTCGCGGGCGTCGACGCGGAGGGGGAGAAGCGCCGGCGGCGCCGCGCGGCCCGCCTGTACGGACTGCGCGGCTACCCGCCGGAGAAGGTGGCCGACGCGATCCTGCGCGCGGTCGTGCACGACGAGGCGGTGGTACCGGTGACGCCGGAGGCCCGTCTCCTCCGCGCGATGTCCCGCTTCACTCCGCGGGCGCGGCGCCGGCTCGCACGGGCGAAGCCGCCGCTGGGTGCCGCGGATCCGGGCCAACACCCCTGAATCGGAGACCAGTTGTCCACAGCTTCGCACCTCTTGCCTGTGGACAACATCACTTGGCTGTGGATCAAACCTCCCGGGCGAAATTGACCTGCGTGATCCGCGTCTCTCCCGGCACGCTGGTGGCATGGACGAAAGACGCACCGTGAAGGTGTCGAAGTACCTCGCCAAGCACCTTCGCCACCAGCCCGAGAGGATCGGGCTCACGCTCGACGAGGGCGGCTGGGTCGAGATCGACGCGCTGATCGCGGCGGCGGCCGCGCACGGCTTCCGGTTCAGCCGCGGGGAACTGGACCATGTGGTCGCAACCAACGACAAACGGCGCTTCGCGGTCGAGGGCAGCCGTATCCGTGCCAGTCAGGGCCACAGCATCGGGGTCGACCTCGGATTGCCGGCCGCGACCCCGCCGCCGTACCTCTACCACGGGACCGTGGCCCGCAACCTGGAGGCGATCCGCAGCGAGGGGCTGCGGCCGATGAACAGGCATGACGTGCACCTCTCGCCCGACCGCGAGACCGCGACCCGGGTCGGCGCCCGCCGCGGTCGCCCGATCGTCCTCGCGGTGGACGCGGCCGCCATGCACCGCGACGGCCATGTCTTCCATGTCAGCGCCAACGGTGTGTGGCTGACGCAGTCCGTGCCGCCCCGGTACCTGCGGTTTTCCGAGGCCCGTTGATCCACTTCAGTCCATGGCCGCCGGCCGGCTGCGGTGACCGTTTCACGTGAAACAGCCACGGGTGTTTAGGCTCGGGGTCATGAGTCTGCGTCTGAGCACCGTGATCCTTCCCTACCGCCGCTGGCACGAGGGCGGCCGTTCGGCATGGACACGTGCCGAACAGCTCGGCTTCCACGCCGCCTACACCTACGACCACCTGTCCTGGCGCAGCTTCCGGGACGGCCCGTGGTTCGGGGCCGTGCCGACGCTGACCGCCGCCGCGGCCGTGACGGACCGAATGCGGCTGGGAACCCTGGTGACCTCGCCGAACTTCCGGCATCCGGTCACCCTCGCCAAGGAGCTGATCTCTCTCGACGACATCTCCGGGGGCCGGATCACCCTCGGCATCGGCGCGGGCGGCACCGGCTTCGACGCCACCGCGCTGGGTCAGGAGCCGTGGACGCCGCGGGAGCGGGCCGACCGCTTCGCCGAGTTCGTTCCGCTGCTCGACCGGCTGCTGACCGAGGACACGGTGTCGTACGAGGGCGACTTCTACTCGGCGCACGAGGCGCGCAACATCCCCGGGTGTGTGCAGCGGCCCCGGCTGCCCTTCGCCGTGGCCGCGACCGGGCCGCGCGGACTGCGGCTCGCCGCACGGTACGGGCAGGCCTGGGTGACCACGGGTGATCCGAAGCTGTACGAGAACGGCACGCCGGAGCAGTCCGTTCAAGCCATTCGCGCCCAGACCGAGAAGCTCGCGGACGCGTGTGCCGCGGCGGGCCGTGACGCCTCTGCGCTCGACAAGGTCCTGCTCACCGGATTCACCCCCGACCGCGGTCGTCCGCTCGAGTCCCTCGACGCATTCGTCGACTTCGCGGGCCGCCACCAGGAGCTGGGTTTCACCGAGATCGTGATCCACTGGCCGATCCCCGACTCGGACTTCGCCGCGGACCAGAAGGTCTTCGAGCGGATCGCCATGGAAGCCCCCTCCCAGCTGACGTGACCGAGACAACCCCTCAAATGTGCGAACTCTCGCACGATCGTGCGGACATATAGATGACAATGACGCGGTGACCTCAGCGACTCGACGGCCCGAGACCCCGGCCTCACCCCAGCTCTCGACCTCGTTCGAGCCGGGGGGCACTCCCGGCGTTCCGCCTCGGCTGATCGCCACCGATCTCGACGGCACCCTGCTGCGCGACGACAAGTCGCTCTCCCCGCGCACGATCGCCGCCCTGGCCGCGGCCGAGGAGGCGGGCATCGAGGTCTTCTTCGTCACCGGCCGCCCGGCCCGCTGGATGGACGTGGTCAGCGACCATGTGCACGGCCACGGCCTGGCGATCTGCGGCAACGGCGCCGCCGTGGTCGACCTGCACGGCGGTTCCGGCGCCCACCGCTTCGTGAAGGTGCGGGAGCTGGCCCGGGAGAACGCGCTGGACGCCGTGCGGCTGGTGCGCGAGGCGGCACCGGGCACGGTGTACGCGGTCGAGCAGACCTACGGCTTCCATCAGGAGCCGGTCTATCCGAAGCTGCACATGGAGATGGCCGACGTCCTCGCGCCGGCCGAGGAACTGCTGGCGCCGGACGGAGCCGGAGCCGGCCAGCCGATCCTGAAGATCCTCGCCTACCACCCCACGCTGGATCCCGACGCCTTCCTCACCGTCGCCCGCCTCGCCGCCGGCGAGCACGTCACCATCACCCGGTCCAGCCCCAGCGCCCTGCTGGAGATCAGCGGTCCGAACGTCTCCAAGGCGAGCACTCTGGCCCTGTGCTGTGCCGAGCGCGGCATCTCGCAGGAGGAGGTCGTCGCCTTCGGCGACATGCCGAACGACGTGGAGATGCTCACCTGGGCAGGCCGGTCCTACGCCATGGGCAACGCGCACCCCGCCGCGATCGCCGCGGCGTCCGGACGGACGGTCGCCAACAACGAGGACGGGGTCGCGATCGTCATCGAGCGGCTGCTGGGGGAGCGTCCGTAGCGGGCGGACCGCCCGCCGGGGGAGGCCACGAACGGGTCGCTACGGCGCGCCCACCAGCAGCTCCGTCTGCGCCTCCCGTTCGGCCATCCGACGCAGCGGTCCCGGCAGCGCGGCCAGCTCGGCATACGGTCCCCGCTGGACGACGCGCCCCTCGTCGAGGACGATCACCTCGTCCACGGCCGCCAGCCCGGCCAGGCGGTGGGTGATGAGCAGCGTCGTACGGCCCTCGGTGGCGGCCAGCAGATCTCCGGTGAGCGCGTCGGCGGTCGCCAGGTCGAGGTGTTCGGCGGGTTCGTCGAGCACCAGCACCGGGAAGTCGGCGAGCAACGCGCGGGCCAGGGCCAGTCGCTGACGCTGTCCGCCCGACAGCCGGGCACCGTGCTCGCCGACGAGCGTGTCGAGTCCGTCGGGCAGGGCGTCCACCCAGCCGAGCAGCCGGGCCCGGGCGAGGGCGTCCCGCAGTTCGGCCTCGGTCGCGTCCTTCTTCGCGAGCAGCAGGTTCTCGCGGACCGAGCTGTCGAAGAGATGCGCGTCCTGGGCGCACAGCCCGACCAGCCGCCGTATGTCGTCGCCGTCCACAGCGTGGGCGTCGACGCCGCCGAGGGTGTATGTGCCCGTCTCCGCGTCGAGGAAGCGCAGCAGCACCTGGGCGAGCGTCGTCTTGCCGGAGCCGGACGGCCCGACCACGGCGACCCTGCGGCCCTCCTGGAGCGTCAGGTCGAGTCCGGCGAGCGCCGCCCGGTCCTGCCCCGCGTACCGCGCCGTCAGGTTCCTGACGGCAAGCGGGAACGGCGAGGCGGGCGCCTGCCGGGGCCGCTCCGGTTCACGGACGGGCTCGGGGGCGTCCAGGACCTCGTACACCCGCTCCGCGCTGCGGCGTACCCGGTGCCGGTAGCGCACGGCGAGCGGCATGCCGAGGACGGCTTCGAAGGCGGCCAGCGGGGTGAGGACGACGACGGCCATGGTCACGCCGCCGAGCCGTCCGTCGGTGACCGCCTGGGCGCCGACGAGGGCGGTCGCCGCGACGGTCAGTCCGGAGATCAGCGCGGTGAGCCCGTCGCCGAGGGCGGTGGCGGTGGCGGCGCGCGAGGCGATCCGGGTGAGCAGCCGGTCGGCCCGCCGGGTCTCGGTGATGCGGGTGGGCAGGGCGCCCGCGACGGCCAGTTCGGCGGTTCCGGTGAGCAGTTCGGTCACGCGGGTGGCGAGGGCGCCGCGCGCGGGAGCGAGCCGGTGCTCGGCACGCCGGGCCACGGCCCCGGTGACCAGCGGGACGCCTGCCCCGGCCGCGAGCAGGCCGGCCGCGAGCACCGCCCCGGCCTCCGGCAGCAGCCAGGCCGTGAAGGCGACGGAGGCGGCGGACACGGTCAGGGCCGCGCCGGCGGGCAGCAGCCAGCGCAACCAGTAGTCCTGGAGCGCGTCCACGTCGGCGACGAGCCGCGTCAGCAGATCGCCGCGGCGCATCCGACGCAGCCCGGCGGGCGCCAACCGCTCCAGCCTCCGGTAGACGGCCACCCGAGTGTCGGCGAGCATCCGCAGCACCGCGTCGTGCGAGACCAGCCGCTCCGCGTACCGGAAGACCGCACGCCCGATGCCGAAGGCCCTGGTCGCCGTGACGGCCACCATCAGGTAGAGCACGGGCGGCTGCTGGGACGCCCGTGAGATGAGCCACCCGGAGGTCGCCATCAGCCCGACCGCGCTGCCGAGCGCCAGACTGCCCAGGAGCAGGGCGAGGGCGAGTCGGCCGCGCCGGGGACCGGACATCGCCCGAACCCGGGCGAGGACGCCGCGCGCGACGGTGGTGGCCTCGGTCCCGGGTTCGATCGGAGCCGAGGCCGGTCCGGGTTCGGCCGTTCGCACGGGGCGTGCCTCGGCGGTGCGGGCCACAGCCGGCGCCGCCCCGCGGGACTCCGTCCCGTCGAGACGCACGACCCGGTCCGCCACGTCCAGCAGTGCGGGCCGGTGCACCACCAGGAGCACCGTCCGGCCCGCGGACAGCCGCCGCACCGCGTCCACGACCTCCGCCTCGGTCGCTCCGTCCAGGGCCGCCGTCGGCTCGTCGAGCAGCAGGACGGGACGGTCGGCGAGGAAGGCCCGGGCGAGCGCGAGCCGCTGCCGCTGCCCGGCGGAGAGCCCGGCCCCGTCCTCTCCGAGCAGGGTGTCCAGTCCCTCCGGCAGCGCGTCCACGAACTCCAGCGCACCGGCGTCGGCCAGCGCTCCGCGTACGGCGGCGTCGTCCGCGTCGGGCCGCGCCAGCCGTACGTTCTCGGCGATCGTTCCCGCGTACAGGTGCGGCCGCTGCGGCACCCAGGCGATGCGCGAACGCCACTGCTCCAGGTCGACGTCGGCGAGATCGGCTTCCGCGACGCGCACCCGGCCCGCACTGGGCTTCACGAACCCCAGCAGGACGTTCAGCAGCGTCGACTTGCCCGCACCGCTCGGGCCGACGAGCGCGACCGTCTCCCCCGGCCGCACCGAGAAGGACACATCCGTCACCGCGTCCGCGGACCGACCGGGATAGCGGACGCTCACGTCCTCGAAGGTCAGGGCCCCGGCGTCCACGGTCCCGGTGCCGGACTCCGGCACCGGGGTCTCCAGCACCGCGAAGATCTCCTCGGCGGCCGCCAGCCCCTCCGCCGCCGCGTGGTACTGCGCGCCCACCTGACGCAGCGGGAGATAGGCCTCGGGCGCGAGCACGAGGATGACCAGCCCGATGTAGAGGTCCATGTCGCCGCTCACGAGCCGCATGCCGATCGTCACGGCGACCAGCGCCACCGACAGCGTGGCAAGCAGCTCCAGGGCGAAGGAGGACAGGAAGGCGATCCGCAGCGTGCGCATGGTCGCCCGCCGGTACTCCCCGGTGATGCGCCGGATCGACTCCGCCTGTGCCTTGGCCCTGCCGAACACCTTCAGGGTCGGCAGTCCCGCGACGACGTCCAGGAAGTGCCCCGACAGCTGGGACAGCAGCCGCCACTGACGGTCCATGCGGGACTGCGTGGCCCAGCCGATCAGCATCATGAAGACGGGGATGAGGGGCAGGGTGGCGACGATGATGGCCGCCGAGACCCAGTCCTCCGTCACGATCCGGACGAGCACCGCCACCGGGACGGCCACGGCCAGCCCCAACTGCGGCAGATAGCGCGAGAAGTAGTCGTCCAGGGCGTCGACACCGCGCGTCGCCAGGGCCACGAGCGAGCCCGTGCGCTGCCCGCTCAGCCAGCCGGGGCCGAGCGCCGCCGCCCGCTCCAGCAGGCGCCCGCGCAGCTCGGACTTCACCGCCGCGCTCGCCCTGTGGGCGGCCAGCTCGGTCAGCCAGGAGACCAACGCACGGCCGCAGGCGACGACGGCCAACAGCAGCAGGGGAGTGCGGAGTTCGGCGACCGGCATCCGGTGCTGGAAGGCGCCCACCACCACCTCGGCGATGAGCATCGCCTGAGCGATGACCAGGCATGCCCCGATGGCGCCCAGCCCGACGACGGCCACCAGGAAGAGCCGGGTGGCACGGGCGTGACGCAGAAGTCGCGGATCGATCGGTTTCATGGAGAACATGCCCTTCGGCCCAGAGGGTGTGTTTCACGTGAAACACACCCTCACCGGACTCAGTGCGCGGGTTCGGCGATGTGCTGCGTGCCGATCCGCTTACGGAACACCCAGTAGGTCCACCCCTGGTAGAGCAGGATGATCGGTGTGGCGATCCCGGCGCACCAGGTCATGATCTTCAGGGTGTACGGGCTGGACGAGGCGTTGGTGACCGTCAGGCTCCAGTCCGCGTTGAGCGTGGACGGCATGACGTTCGGGAAGAGCGACAGGAACAGCATCGCCACGGCGGCCACGATGGTGACGCCCGACAGCGCGAACGCCCAGCCCTCGCGCCCCGCCTGGTTCGCCGCGAGCGCGGACACCAGGGTGACCACCGCCACGAGAAGCGCCACCAGGCTCCTGCCGTTGCCCGTGTGGGCCTGGGTCCACAGCAGGAAGGCCAACGCCGCCACGGCCGTCACCAGACCCACGCGCAGAGCCAGCTTCCGCGCCCGCTCGCGGATGTCACCGACGGTCTTCAGGGCCGTGAACACCGTGCCGTGGAAGGTGAACAGCGTCAGGGTGACCAGTCCGCCGAGGAGCGCGTACGGGTTGAGCAGGTCTCCGACACCGCCGACGTACTCGAGGTTCCGGTCGATCTTCACACCGTGCACGATGTTGCCGAAGGCCACACCCCACAGGAAGGCGGGGATCAGCGAGCTCCAGAAGATCGCGTTCTCCCAGTTGCGCTGCCAGTTCTCCTCCGGCCGCTTGGCCCGGTACTCGAAGGCGACTCCGCGCACGATCAGGCAGACCAGGATGACGAGCAGCGGCAGATAGAAGCCGGAGAAGAGCGTGGCGTACCACTCCGGGAAGGCGGCGAAGGTGGCACCGCCCGCCGTGAGCAGCCAGACCTCGTTCCCGTCCCAGACCGGGCCTATGGTGTTGATCAGGACCCGCTTCTCGGGCCGGTTCCGGGCGAGCAGCTTGGTGAGGATGCCGACCCCGAAGTCGAAGCCCTCCAGGAAGAAGTAGCCGGTCCACAGGACGGCGATGAGGACGAACCAGACGTCGTGCAGTTCCATGACTGTGCAGCTCCCTCGGCCTAGTACGAGAAGGCCATCGGCTTGTCGGCGTCACGCTCGTCGCCGCCGATCTTCGTGGGCGGGTTGAGGTCGGCCTCCGTGAGCTCGGGCGGACCGCCCTTCACGTACTTCACCAGCAGCTTGACCTCGATCACGGCGAGAACGGCGTAGAGCAGCGTGAAGACGGTCATCGAGGTGAGGACCTCGCCCTGGGAGACACCGGGGGAGACCGCGTGCCGGGTCTGCAGCACGCCGTAGACGACCCACGGCTGGCGGCCCATCTCGGTGAAGATCCAGCCCCAGGAGTTGGCGATCAGCGGGAAGGCCAGCGTCCAGATGGCGATGCGCCAGTACCAGGTGGTCAGCCGCGGGCCGAGTGCCTTGTTCGGCAGCAGCACCAGATGGGGCACCTCGTCGTCGCCGACCCGCAGATGCCGGGGCAGCAGGAACTTCTTGCGGGTCAGCCACAGTCCCGCGAGGCCGATGGCGAAGGACGCCATGCCGAACCCGATCATCCAGCGGAATCCCCAGTAGGCGACGGGGATGTTGGGCCGGTAGTCGCCGGGCCCGAACTGCTCCTGCTCGGCCTTGTTGACGTCGTTGATGCCGGGGACGTAGGAGGTGAAGTCGTCGTTGGCCAGGAAGGACAGCAGGCCGGGGATCTCGACGGCCACCGTGTTGTGGCCCTTGTCCACATCGCCGTAGGCGAAGACCGAGAACGGCGCCGGCTCCTGTCCGTCCCACAGCGCCTCGGCCGCAGCCATCTTCATCGGCTGCTGCTTGAACATGACCTTGCCGAGGACGTCACCGCTGACCGCGGTGAGCAGTCCGGCGATGACGACCGTGACCAGGCCGAGCCGCAGCGAGGTCTTCATCTCGCGCACGTGCTTCTTGCGGGCAAGGTGGTAGGCGGCGATGCCGACCATGAAGGCGCCACCGGTCAGGAAGGCGGCGGAGAGTGTGTGGAAGGCCTGGCTGAGTGCCGTGTTCTGGGTCAGCACCGCCCAGAAGTCGGTGAGTTCGGCGCGGCCCTTGGTCTCGTTGATCCGGTAGCCGACGGGGTGCTGCATCCACGAGTTGGCCGCGAGGATGAAGTACGCCGACAGAATCGTGCCGAGCGACACCATCCACATGCAGGCCAGGTGGATCTTCTTGGGCAGCTTGTCCCAGCCGAAGATCCACAGTCCGATGAACGTGGACTCGAAGAAGAACGCGATCAGTGCCTCGAAGGCGAGCGGGGCACCGAAGATGTCACCGACGAAGCGCGAGTAGTCCGACCAGTTCATGCCGAACTGGAACTCCTGCACGATGCCTGTGACCACGCCCATGGCGATGTTGATCAGGAAGAGCTTGCCCCAGAACTTGGTGGCCCTGAGGTACTTCTCCTTCTCCGTGCGCACCCAGGCGGTCTGCAGACCGGCCGTCAGGGCGGCCAGCGAGATCGTCAGGGGAACGAACAGGAAGTGGTAGACGGTCGTGATGCCGAATTGCCAGCGCGCCAGTGTCTCCGGCGCCAACGCCAGGTTCACGTCGTCACTCTCCTTACGTCACCGCGATCACGGCGGCGGTTCATCCCGATGTGTCCTGCACAACAGGCAACAATCGGACCCGCTTGTGAACGCGTTCACATTCACAAGCAATTATGGCGCACCTGTTTTCGAACAACGACGGGGGGGTCCCCCCAAGCCCTGGGGGGACCCCCTCCTCGCGAACGCCGCGACGCTCTCGGCCGGCCGAGAGCCGGCTCAGGCCCGACCGGATCAGACCTGCCGACCCAGACCTGACCGGATCCAGCCCGACCGGATCAGGCCTCCTTGCGGAACGCCTCCGCCGTCTTCAGGAAGATGTCGTTCGCCTCGGTCTCCCCGACGGTGACCCGCACGCCCTCACCGGGGAACGGCCGGACCACCACGCCGGCCCGCTCGCAGGCCCCGGCGAAGGCGACCGTCCGCTCCCCCAGCCGCAGCCACACGAAGTTGGCGTGCGTCTCGGGCACCGTCCAGCCCTGGGCGCGCAGCGCGTCGACCACACGGGTGCGCTCGCACACCAGCGAGCCGACCCGCCCCAGCAGCTCGTCCTCGGCGCGCAACGAGGCGATCGCCGCCTCCTGCGCCAGCTGGCTCACGCCGAACGGCACGGCCGTCTTGCGCAGCGCCGCCGCCACCGGCTCGTGGGCGATGGCGAAGCCGACGCGCAGCCCGGCGAGCCCGTAGGCCTTCGAGAACGTGCGCAGCACGCAGACGTTCGGCCGGTCGCGGTAGAGCGTCACCCCGTCCGGCACCTCGGCATCGCGGATGAACTCGCGGTAGGCCTCGTCCAGGACCACCAGCACATCGGAGGGCACGCGGTCGAGGAACCGTTCCAGCTCGGCCCGCCGCACCACCGTGCCGGTCGGGTTGTTCGGGTTGCAGACGAAGATCAGGCGCGTGCGTTCGGTGATCGCGTCCGCCATCGCGTCCAGATCGTGCACATCGCCCGGCGTCAGCGGGACCCGCACGGACGCCGCCCCGCTGATCTGCGTGATGATCGGGTACGCCTCGAAGGACCGCCAGGCGTACATGACCTCGTCGCCGGGGCCGCTGGTGGCCTGGATCAGCTGCTGGGCGACACCGACGGAACCGGTGCCCGTGGCCACGTGCGAGGCCGGCACGCCGAAGCGCTCGGCCAGCTCGTTGGTCAGGGCCGTGCACGCCATGTCCGGGTAGCGGTTGAAGGAGGAGGCGGCCGCCGTCACCGTCTCCATGACCCCTGGCAGCGGCGGGTAGGGGTTCTCGTTCGAGGACAGCTTGTACGCCACCGGACCGCCGGCCGCAGCGGGCTTCCCCGGCTTGTAGGTGGGGATACCCTCCAGCTCGGCGCGCAGCTTCGGGCTTGTCTCGCTCACCGCAGTCCTCCTCGTGACCACCACCGGCATCCAATACTGCACACCTTATGAGGATTGGGCGCCGCTGCGTATGGGTCGGAAGCCATCACTCGTGCGCGAGGCCGGCTTCGTCCGTCACACCGACATCAGCGACGTCTTCATGCGAATGCATACGAAATGGGGGGCGCGTCCACATATATCTATGCGCCGGTGGCTTGCGCCGTGGCGCGCATCCCTCGTGAAGGTGAGTTGAGACCTCTTCGAGACATCGAGGGGTCGGCAGGCCCATACGCGCCACCGCGTCACGTCCTAACATGACACCGGGTAACTGCCATGGTTTCAAAGGCACTTGGACCACAACGACCATGCAGAAACGTGCCTGTCAACGCGTGCATATGCGTCCGCACTACCCCACCGCAAGAGCCCTACTATCGGCTCGCCATGACAGCAGCAGGGAAGCACCAGGTGAGCCGCGCGGAAACCTCACGCCGAGGGAGCCGGCCGGGCCGGGCGGGCATCAGAGACGTGGCCGCCGCCGCCGGAGTATCCATCACGACCGTCTCCGACGCCCTCAACGGCAAGGGGCGCCTCCCCGACGCCACCCGGCGCCACGTCCGCGAGGTCGCCGACCGGCTGGGGTACCGCCCCTCGGCCGCGGCCCGCACTCTCCGTACCGGCAAGTCGGGCCTCATCGGCCTGACCGTGACGACGTACGGGGATGAACCTTTCACCTTCACCGAGTTCGCGTACTTCGCCGAGATGGCCCGCGCCGCCACCTCGGCCGCGCTCGCCCGCGGCTACGCCCTCGTCATCCTGCCCGCGACCTCGCGCCACGACGTGTGGTCGAACGTCGCCCTGGACGGCACGGTCGTCATCGACCCCTCCGACCAGGATCCGGTCGTCAGCGAGCTGGTGCGGCAGGGCTTACCGGTGGTCAGCGACGGCCGCCCGGCCGGCCCGCTCCCGGTCACCGCCTGGGTCGACAACGACCACGAAGCCGCCGTCCTCGGCATCCTCGACCACCTCGCCGAGGCCGGCGCCCGCCGTATCGGCCTGCTCACCGGCACCACGACGGACACCTACACCCACCTGTCGACGACCGCCTACCTCCAGTGGTGCAAGCTCGTCGGCCAGGACCCGGTGTACGAGGCCTACCCCGCCCACGACCCGTGCGCGGGCGCCGTCGCCGCCGACCGGCTGCTGGCCCGCCCCGACCGGCCCGACGCCGTCTACGGACTGTTCGACCCCAACGGCACCGATCTGCTCGCCGCCGCCCGCCGCTACGGCCTGCGCGTCCCCGACGACCTGCTGCTGGTGTGCTGCAGCGAGTCCACGGTGTACGCCAGCACCGACCCGCCCATCACCACGCTCTCCCTGAAGCCGCGCCGGATCGGCACGGCGGTCGTCCAGCTCCTCATCGACGCCATCGAAGGGGTCGAGTCGGACCAACCGGTCGAGCAGGTCATACCGACCGAGCTGATCGTGCGGACCTCGTCCCAGCGGCGTACCCAGCGCAGGACGGTCAGCCCGCCCCGCGTGTCGGAGGACCGTTAGGACACGGGTGGCCGCGGGATTGCCGAAGTCTGTCCAATCGGGGCGAAAGCCACGGTGAACCGGAGTCCAGTCCCGATTCACCACCCCTGGGTCATCACATGGCGCGATCCGCGTTCCTATGATGGGCCCACGACACCGCGGGCCGCTGCGACCAGGCAGTCCGAAGCGGTGCACAGGCGGCGCGATGGTGGAGGGGTCGATGACTCAGGGGGCCGGTCAGGGACCCGAGGTGGAGCGGACGGCTACGCTGCGCGACTTCCGGGTTCCCGCGTACGTGAACGAGACCGGTCCGTACGCCCACGGCACGCAGCCCGCCGAAACGGTCCGGCCGCCCGAGGAGGCCCCAGCGGCGCCCGCGGCGCCCAAGGAGGGCTACCCGGCCGCGTACACGCCCACCGAGCGCGACCTGCCGGTCATCAAGCGCGGTGACACGCTTCAGGTGGCGGTCGACCCGGTCTCCGCGCCGACCCGGCAGTCCGCCACCGGCCCGGGCCCCCTCTACGTCGTCGGTGACGTGCACGGCTACCTGGATCAGCTGGTCGCCGCGCTCCAGGAGAAGGGACTCGTCGACTCCGCCGGCCAGTGGTGCGCGGGCACCGCGCGGCTGTGGTTCCTCGGCGACTTCACCGACCGCGGCCCGGACGGCATCGGCGTCATCGACCTCGTGATGCGGTTGTCCGCGGAGGCGGCCGCGGCCGGCGGCTACTGCAAGGCCCTCATGGGCAACCACGAGCTGCTGCTGCTCGGCGCCAAGCGGTTCGGCGACACCCCCGTCAACTCCGGCGCGGGCACCGCGACCTTCCAGGCGGCCTGGCTGCTCAACGGCGGCCAGAAGTCCGACATGGACCGTCTCCGGGACCACCACCTCCAGTGGATGGCCCGTCTCGACGCCGTCGAGGCGGTCGACGGCTACCTGCTCGTGCACTCCGACACCACCTCCTATCTCGACTACGGTGCCTCGATCGAAGAGGTCAACGACACCGTCCGCGAGACGCTCACCCGCAACGACGCGAACGAAGTCTGGGATCTGTTCCGCAAGTTCACCAAGCGCTTCTCCTTCCGCGACGAGGGCGGCGCCGACGCCGTGCGCTCCCTGCTCGATACGTACGGCGGCACCCGTATCGTTCACGGCCACAGCCCCATTCCCTATCTGCTGGGCGAAGTCGGTTCCGAGGACGGTGAGGAGTCCGCGGGTCCGGTCGTGGAGGGACCGCACATCTATGCCGACGGACTCGCCATCGCCATGGACGGCGGCGTAACCATGGCCGGAAAGCTGCTGGTCCAGCAACTGCCCCTCGACATCTGACCGTTCACCGGGCAGCCCGCCTGTCGAGACGACCGCGCAGGTCGGCATCCAATTTGTGGAAACCCCCTGTCACCGCGCGCCGTCACGGCTCTACCATCGGCTTATCCGTAGCAGGCTCCCCTCCGTTTCTGCCCGACGGCTCGCCGCCATGCGAGCCCCAAGCCCTACGGAGCATCGGGGGATGCACATGAACAGCGTTCCGCAGCACCTGCTGAGCGAGGACCGCCAGGAATACGAGCGGATCCTCGATGAGGCGCTGCGCTCCGCCCCACACCACCCGGAACTGGCCGCTGCCGGGCAGCGGCTCAACTCGGAACAACTGCGCACCATGGCGCTGAGCGCCACCGCTGTCATAACGGCGGCCGCGTCGACCGAGTACCACCACTACGTCAAGGTCCGCGAGGAACTGCGCCGGCCGGCGCCGGCCGTCCCGTCCTCCCTCATCGAGGCCGACTCGGCCGAGTCGGGCGGGCCCGCCCGACCAGCCGCCACCTTGGGCGAGGTCACCGAGGCCCACGGCGCGGGCGCGGGCGCCGTCGTCGCGGTGCTCGCTCCTGTCCTCGCCGGGACCGCCGCGGCCCTCTTCCTGCTCGTCGGCTACATCCTGAGGATGCTGGACCCGACCCAGGCGTTCGCCCAGTCCATGATCACCGCGGGCTGGGTGTTCGGTGCCCTGACCGCGGCCGCGATCCTCGCCGCCGCCGCCGGGCTGCTGCTCACCGCGCTGCGCAACCGCCCCTCGCTCGACAGCGGCGCCTACGCCGAACTGGGCGAAGAGGTCGCCCAGGCCAGGGAAGCCTGGGAGGAGGCCCTGCTCGAACGGGGCATCCTGCCGTTCCTGCGCGACGCGCTCGCCGACCCGCGCTCCCCCGCACCGGGGCATACGGGCCCGGCGTCGCCGACCGGTCGCATGCCGCAACTCGGCTACGGCCGACCAGGTTTCAGCAGCCCGGACGACGGAGCCCCGAGCCGCCGCCCGCGCTTCTCCAGTCCCGACTTCAGCAGCCCGGACTACGGAGGCCCGGAACACCAACCGGAGTAACCAGCGCCCCGCGCTCTCACGCCGAGGGCGGCACCTCGCCCCCGAAGGCCCGGCGCGCACCCCGCCACCCCGTCCCGCACCCACCGGGCCGGGGCGCCGGGGACGCCCGCACACGCCGAGACTCAGTCCGCGATCGGCAGGTACACCCGGTTCCCCGCCTGCGCGAACTCCTTCGACTTCTGCGCCATCCCCTCGGCGATCCCAGCCCGGCTGGCACCGTGTTCACGGCGGATGTCCTGCGAGATCTTCATCGAGATGTGGCCACACGGGACGAGGTCGTCAGCAGGCTTCGAGGTGTGCCGGCCGACGTGCTGTCAGTGGCCGAAGTCCAGGCGATGCTGGCCGCGGACCCGGCGCTCAAGTGCGTCGTCTGCTACGCGCGCATCTCCTTCGACGGACGCGCAAAAGATGCTCACGGCATCGAGGACCAGCACCGCGAGCTTATGGCCAAGGCGAAGGCGCTCGGTTGGCTGGTCGTCTACCGGTACACGGACAACGACAAGAGTGCCAGCAAAGAGGAAGTAGTCCGGGACGACTTCGAGCAGATGCTTGTGGACCTGAACACAGGCCGCACCCCAGAGGGCTACCCCATCCACGGCGTCATGGCGATCAACGATGACCGGCTGTACCGGCGACTGGGAACGGTACCTCCGCGCCTTCACCGCCTACCCTGAGCGGGTCTACTTCGACTCCAACGGGCTCCAGGACCTCTACGCCGAGGGGTTTGAGGTCAAAGGGCTGGTGGGCGTCGCCATGTCGCTCGCCGAGACGAGGAAGAAGCAGCGCCGCAGTCGCACCAGCCATCACAACCGTGCGATCCGGGGACAGTCGGTTTCCGCGTGGCGCCCGTTCGGCTGGGACGATGACAAGATCACGCTTCGACCCAAGGAAGCGGATGCGATCCGCAAGGCCGTCAAGGACGTGATCGCTGGGGCATCGGTCAGCGAAGTCACCGCGCAGTGGAAAGAGGCGGGGTTCCTCACCAGCCGGGGCAATCCGTTCCAGTACGCCACCGTGAAGCAGGTACTCCTCAACGCCCGACTCTGCGGTTACCGCGAGATCAAGGGCGAGTTGGTGCGCGGCGACGATGGGCAACCCATCGTGGGTGAGTGGGAAGCCATCATCACTGCCAAAGAGTGGTTCGCCGTCGCGGCCACGATCAGAAAGCGCGGCCGAGGCACCGGCCAGCCTCGCGGCGGTCTTGTCCACAAGTACTTGCTGACCAGCATCCTTCGCTGCGGCAGCGTGCTGGACGACGGGACCACCTGCAACAACAAGATGATCGGCATCAAGGCAAACGACTGGGTCAGCTACAAGCACGCGTACATGTGCAAGAAGACCGTGGACGGTGGCTGCAACAAGACGTACAAGCGCGGCGATGAGACGGACAAGCACATAGAGCGGCTGGTCCGGGCGAAGCTCAAGAAGGATGCCACCGCCGCTGCTCAGGAGGTCCCCGACTGGACGAGGGGCGACGAGCTGGGGGCCGCTGTCAGGCGAAGGAATGCTCTCGAACAACGTTGGCAGACCGGCGAGATCGACGACGAGGCCTTCTTCCGCAATCTCCCCGCTCTCGACTCGCTCGTCAAGGAGCTGCGCGCCGACCAGGCCGCGCATCAGGCACTGGTCGCGGCTGCCGAGCAAGCCACTGCGGATATCGACGTGGAATGGGAAGGGAAGACGCTCACCCAGAAGCGAGAGATGATCAAGCGTGTGCTTCACGCCGTCATCGCTGAGCCGAGCGGCAAGGGCCGGAAGCTGTTCGACGTGGACCAGCTCAGGCCGGTGTGGCGTTCTGCCGAGTGAGAGAGACTCCGAGGATCTCCCCTATCCGGCGAAGCTGGGAGTCACCGAGTGGCGGTGCGTCCCGCAAGCAGCGCTCAATCCAGCGGTCGACGGCTTCTTCATCACACGTCATCAACCGCCGCGCGGGAGACTCGGTCGCGGTAGTCACCTCCATACCTCTCCTTCTGTCTTGACTCGCTCGGCTTCGTCGCGCGCTTGGGCGATGTCGTGGCGGATTTGGGCGGCGAGTAGTTCTTCGCCGGGGCGGTAGCCGCTGGCGAGGTAGGTCCAGGAGGAGTTGGTGACGAGAGTGGTGTCGTCGGTGGTGGGGTGGCCGGCGCGGGCGCGGGCGGCTTCTGCTTGGGCCAGTCGCCAGGCGCGGCGTACGTCGCGGAGAGCGCCGAGGGTGGTGGAGTAGGCGCGGGATTTGCTGGAGAAGTGGCCGCGGAAGCCGAGCATGTGGGCCCACTTCCAGAGCTTGAGTTCGGCGAACTCCGGCAGGTGGCCGAGGGCCCAAGCGGCGCGGATCATCTGGCGTACGTGCTGCTGGACGGGCAGGGCCTTGATGGGTTCGGCCTGTCCGGTGCCGCCGCAGTCGGCGCACCGGTCGTGGAAGCGGTCGGGTCCGCGTACGTAGCCGCGTCCGGAGCAGGGACGGCACATCAGGGTGCGGTCCACGGTGCCCGCACCTTCAGCATTCTTGGTCGCGTACTTGGCGACGTATCCGGCGACCTTGGCGTCTGTGAGTTCGCCGTCGCCCAGGGCGGAGATGGAGTCGACCTTGTACCGGCCGCCCCAGGCGATGACGCGTTCGCCGATGGCGTCGGACTCGATGGTGAGCCGGGCGCGGTCAACTGCCAGACCCACGGCGACGCGGAGGGCGTCGAAGGTGGCCCAGCGCGGGGGCGGGTACTCCGCGCGCCTGCTGCCGGGCGGGCCTTGCGGTGCCACTGCGTCACGGCGGACGGGGAGGAGGTCCGTCGCGTTCTCGTCGGCGACGTGCGACCACCGTCCCCGACCACGCCCAGCGGATCCTCGCCGACCGGCCTGGTCGGCGCTCGCCACCGTCCTCGCCCACGCCGATGTCCGGCCTTGTGGAGTAAATGAAACCTGCTTGTGGAGCGCATGTAACCGGCCAACCTCGGGCGTCCGAGGCGGCTGTTTCGCACCTTTGGGACTGACGGAATCGAACGGTCCATTCAAGGTGTTGTATTCCGCTTGCCGTATTTTTCAGCAGATCAGGCTCGATGTCGGGAGGGCTGGAGCGCGCTCCCGACAGCGGGCCGTGGGGCGGATTGCGGCCCGTAGAGCCTGCCGTACCTGCGTGTTCGTGGCGGGGTGGCTGGTGCGTGGTGCGCCGCTGTGCTCACACGTGCGACATGGCCGGTCACTTTGCGCCATCCACGATCAACTTCGTTGCCTCCCGCTTCGGGGCCACTTACGTTCTCTCTTCGCACCGGTCGATCACGGCCGCGAGGTCGCTCGACTGTGCAACACCCCTGGAAATCAGCGGGTGTTGAGCAACCCAGCATCTTCGGGAGGGAACTTCATGCGCATCAGAAACCTGGCCATCGCCGGAACCCTGGCCCTCGCGGGCCTCGGCACCGGTCTCGCCACGGCGGGCACCGCCAGCGCCGCCGGGGAGCCCTGCACCAGCGGTTACGCGTGCCTGTACTACAACAGCGACTACAAGGGCGCGTTCTACCGGCAGTACTTCAACATCCCCAACTACGCCAGCTACTACTTCAGCGCCAGCGCTGCAGGTAGCAACGGTGCCGGTATCGCCGTCAAGAACAACACCGCGTCGGTGGACAACTGGGACTTCTACAACGGCATCCGCCTGTATTTCAACAGCAGCTACTTGGGCGCTTCCCAGTCCATCGGCGCAGGCGGTGCGGCCAACCTGAATACCACGCTCAAGAACGACAACGCGTCCGGCAAGTTCTACTAGGCCGACGTCTGTAGTTCCCGCTTGATCCGTTCATCCGCGTTCCGGTGGACGGCGAGAAAAAGGGGTGTGCTGCCCAATGCAGCTGGGCAGCACACCCCTCCCGCAGTGTAGCGACGACCACCTCAACGTCACCTCAAGGATGAGCATCAGCATGCGCAGGCGCCTTCTTCCCCCGTTCCTCGCCGTGCTCGGCAGTGCCGTTGCCCTGGCCACCATGGTCGGCTGCAGTTCGTCGTCCGACTCGGGCGACTCGGGCAAGGGCGGGTCGACTCCGAAGGTCGCCTCCACACCGAAGCTCAGCTCGGTGACCGACCAACCGCTGCCCATCGAGGCGTACCTGCTCAGCAAGGACCAGACGGACCAGATGGACAAGGCCGTCGTGGTGCTTCGCCAGAAGTGCATGCAGCGGTTCGGCCTCACGTATCAGGACCAGTCCATGGAGGGGGCGTTCCAGCCCAAGAGCATCACTCAGTTCCGATACGGCGTCACGGACGCCGAAGCCGTGGCCGTGCACGGCTACAAGCCCGCCGGCTCCGAGAAGCCGGTGGTCAAGCCCAGCCCGCAGAAGATGTCCCCGGCGGCGACCATGGTGCTCACCGGGACCACCGACCCCAAGGTGAAGCCGGGCTCGGCAGCGGCCAAGGGCGGTCAGGACTACAACGGGCAGAAGGTCCCGGCAGGCGGTTGTCTCGGCGAGGCCGACCGGAAGGTGGGTGTCTCTGGACCGAACCGCTACGGCGACGCGGAGATCGTGGTGAAGGTCAACACCGAGAGCTGGGACAAGTCGTACACGGACTCGCGGGTGCGCGCGGTGTTCGCCAAGTGGTCGCAGTGCATGAAGGAGAAGGGGTACACGTACGCCGACCCGATGAAGGCCGGCGACGACCCCGAGTGGCAGAAGACCGTCACGGCCACCTCGCGCGAGCAGCAGGTCGCCTCGGCCGACGTCGCCTGCAAGCAGAAGTACAACGTCCTGGGCATCTGGTATTCGGTCGACGTCGCCTACGAGAAGCAGATGATCGAGCAGAACGCCGAGGCCTTGGCCGAGGTCAAGAAGACGATCGAGAAGCAGCTGAAGCTGGCTGCCGAAATTTCGTAACGCATCGGGTCCCTCAACGCGTCCAAGAACCAAAAGAGTCGGCCTGGAGAGGCACAGTGTTGGAACCCGATGCCCCTGACGTACCTCGCGCGAGCGGTATAGCCGATGTGTCCGATACGCCTGCCTCCGTGGCCGGCTCCGGCCTGTCCCGGCGTCGCAGGTGGGTGGCCCTGGTAGCGGGTGGCGCGCTGCTGCTGACCGGCGCCGGGATCGCCGCCTCGTTCGTGGTGAAGTCCCCCGCGCAGGCCGCCGCCGAGGCCAAGGCGCCCGAGGAGGACGTGCTGACCGCACCGGTGGAGAAGCGCGTGCTGAAGGACTCCGTCATCCTGCGCGGAACAGTGGTCGCGGGACAGTCCGTCGACGTCACCGCGTCCGGCTCGGGCGGTACCGGCACCAGCGGAGCCGTGGTCACCAAGGTGCCCAAGCGGGTGGGCACCGAGATCAGGGCCGGACAGGTCCTGGTCGAGGTCTCGGGCCGCCCGGTCTTCGCGCTCAAGGGCAAAGTGCCGGTCTACCGCGACCTCAAGCCCGGCGCCACCGGTGACGACGTGGCCCAACTCCAGTCCGCGCTGGCGGGGGTGGGGTATGCAACGGGCTCCGACGCCCGGGGCACGTTCGGGGCCGGAACCCGGCAGGCGCTGGCCGCCTTCTACGCGTCGATCGGATACAGCCCGGTGTCCGCCGAGAGTGACGCCGCCACCGTCGTCCAGGACGCGCAGGACGCCGTGACGGCAGCCGAACGGGCCTGGCAGGACGCGAAGGACGCCCGGGACAAGACCCCGACCGACGAAACCCGCCGCGCCGTGGACCGCGCCGCCCAGGACCTCGAGCGGGCGAGAGGCCGGCTGACCCAGGCCCAGACGGCGGCGGGCCCCATGCTCCCCGCCTCCGAAGTGGTCTACCTGTCCGGGTTCCCCGCCCGCGTGGACGGTGTCTCCGCCGTCCTCGGGTCCACGGTCACCGGCAAGGTCATGACGGTCTCGGCCGGCCGGCTCGTCGTCCAGGGCTACCTCCAGGAAGCCCAGAAGGGGCTCGTACGGGCCGGGCAGAAGGCGGAGGTCCTCCAGGAGCAGACCGGTGCGCGAACCGCCGCGCATGTACGGGCGGTGGCGGACACCCCGGCCGCGGCGCAGCAGGCCTCCTCGGACGGTACGGGCCAGGACGCCGGGAGCGGCGACGGCCAGTCGGCCGGTGGCCAGGGCTACCTCATGGTCGTGGAGCCCGACAAGGCACTGTCGGTGACCTCGGTCGGCCAGGACGTACGGCTGACCATCGAGGCGGGCACCACCAAGGGCGCGGCGCTGGTGGTGCCGGTCACCGCGGTCTCCGCCGCTTCCGACGGCGGCACCGTCGTCACCGTCGTCGGAGCCGGCGGTGAACAGCGCCGAGTGGAGGTGACGACCGGCACCACCGGTGACGGCTACGTCGAGATCAAGCCGGTGGGCGGTGCGCGCCTGGCCGAAGGCGACAAGGTCGTCACCGGCGTCAAGTCCGGCGCTGCGGGCGGCCGGTGATGGCATACTGTACGCCGCCGGTCATCGAGTTCCGGCAGGTCGCCCTCACCTATCCGGGACCGCCGCCGGTACCGGCACTCAGGCCCTGCGACCTGCGCATCGAACAAGGCGAGTTCGTCACGGTGGTCGGTCCGTCCGGCTCCGGGAAGTCGACGTTCCTCAACATAGCCGGACTGCTCGACGCCCCGACCGAGGGAACGTACCTCCTCGACGGTATCGACATCGGGGCGCTCAAGGACGGTGACCGCACGGCGCTGCGGGGCCGCCGTATCGGCTTCGTCTTCCAGTCCTTCCATCTGCTGCCGCACCGCAGCGCCCGCGAGAACGTCCTGCTGGCCATGGTCTACAACGGCACCCCGCGCGCCGACCGCACCCACCGCGCCCGCGAGGCCCTGGAACAGGTCGGCCTCGGCCACCGCGTCGACGCCCTGCCCACCCGCCTGTCCGGCGGTGAGCGCCAGCGCGTCGCCATCGCCCGGGCCCTAGTGTCCCGGCCGTCGCTGCTCCTGTGCGACGAACCCACCGGCAACCTCGACAGCAGGAACGCCGAGTCGGTCCTCAGCCTGCTCAAACAGCTCCACCGCGGCGGAATGACGGTGCTGGTCATCACCCACGACCAGACCGTGGCCGCCCGCGGCGCCCGTACCGTCGCCATCCGCGACGGCGTCCTGCACGAGCAGGTGACCGCATGAACCACCGTCGGCCCCGCAGGAAGCTGTGGCCCCTGCGACCGAGACGCCGCGACCGCTTGGCCGCATCCTCCGTCGAGCCGTCCGTCTTCACGCCCAGGGACCTGCTGGGCGAGTCCCTCGCCGGCATCCTGCAGCGCCCGGCCCGCTCCGCGCTCACCGCGCTCGGGACCGTCCTCGGCGTCGGCACGTTCGTGGCGATCCTCGGGCTCACCGCCACCACCTCGTCGCAGATCGACTCCCGGTTCAACATGCTGACCGCCACCGAGGTCAACGTCGAGGACATCGGTATCGAGCAGAACGAGTTCGTCCACCTCGCCTTCCCGAAGGGCGCCGACGCGCGCATCGAGAGGCTGGGCGGTGTCGAGCACGCCGGCGTGTACTGGACGGTGGACACCCGCAACATCGACGCCAGGGTGCGTTCCTCACCGGTCGGCGACGCGGCGAGCGGCGAGCAGGCGAGCATCGTCGCCGCGACCCCGGGAGTCATCGAGGCGGCGGTGCCGCATGTGGCGCAGGGACGGCTCTACGACGCCTACGCGGAGAAGACCGCCCAGCCCGTCGTGCTGATCGGTGCCTCCATGGCCGAGCGACTCGGTATCACCACCCTGGAGACCCGGCCCGCGTTGTTCATCGGCGACCAGCCGTTCACCGTGGTCGGCATCATCGACGACGTGAAACGCAAGGCTGACCTGCTTCTGTCGGTCGTCGTGCCCCGCTCCACCGCGCTGAAGCTGTGGGGCGAGCCGACCGCGGGCGGCGCGAAGATGCTGATCTCCACCAAGATGGGCGCCGCCCGCCAGGTGGCCCGGCTCGCTCCGACCGCACTACGCCCCGACCACCCCGAGTACTTCAAGGCGATACCGCCACCCGACCCCAGGACCCTGCGCGGAAACGTGACCGACGACCTGCAGCAGCTCTTCCTGTTGCTCGCCGCGATCTGCCTGGTCATCGGCGCGGTGGGGATCGCCAACACCACGCTGGTGGCGGTGCTCGAACGCACCGGGGAGATCGGGCTGCGCCGCGCTCTCGGCGCCCGCGGCGGGCACATCACCGTGCAGTTCCTCGCCGAGTCGGGGGCGATGGGGGCGCTCGGCGGGCTGATCGGGACCAGTCTGGGCACGCTGATCGTGGTCGGGGTCGCCATCGTGCGGGACTGGACACCCGTGGTCCATCCGACGACGGTCGCGGCCGCCCCGGTCATCGGCCTGGTGACCGGCCTGGTGGCCGGCCTCTACCCGGCGTGGCGGGCATCCCGCATCCAACCGGCGGAAGCGCTGCGGCGATAGCTGCGGAGCGTGCGCGAGGGCCTCGGACCGGCACCGGTCCGAGGCCCTCGTTTTTTTGTAACGCGACGTGCGGTCCAAGGCGTCAACTAACCAGAGCGGACGCATTGTTCGGGAGGGGACACACATGCGCAGGTCGTCACGTCGGGCCGAGGAGATCGAGGGGTTCATGCGGACCGTCAGCCCGCGCCTGTTCCGGGCGGCGCTGCTGGTCTGCGGTGACTACCACCTCGCCGAGGACCTGGTGCAGACCACCCTGGGCAAGGTGTTCGTGTCCTGGGGACGCGTGCGCAAGGCCGACAGCCCACAGGCGTATGTGCGCTCGATGCTGATGCGCACCTACCTCTCGTATGTCCGGCTGCATCGGACGTACGAGAAGCCCGTGGGCGAGCTGCCGGAGCAGCAGGCCGCGACGCGCGACCCGGCCCTGCGGCTGGCGCTGGCGAACGCGCTGGCGCAGCTGTCGCCGCAGGACCGGGCCGTGGTCGTCCTGCGGTACTGGGAGGACCGCAGCGTCGCCCAGACCGCCGCCGAACTGGGGATGAGCGAGGGCAATGTGCGTATCCGCAGCCTGCGTGCGCTCAAGACGCTCCGGGCGTCGCTCGCCGGTGAGCACGACGCCCTCGCCGGGCACTGAGGGGAAGAGGAAACTTTCATGGAGCGAGAACAGCGGGACGACGGCGTGGAGTTCGGCGCGCGCGTGGGGCAACTGCTCGACGGCTACGCCCGGGAGCTGCCCGCCCCGACCGACACCCTGGTCACCGAGGGTCTGGTCCGGGGCCGCCGGATGAAGCGCCGCCGCCAGACCCTGTGGGGAGCCGCTGCGTTCGCGGGCGTGAGCGCGCTCACCGGTGCGGTGGTGCTGAGCGGCGGCGGCACGACCGGCGGACGGGCCACCCAGGCCGACGGCGTGGTCATCCCGGCGTTCAAGCCGGTCGCCGCGACGTCGGGGGCACCGGACGGCAAGGTGGCGCTGACCGGCAAGCAGGCCGTCGCGACCCTGCGCGGGCTACTGCCCGGCACGCCCGCGACCAGCGGCTACAGCTTTTGGGACGGGCCGAAGGAGCCCCTGCAGGTCAGCGCCGGCGGACGCCTCCTCGTGGACGGAACCGAAGTGGCCGTCAGCCTGCAGGGCAACTTCCAGCTGACCAGTGTCGGCGCCCTCTCCAAGGACCGGGCCCGCGCCGCCGCCGGATTGGGCGTCCGCCAGGACAAGACCGGCACCGCGGCACCCGACAAGTCCGCCGCCAGAAAGGCACAGCAGGACGGGACCGGCAAGGGAACCAAGTCGATGCACCCCGCCACCCGCTTGGAACTGCAGAAGTTCTACTCCTGCCAGGGGCGCACAGCACCCGGCACTACCCTGAGCGCCTGCACCGCGCGCAACCTCGGCGACGGCTCCGTCCTCATCACGTACGAGGAACACCAGGGCAAGCTGGTACGCCGCACCGCCGACCTCCTGCGCAAGGACGGCACCCGCATCGTGCTCACCGCGGCCAACGCCGCCGACGGCAAGCGGGGCCCCGCAAGCACCGCCACGCCCCCGTTGACGGAGGCCCAGCTCGCCCACGTGGTGGGCAACGCCGCCTGGCAACCGTGGGTGAAGCCGGGCAAGGACACCAAGAGCCTCGGCTGAGCCCGGCGCTCGGCCGGTGTCGTCCACCCGCTCCGCCACCCGACGCGTCGGCCGGTGGCGCCCTCGGCGTCGAGGCAGCCGATCCACCGGGCCTCGCCGCAAACGCCACGGCCTGGGGGTTAGCCCCAATGCCGTGTAGTTAGCGGCGGGTGTGTGGTGTCAAGGGGTGCCGGTGAGGATGTCGAGGCTGATCGTGGCCTTGTAGCTGGTTCGGTCGACGATGCCTTTGGCGTTGTATCTCGAGATGGCGCGTTTGACGACGCGTGGTCGGGTGCGGATGCGCCGGTCGGGCATGAGGTCGGCCAGGACCCGGCGGCCGATGGTGCCGACGAGGTCGACAGCCGTGTTGATGACGCCCGCGGCCTGTATGAGCAGGTCGCGGGCGGTGTTCAGGGCGATGGAGAAGCTGGCCCGGTCGGGGTCGGTACCCGCGTGGGTGGCGGTGGCATCCGCCATGGCCAGTCGCAGGAGCTGGTAGGTGACGAGCAGTGCGAAGACTTCCTGGGTGACGCCGGCAGGGGTCCGGGAACGAAGGACCCGACCGCCGAGAATGGTGGACTTGATCTCCAGGTAGGAGGTCTCGACCTGTCGGGTAGGTGCGGCGCATTGCTGCGCCGCACCCCCCTCAGAACCGGACGGGCGGCGTTAACCGCATCCGGCTCAAGCAGGCCCTGAAGGCC
>NZ_JBIVPK010000029.1:0-95646 GCF_044754605.1 Streptomyces sp. NPDC093064
GGTGATCACAGGCAGCATGCTGTCGTGGAGCAGGTGATCGCGGACTTGAAGAACGGCCCGTTCGCCCACGCCCCCTCCGGGCACTTCCAGGCGAATGCCGCCTGGCTCGCGCTGGCCGCTCTCGCGCACAATCTGACCCGCGCCGCCGGCGCCCTGGCATCCGCCTTCCACGCCAAGGCCACCACCGCAACGATCCGCGACCACCTGATCAACGTGCCGGCCCGCATGGCCCGTTCGGCCCGGCGTCTCACCCTCCACCTGCCCGAACACTGGCCCTGGGCCAACGACTTCACCCAGCTCTTCGACCTGGTGCACGGACCACCACCCACCGCCTGAGAAGCCCTGACCACCTCGCCCGCAAGGGCCCGCGACCGCCGAACAGTGGAAGAGCTGGACAGACCAGCGGATACTCCCTGCCCGAACGGCCAGATCATCTCGGCCACCGCCAGCGGCAACCCCGAAACGATCAGCCCGGAATCAAGCCGGTGGATTCGGGCTGAGGCGGTCTCCGAGTCAGGTGGTTCCACGGAAGACACGGAGGGCATCACATGTTTCTGGGAGGCAGCACCGAGAGCACGCGTACGATGTGATCGCGAAATTCCTCCATGAAGCGTTGCAGAGACTGTTCCGTATCGCTATTGGTGACCTGACCGTCGTCCGTGAATACCTCCGGGTTGAATCTGACGTAGGCCTCGGGTGCGTTCATTTGTGGAGAGTTGCAGTAGCTGAGAACGCTGCGAAGGCTCTGCTGGGCGATGGCTGTCCCGATGGCACCGGGGGAGGCTCCGATTACCGCGGACGGTTTATGGGTGAATGAATTGTCTCCCCAGGGTCGGCTGGCCCAGTCGATGGCGTTCTTCAAGGCGCCGGGGATTGACCGATTATATTCCGGGGTGACGAATAGAATGGCGTCGGCGGAAGAGATCGCAGTTTTGAGCCTCCTACCTTCGCTGGGAAAGTCACTGTCGTAGTCGTAGCTGTAGAGCGGGAGGTCACCGATCGGGATCTCATTGAACTCCAAGTCCGGTGGGGCCAGTCGGATCAGGACCTTAGAAAGCGTTCGATTGATTGAGTGAGTCGCCAGGCTTCCCACGATGTAGCCGACCTTGTACGTGGTCATTTCTCCTCGATTCGATGTGCGCGCCTTGCATTCGCCCGGTCTCTTGCCGGAAGGGGGCGCACTTCCTCCAAGTGCACGAAATCACGGTCGGTCGTAATCCGCCTTCCAGGCTGATCCAACCGGAGGAGCACGGTTCACGGTGCCGTTAGCCTCGATTCGTCAGCGGTGATCGCTGCCTGACGAGGTGATCACTTCGCCCCGTTTGTCCCGACGGGTGTCGGGTGGGCCTTCGCGTGTCGCTGCGGCTGCGCCGGGGTTCCACTTCTCCCGGGCCTGCAGGCCTCTCCTCTCTGGTTCTTGTCAGGACGGTTTGGCCAGGTCAAGTCACGGCGGGGAGGGCACCGAGCCGGTTCCAGCAGGTGGTGAAGGTGTTGGCCCAGGGCCAGGTCTGCTCGATCCGCAGCCAGCGGCGGCGGGCGTGCTTCGCGAGGCGGGCGGGCAGGTGGTAGAGGCGAAAGCGCATGGTGTCCGGCTCGGCGTCGGCCAGGTCCTTGCTGTCGTGCAGGGTCAGCAGACGGAGCCAGGCGTCGAGATCGGCCGCGAGGTTGGCGGTGAGCATCCATGCCGCGTTGATCTGCCAGGACTGTGAGGGCAGGTTGTGCAGGCCCATGGCCTTGCCGGTGCGGATGCGGTCTTCGACCTCGGCGTGGTCGCGGTGCAGGGCATCGAGGAACTGGATCTGGTGGGAGCCGGCGATGCCCCACATGTGACGGATGTTCGTTGCCGTGATCGAGTAGCGCCAGCCGGTCTTCTTCTCGAAGGCGGTCAGCTTCTTCAGGTGCCGCCGTGAGGGGCGGACCCGGCGGACGATCAGCCGCATCCCCTCCGGCCAGCCCTCGCGGGTGCTCAGACCAGTCAACTCAGCGACCTGGTAACCCTCTTGGAGTTCGCCGCCCTGTGTCAGCGAGGTCTCCCACGCTCTCTCGGGAAGCTGTGCGATCGCGGCTTCGTCCTCCTCGGTGATCTTCCAGCCGACCGTGTGACGGACCATGCGCCGCGTGGTGTTCAACGCTTCGAGGTGCTGAAGCAGACCGTGCGTGGCCCCCGCGCCGTCGACGCGGATCAGCAGCTTGGACTGCGAGGAGCGGGGGATCTGCTCCAGGCAGGCGGCCAGCACGCGCAGGTGGTCCTCGACGGTATTTGCTCCCGCGTTGCCCGGGCGCAGTTCCATCGCGAGACTCTCGCCGGTGTTCGCGCACCATCCGGCCAGCGGATGAAACCCGAACGTACCCTTGAATGTGCCCGCGGCTCCTTCCTTCCTGGACGCGGTGGTGATGACCGTGGCGTCCAGGTCCACGACGATCCAGCCCTTCAGGGCGCGTCCGGCGACCGTGAGAGAGGGAAAGCCGCAGGGCCGCAGGTGGAGCAGGGTCCACACGTGGCGGCGTACTCGCCGACGCACCTTCGCAATCCGCGTCAGAGTCTGTTCGTCGAGCCCGGCCAGCACCCGGCGCGTGGTCGAGTCCGAGACAGTTGGCCCGAACAAGCCCTGGTGGTGCAGCTGGAGCTGCTCGGCCTCCAGCAGGCTCCGGGCTCCCAGCACGATCGCGACCGCCAGCTGGGCGAGCACGGCGGCCCGCTCCCGCCAGCCGACCGCCGTGCTCGTCGGCAGCACCCCGGCGAGCCCTCGTGTCAGACCGATCCGGTCCGCCAGCTTCCGCAGCAGCACCGCTCCCGCATGCCCGACCAGCCCCTTCCCGTCGGCCGTCACAGACAGCCCACGGTCCCACCCTGTACGCTCGCTCACCAGAAAGGTGTCCTGACTCCTGCACCGGATACGACCTAGACACTCGCATCCTTGCAGGTCAGCGGCACCTTTCTGCTATCGGGCCGTCAGGAAGCCCAATTTCGCTGAATACTCAGGGTTAGCCTCGATTCTTCAGCGGTCGTGAGTGCATGACGGACCTGTCGGTTCGCCCTGTTTGTTCCGCGTGATCGCGGGCGGGGCCTTCGCGTGTCGCTGCGGCTGCGCCGGGGTTCCACGGCACCCGGAGATGGTGCGGGTCTGCTCCTTTCCTTGTCTCGTCGGGCTGGTGGTCTGGTCGTCAGGTGACGGCGGGCAGGGCGGTCAGTCGGTGCCAGCAGGTGGTGAACGCTTTCGCCCAGGGCCAGGTCCGCTCGATCCGCAGCCAGCGGCGGCGGGCGTGGTCGGTGAGTCGGGCGGGCAGGTGGTAGAGGCGGAAACGCATGGTGTCCGGCTCCGCGTCGGCCGGGTCGTCGATGTCGTGCAGGGCGAGCAGCCGCAGCCACGCGTCGAGGTCGGCGGCGAGGTTCGCAGCGAGCGTCCAGCCGCGGTTGACTTCCCAGGAGGCGGAGGGCAGGTTGTCCAGGCCCATCGCCTTGTTGGTGCGCACCCGGTCTTCCACGGACGCGTGGGAGCGGTGCAGCACGTCCAGGAACTGGGCGTGACCGGAGCCGGCGATGCCCCACATGTGGCGGATGTTGGTCGCGGTGATGCAGTAGCGCCAGCCGGTCTTCTTCTCGAACGCGGTCAGTTTCTTCAGGTGCCGTCGGGAGGGCTTGACGCGGCGCACGATCAGCCGCATCCCCTCCGGCCAGCCTTCACGGGTGTTGACCCCGGTCAACTCCGCGACGAAATAGCCCTCCTGGACGCTGCCGTCCTGGTGCACAGAGGTCTCCCAGGCGGCCCCGGGCAGGCGGGCGATGGCCCGCTCGTCGTTATCGGTGATCTTCCAGCCGACGGTGTAACGGACCGTGCGCCGCGTGGTGTTCAAGGCTTCCAGGTGCTCCAGCAGCCCGTGGGTGGCTCCGGCCCCGTCCACCCGGATGAGGATCTTCGCAGCCGAGGAGCCGGGGATCTGCGCGAGGGCATCGGTGAGCACACGGACGTGGTCGGCCACCGTGTTCGCTCCGGAATTCCCCGGCCGCAGGAGCATGGCCAGGGACTCGGTGGTGTTGGCGCACCACGCAGCCAGCGGATGAAACCCGAACGTCTTTTTGAACGTGACCGCCGCCCCGGCCTTCTTCGACGCCGAGGTGATGATGGTGGCGTCGAGATCGATGACGATCCAGCCGGCAAGCCGCTTGCCCGCCACGACCAGCCACGGGAAGCCGCCCGGCCGCAGATGCAGCAGACTCCACACGTGCCGACGCGCCCGCGCCCGCGCCTTTGCGATCTTCGCCAGGGTGACCTCGTCGAGCGCGGCCAGCGTGCGCCGGGCGGTGGAGTCCGAGGCCGCGAACCCGAACAACGGCCGGTGATGCAACTGGAGCTGCTCGGCCTCCGACAGGTTCGCCGCCCCCAGCACGATCGCGACCGCCAGTTGAACCAGCACTGCCGCACGGTCCCGCCAGCCGGCCACCGTGCTGGACGGCAGCACCTTCGCCAGCGTGTCCGTCAGCCCCGTCCGGTCCGCACACCGACGCAGCAGCACCGCCCCGGCATGCCCGACCAGCCTCTTCCCGTCAGCCACCACGGACAGCCGACGATCCCACCCTGTACGCTCAACCACCAGAAAGGTGCCTTGCTCCCGCAGCGGATACGACCTAGACACTCGCATCCTCGCAGGTCAACGGCACCTTTCTGCTATCGGTGCGTCAGATCACCCAATTCCACTGAATACCCAGGGTTAGGACAGCTCGATCCGGCGGGGCTTTTCGCTGTCCAGACGATCTCTGGTGTGCTCCAGGGCTTGCCGCTTCGGCCGGACCGGCGCCCCAGCCTGGACGAAGCAGCTGGCCGATGGGGTGCCATCAGCTTGGGAGGCTCGAGTGATCGGACTTGCGGTGTGAAGTAGCCGAGGACGGAGTGCCGGCAGCGCCGCGTAGGTCCGGCTTCCACTGATCATCGGGATTGCCATGGGTAAGGGGCTGACCGCAATTAGTGATGTCGCCATGCGGCTGGGCACCTTCCGGGGTCCGCGCACCGGCAGTCCTCCCTGCACGACCTCATGCCCTTCCTGGAGCGCAGCATGTGCTGGAACCTTGGCGAACCCATCGGGTCGGAGCAGGAAAGGGGCAGCCGCGGTTGAACAGGACAAAGGAACAGGCCGTCATGCTGGGATGCTATTCGGCTTCGGACGTTCGTCCGAGCGGCGGTGTGGAGGGTCGAGGTTGGGCAACGAACACGTAGGCCACGGCGGCGACGACGGCGCCGATCACTGGACCGACCCAGTACAGCCAGAACTCCTGCCACGGCGTATGGCCACCGAAGATAGTCGTGGCCGCGTAGGGACCGAACGTACGCGCAGGGTTGACCGAGCCGTTGCTGATGGGGCCGATGACCATGATTTCGCAGGCCACCACCAGGCCGATGACCAGCCCGGCCCAGCCCGTCGGTGCACGCGCGTCCACGGCCAACGCCATGATGGTGAACAACAGCAGCGCGGTTCCCAGGGCCTCAGCCACGCCAGCCTGCAGGTAAGTATGACCGGGCTGGACCACCGTGCCGCCGGAGACGTTGGCAGTCAGTGCAGACGAGCCGAAGATCACGTTGACCAGCAAGCCGCCACCGAGCGCCCCGCCCAGCTGGGCGACGACGTAAGGGACGACCTCCCTCCAGGGGAAGCGTTGTATCGCGGCCAGCGCGATGGTCACCGCAGGGTTGATGTGCGCCCCGGAGATGGGGCCGAACACGTAGACGGCAGCGGCGATGACGAAAGCGAACGAGAAACCGATGATCCCTATCGCGGCGTAGTCCAGCTGGCCCTTGCCCACCACCAAGGCGGCTACGAACGAGCCCGCCCCGAAGATCACCAGTAGCGCGGTGCCGATCGCCTCCGCGGCCAACCGTCGCCACAGCTTCGCGGTCATGAATTGCTCACCCCGATAGCTCGAGCGCGCCGGGGGTGCACGCCCAACGTCAGGGGTGTTGGCCGTGCGCCGACCGGCTACATCGGATCAGACGGCCTTTGGGTCGGGCTCGAGCACGACCTTCGGACCGGCGGCCGAGGTGCGGACCTAACCATGCGCCGGCGGTGACTTGGCGGCCCCGGGCCGGTACTCGGCCGGGGCCGCATGCTGGCTTGTTCTGCCGCGCCTGCCCGCGGTCAGGTTGCCGGTGACGATTGTTCAACGGGCGCCGCCGTCGGGGTGCAGGACGACCTTGGTCCATCCGTTGTCACGGGCGTCGAAGTGCTGGTAGGCCTCGGGGGCCCGGTCCAGCGGGAGTTCGTGGGAGACGATCCAGGACGGTGTGGCCTTGCTCTGCTGGATCAGGTTGCACAGCTGGCGGTTGTAGGCCTTGATGTTGGCCTGCCCGTTGCCGACCGACTGGCCCTTGAACCAGAACAGGCCGTAGTCGAAGGCGAATTCACCGTGCTGGTACAGCTTGTCGGGACTGCCGGGATCCTGGGGAATGAAGATACCGACCACACCAATGGTGCCGGTGAACTTCACCGACTCCACCAGGTTGTTCAGCGTCATGTTGGGGTGCTCATGGCCCTGGGGGTCGTGGGCCTGGTAGCCCACGCACTCACAGCCCCGGTCCGCCCCGAGTCCGTTTGTGTGCTCGTTGACCTGGTCGACGGGCGAGGCCTTGGAGTCGTCGATGGGAATTGCCCCGATCTGCTCGGCCAGCGCGAGGCGGTCCGGGTGGCGGTCCACGACCATGACCTTGGATGCACTCTTGAGGTTCGCCGACAGTGCGGCCATCAGGCCGACCGGGCCGGCACCGTAGATCACCACGGTGTCGCCGGGCCGTACCTTGGCCAGTTCCGTGCAGTGCCAACCGGTGGGGAAGACGTCGGAGAGCATCACGTAGTCGGTCTGCCGCTCCCGGGCCTCTTCCGGCAGGACCAGACAGTTGTGGTCACCGTAGGGCACGCGCAGCAGCTCAGCCTGCCCGCCGCTGTACGGGCCCATGTCGGCGAAGCCGTAGGCGGCACCGGCCGTCTTCGGATTGTCGGCAGTGGTCAGGCAGAACGCGGTCAGCCCCTGCTCGCAGTTCCGGCAGAAACCGCAGCTGATGTTGAACGGCAAGCAGACCAGATCCCCGACCCTGACCCTGTCGACTCCGGCGCCGACCTCGGTCACCTCCCCCAGGTTCTCGTGTCCGAAGATCCGTCCCTGCTCGAAGTCTGTGCGGCCCTCATACATGTGCAGATCCGAACCGCAGATGTTGGTGCTGGTGATCCTCACCAGCACATCGGTGGGCCGTTCGATGCGCGCGTCGGGGACATCCTTCACACTGACGGTGCGCGGCCCGTCATAGACAACAGCCTTCATGGCTTCCCCTTCGATTGCTTCACCACACGGTGGCCGGCATCAGGAGCTGCGCAAGGAGATCAGGTCACTCTGGACGACTCAGGCGACGGGAACCGGCACGCGGGCTCCTCCCGCGCAGGCGCGAGAACAATCCCGCGCTCCGCTGGGCCCTCGGCCTTCGGTGACCACTACCGCACCACCGCTCCTCCACCCTCCCACCTCCATCAGGCGTGTCAAGCCGTGGTCGGGAAGTGCCTGTGGAGCCTGTCCGTGGGAGGTCCGGGTCCCAGGAGAATGGGCCTAGGGTCTGTGTGATGTTGTGATCAACCGGCTGTTTGCAGGAGATCTCCGACCCAGATCATCGAGGCGCGGAGTTCGAGGCCGGCGAGGTAGCTTTCGGGTGTCTTGTCGGAGCGTGTAGCGATGCCGCGCCAGTCCTTCAGACGGTTGATCAGTCGCTCGACGGTGTTGCGGTCACGGTAAGGATCGGCGTCGTAAGTGACGGGACGGCCGCCCCGGCTGCCCTTCTTCTTGCGGTTGGCGGCCTGGTCCTTCTTCTCCGGGATGACCGCCGCCGTGATGTGACGTTTGCGGAGGTAGGCGCGGTTGGCGCGGGACGAGTGCGCCCTGTCCGCGGTGACCGCGCCCGGCCGGGCGCGGGGCCGGCCGACCGGCGGACGGACGCGGATCCTCTTGAGCACGGGGACGAACTGGGGGCTGCCCGCGGCCTGCCCGGCGGTCAGGGCGAACGACAGAGGCCGGAGCTTCCGGTCGGCAGCGAGGTGGATCTTACTGGTCAGCCCGCCGCGGGACCTGCCGAGCAGGGCCTGCAGTGCGTCCAGCAGGTGATCCCTGCAGGCCAGGACGGGGCCAGGACCTGGTCCGGAATAGCTCAGGCCGTGTTCGGCGGGCTGGGATCTGTGTCCTCGCCTTCTCGGGCGGGGCTGGTGAGGATGCCGGTGAGGGCCTGGTCGACGACGGCGTGGGCGAACGCGGGGGTCAGTTGGTCGGTGAGATGGGGCAGCAGGAGGCGGATGTAGCAGGCGCCCCAGATGAGGTCCACGAGCACGCCGAGATCGGCGTCGGCGCGGATCTGCCCGCGTTCCTTGGCGGCTTCGAGCAGGGTGAATACTCGCCGGCGGCGGGGACCGAAGTAGTGGTGGTCGAACTGGGCCGCCAGCTCCGCGTCGGTCTGGGCGACGCCGATGAAGTCGGGTCACCGGCGACAACCCGCGCGCCGCCACCCGCCTGGCCGCCGAGGTCGGCATCACCGACGTACACGCCGGGCTGCTGCCCCAGGACAAGGTCGCCGTGATCCGGGAACAGGAGCGGGCCGGACGCCGGGTGCTCGCTGTCGGCGACGGCGTCAACGACGCCCCCGCCCTGGCCGCCGCGCACACCGGCATCGCCATGGGCCGGGCCGGCTCCGACCTGGCCCTGGAGGCCGCCGACGCGGTCATCGTCCGCGACGAACTCGCTACCATTCCCACCGTGGTGGCCCTCTCCCGCCGGGCCCGCCGCCTGGTGGTCCAGAACCTGGTCCTCGCCAGTGTCTTCATCTCCGGACTGGTCGTCTGGGACCTGGCGGCCACCCTGCCACTGCCCCTCGGTGTCCTCGGTCACGAGGGCTCGACCGTCATCGTCGGCCTCAACGGCCTGCGGCTGCTGCGCGAGGCCGCCCGGCACCGGGCCCGCGCGGAGGGCCGCCGCTGACCCAATGCGCCCCATGGCCCGTCGCACCCGCGCTAGTGCGGCGGGCCGTTGACGTCCGACGGCTTCGACGGCGCTGCTGAGGCGGGAGACGCAACCCGCAACACATGATCGACTGTTCATATGGACATGGATTTCATTTTCATCTACCGTGAGGAGCGCCGACACCGCACGAGCCATAGGGGGTGATGTGCCATGGGCAGCCGGATGACACGGCAGCGCAAGGCGGTCACGCGCACACTCGCGGGCTGCCAGGACTTCGTATCGGCCCAGGAGTTGTACGCCCTTCTGGTGGCCGGCGACCACGCGATCGGCCTGACCACCGCCCTTCGCCGTGCACGGCATCAGCGAACTGTCCTTCGCCGGTGCCTCGGCCGCGCTGCTGCTGGAGACGAATGTCGTGGCGGGCTCGATCGTCGGCTCGCTCGTTGCAGTCGGCGCGATTGGCGTCCTGGGAGCGCGGGCCCGGGACCGCAACTCGGCGATCGGCATCCTCATGCCATTCGGCCTGGGGCTGGGGGTCCTCTTCCTCGCCCTCTACAAGGTCCGGGCGGCCAACAAATTCGGCCTGCTCACCAGCCAGATCGTCGCCGTCGACACTCCGCAGATGACCTGGCTGCTCAGCACCTCCGCCGTGGTCCTGGTGGCTCTGGTGGTGATGTGGCGGCCGCTGTCCTTCGCCAGCGCCGACCCGGACGTCGCCGAGGCCCGCGGCGCCCCGGTGCGAGGACTGTCCTTCGCCTTCGTGATCGTGCTCGGCCTCGCCGTCGCCCTGTCCGTGCAGGTCGTCGGCGCCCTGCTGGCCCTCACCCTCGTCGTCACCCCCGCAGCGGCCGTCGCCCGCGCCACCGCCTCCCCCGTACTGCTACCACTGCTCAGCATCGTCTTCGGCGGTATTCTCCTCGCCCTGGGCAGCAACATCCCCATCAGCCCGTACGTCACGACGATCTCGTTCACGATCTACGCCGTCTGCCGCTTGGTCGGCAAGTACCGCACCCGCCGTCTGGGAGCCAGGAGGACGGCCCCGCAGCCCGCCTGAGGGAGCAGGTGGCGGCGGCAGTCGCGGCGTGCAGTGGCCGACGTCATCTGCCGAGGAAGGCTGCGCGTCGGCCTCCGTTCGACCGGGCGCACGGTACGGGCACACACTTGAGGAGGGGGTCCGTCACTCAGCAGCGGCGGAAGGAGTCCTTCATGCATCCACTCACCGTCGCCAGTGCCGCAGCCGGGCGTCTTGCCCACTATGCCGTCTCCGGCGTGGTGGGCGGCCTGATCATCCGGGGAGTCACAAAACGTGCACCCGACGGCCAACCCGCCGTCCGGAAGGCCCTCGTCGGTGGTATCGCCCGGGGCATCGTCGTCGGCCGCTGGGTCGCTTCGGCCACGGAAGAAGCTCGGCTCAAAGCAGGGGACGTGATCGCGGAGGCCCGCACCACGCTCGGTGAGGAGGCACCGCCGCCCTCCGCGGTGAGCGTCGCCGACGGCGATCACGGGCACGAGCACTGATCATGTCCGGCGTGGTCGTACGCTCCGTCGCCGCGGGCCGGGTCCGACTGGTCGTTCCGTGGGTGCGTGCCCGCCCCGGCAGCGCGGGACTGATCGACGAGCGGCTGATGGGCATCAGCGGGTTCAGGGCACTGCGGATCTTCCCGCGTACCGGGAGCGTCGTGGTCTGGATGGCGCCGGACCTCCTCGACGTCGAACGGCTCGTCGCGGCGCTCGAAGAGGCTCCGCCCGCGACCGCGCCGGCGAAGCCCACCCGGTCCACGCCCGACTCGTCCACCGGTGAGGTGGCCCGGCTGGTCGTCGGCGGCGCGGCCCTCGCCTTCGTGGCGCTGCGACGCCTGCTGGGCCGGCCGAGGATCACGCTCGGTTCGTCCGGCTTCCTCGGCATGGTCACCGTCTTCACCGGACTGCCCTTCTTCCGGGGAGCCCTGCACTCGCTGCGCGGCCGCAGCCACCCGGGCACGGACACCCTGGTCACCGCGGCAACCGTCATCTCCCTGCTCCTACGGGAGAACGTGGTGGCCCTCACCGTCCTGTGGCTGCTCAACATCGGCGAGTTCCTGCAGACCCTGACCCTGCGCCGCACTCGGCGCGCCATCGAGGATCTGCTCACCATCGGTGAGGAGCGCGTCTGGCTCGTACGGGAAGACGGCGTCGAGGCCGAGGTGGCCCTCGAAGACGTCGCGCCGGGAGACGTCGTCGCGGTGTACGAACACCACCGCATCCCGGTCGACGGACATGTCGTCTCCGGCGAGGCCCTCGTAGACCAGGCCGCGATCACCGGTGAAGCCCTGCCCGTCTACGCCCGGGAAGGCACCCACGTCTATGCCGGGACCATCGTCACCTCCGGATCGCTCACCGTGCGGACCACCTCGGTCGGCCGGGACACCACCGTGGGCCGGATCATCAGCCGGGTCGAAGAGGCCCAGTCCGACCGGGCGCCGATCCAGACTGTCGCAGCCCGCTTCACCCGGCGCTTCGTCCCCGTCTCCTTCGCCCTGGCCGCACTCACCTACGCCATCACCCGCGACGCCCGCCGGGCCATGACCATGCTCCTGATCGCCTGCCCCTGCGCCGCCGGCCTGGCCACACCCACCGCCATCAGCGCCGCCATCGGCAACGGAGCGCGCCGCGGCACCCTCATCAAGGGCGGCACCCACCTGGAGGGCGTCGGCCGCGTCACGGCCGTCGTCTTCGACAAGACGGGCACGCTCACCTTCGGCCGTCCTTTGGTCACCAGCGTGGTCACCCTCAGCGACCGGTTCATGGCCGACGAGGTGCTCAGCCTCGCCGCATCCGGAGAGCTGCACGCCCGGCATCCGCTCGCCCAGGCGATCGTCGCCCGCACCGAGCAACAGCACCTGAACGTGCCCATCCACCAAGCCTGCGAGGTCGTCCTGGGCATGGGCATGCGCGCCGAACTCGACGGCACCCGTCTGCTGGTGGGCAGCCCCGCCCTGCTGCGTCGGCACGGCGTCGAACTCACCGAGGGGGCGCAGGGCTGGACCGAACAGCTCCGACGAGGCGGCGAAACCGTCATCTGCCTGGCCCAGGACGACGACCTGATCGGGCTGCTCGGGGTCTCCGACGCCGTACGCTCCGGGGCCGCAACCGTCATCCGGCAACTGCGCGGCCTCGGCGTCTCACGACTGGTGCTGCTCACCGGCGACGCACCCGAGACCGCCCAGGTCGTCGCCGACACCCTCGGCATCACCGAGGTCCACGCACATGCCCTCCCGGAGGGCAAACTCCAGCTGATCCGCGACCTGCAGAGCGAGGGCCACACCGTCGCCATGGTCGGCGACGGCACCAACGACGCCCCGGCCCTCGCCCTGGCCGACGTCGGCATCAGCAGGGGCGAACACTCCTCCCACGTCGCCCTGGAAACCGCCGACATCGCCCTCGCGGGCAACGACCTGCGCCAGGTCGCCGCCGTCGTCGAACTCAGCCGCCACACCCTGCGCCTCGTCCGCCAGAACTACGGCCTCGCCATCGGAGTCAACCTCCTCGGCCTCCTCGCCAGCGCCGGCGGTTCCATCAACCCCGTTCTCGCGGCACTGCTGCACAACATGAGCAGCATCGCGGTCGTCGGCAACTCGGCCCGGCTGGTCAACCACACGCCACATCTTCCGCGGGTGATCGACGGGGAATTGAAGGCGGCTCCGTTGGAAGACCGTCGGGTGCATTGACGCCGTGCTGCTTGACCTGGGCGACGTGCAGGGCGTCGGCCGCATCGGTCTTGCGGTCCCCGCCGGTGGCCAGGAGCCGGGCTCGGGCGGAAAGGGTGGAGGGCACGTCCACCACGTGCTCGCCGGCAGAGGCCAGCTGCTGGGCGAGGCTGCGGCCGAGTCCTTTGGCTCCCTTCGGCACCCTGGACGCTACGGCTGCAGACCGTGCATCTGAGTCCGATTCAACAAGTCAGAGGTCCGACTACCGCCTGGCCTCGCGCAACGCCCAGCCGCTTGAGGGCGACAGGTCTGCATAACGTGGATGCGCGAGTACGGCACCGGACTCCTGCCTCGCGAGACGACGAGCCGACGTGTTCTTCGCGATGCTCCGCGACGGCACCTTCTACGACCCCCAACCCGCCTCCACGGGTTGAGTATCTGCCCTGGTCAACGCCGAGAAACGCCCCGCCTACCCCTCACCTGACGGCTTCTGAGCTACGTAGGTACCGCGCTGGGGCACGGTGAAGACTTCCCCGGACTCCACCAGGACAGAGATAGCCCGGCGCACTGTGGAGCGAGCAAGACCGTATTGCTGCACCAACTGAGTCTCGGAAGCAATCGCGCGCCCTGGTGCCCAGTCTCCGCGCCGGATACGCGCCCGGAGGATTTCCGCAAGTTGCTTGTACGGCGTCAGCGGAGCGCCGTGGTCAATCTCAGCGTCAGCATCCATAGTTCGTTTTGGCCGTCTGCAAGTTGGCCGTAGCGCTGCGCGACATCGCCAACGTGGCAGACATGCGCGGCGAACGGCTCAGCGAACCCGCGTACGGACCGGCGGCAAGGGCGCTGGAGCAAGCGTTGCGCGCGTCGCTGCGGCGGTGAACACGTGGCCGACGAGAGACCGTTGATGACGCTCCGCGTATCGCGCGATGGCGGGCGCACCTGGGGACCGGTGAAGATGTTCCGCCCCAGCGATGCCATGCCGCCGCTGAGCACTTCGGCATGGCCACCGTGTGAGTGTTTCCGCTGTAGTCCGAAGAACCGGCACGGCTAATACTCCAGTCTGGTTTTGTGATGTCGCGCGAGGGTCGACTGGGTACGGGTACGGCCACCGCGTGATCATCAGGGGTTGTGTGGACTCCTGAAGATCGTGCGGTGGCCGCAGGCCATAGCGTAGACCCTGCCCGCTGGCGGGCGATGTTCGACCAGGCCATGGCCCGGATCGCGGGCAGGTTCAGGCGAGTTGAGCCCCGGGCCGCAGCCCGCGCTTACCTGCTTGGGCTGCTGTCGAACGTCGAACGGAAGAACTGCTGGCAGTTAGCCGAACAGGCGGGCCATAGGCGGCCTGGGCCGCTGCAACGCCTGCTGCGCTATGCCCGCTGGGACGCCGATGCCGTCCGCGACGACCTGCGTGCCTACGCCGCCGAACATCTCGGCGTCGACGGCGGCGTTCTCGTTGTCGACGAGACCGGCTTTGTGAAGAAGGGCCGGTCCTCGGCAGGGGTGCAGAGGCAGTGCACCGGCACCGCGGGACGTATCGAGAACGCCCAGGTCGGCGTGTTCCTCGCCCTGGCCACCAGCCGGGGCCGGGCCCTGATCGATCGACGGCTCTATCTCCCGGAACACTCCTGGTCCCAGGATCCTGAACGCCGCAACGCGGCCGGGATACCGCAGACGGTGCAGTTCGCGACCAAGCCCCGTCTGGCCTCGGAGATGGTCGCTGCCGCGCTGGAAGCCGGGATCACCGCCTCCTGGGTGACCGGCGACGAAGCCTACGGCCAGGACCCCCAGCTCCGCGCCGCCCTCGAGGCACGCGGCATCGGCTACGTGATGGCCGTCGCCTGCTCGACACGGGTGAGGATCAACCACGGCCGCACTCCCGACCGCGCCGATACCGTCGCCGGCCGCCTGCCCGCCACGGCCTGGCACCGTCAGAGCGCAGGAAACGGAGCGAAAGGCCCGCGGTACTACGACTGGGCCTGGATCCACATCGACACCGGCAGCCACCGGCGCCTGCTCATCCGACGCAACCGGTCCACCGGCGAACTCGCCTTCTACCTGTGCTGGTCACGCACCGAAATGCCCCTGTCCGAACTGGTCCGCGTCGCCGGCATCCGCTGGAGCATCGAGGAATGCTTCCAGGCCGCCAAGAGCCAGGTCGGACTCGACCGCTACCAGGTCAGACACTGGACCTCATGGCACCGGCACATCACCCTCGCGATGCTCGCCCTGGCCTTTCTGACCGCCCTCGCCGCCGACGCGGTACCCCAGCGGCCCGCCGATGCGCACTACCTCGTCCGCAGTCGCGATCCGATCACGCTGACCGTCCCGGAGATCCGCCACCTACTTGCCGCCGTCTTCAACCCACCAGCCGTGACCGCGGCCAGCCTGCTGCACTGGTCCAACTGGCGCAGACGCCACCAGGCAACAGCCCGACGCAGCCACTACCGACGACGGACCGCCAACGAACCCGCTGGATAGATCGCAAAACCGCAGTGGAATACCAGGACGTTTCGTTCAGCTTCTGGGCGGCGACCATCACCTCGTTGAGGCGACCATCGTGCTCGTGAGGCCGGTTCAAGATCCACTCAGCTGCGCGCGGGCGCTAGGGTGCATAGGGTTCGTGGTCAGTGAGTGATACATGACAACCCGCCCTCTTCAACGGCCCTTCCGGAAGCCCTCCTTCATGTCGATTGACCGCACGTTACGTTTGCTGCCTCGCCACCCGGCAGTCGGAACAACGTTCATGGCAGAAACTGCCCTTCTGCGTCGCGCTGTTCTCGTCTGGTTGCTTCCGATGCTGTGGACTGTTGCCCTTGGCCTGTGGGGGCTTTCGCGGCAGGACAGCGTATGGCGGGACGAGGCCGCGACCTGGCAGGTAGCCCAGCGCTCCACGGCTGAGATCTGGCAAATGCTGGGGAACGTCGACGTCGTGCATGGGTGTTACTACCTGTTGATGCACGCGCTGTTTGAGTGCTTCGGGCCCAGCACCATAACTCTGCGGCTGCCCTCGGTGCTGGCTACGGGGATCGCGGCGGCTTGCGTGGCAGTCATCGGCCACAGGCTGGCCGGCGTGTGGGTGGGCCTAGCGGGAGGGATGGCGTTCGGGCTGCTGCCGGCTGTGCAGTTCTACCTCCAAGAGGGTCGGCCCTATGCACTGGTCGCAGCGGGGGCCGGGATCTCCACATTGCTCCTCGTGACCGTGCTCCGCAGGCGTGTCCGGACGCTGCACTGGGCTGCATACAGCAGCACCGTCCTGCTGATGGGGCTGCTGAACTGGCTCTCGCTCGTGATCCTCCCGGCACACCTGGCCACTCTGCTGTGGACTCGAGCCGGGCGCGAAATCTGGACACGGTGGACGACAGCCTCTGCAGCCGCCACGGCCTGTGTGCTGCCGTTGATCCTCTTCAGTCGAGGCCAGTCCGCACAGGTGTCATGGATACCGCCGCTGTCCTGGCACATGTTGATCGGTCCTGCGGTTCTGCTGGCGATCGGTGGTGTCGGCGCCCTACTGGACCGGCCCCGAGCAGGCCGACCGTCGGCAGCAGCCGTCGGGTTACCGCTGCTGGCGGTGCCGCAGATCGGCCTCATCGCTCTTTCCCTGATCCAGCCGTTGTTCTTGGACCGATACATCCTCTACAGCATGCTGGGGCTGGCACTGCTGATCGGCACCACCATCGGCTCGGCGATACAGGCAGCCAGGCCCCGGCTCCCGAGAGCGTCGAAGTGGATTCTCCCCGCAGTGGTCGTCGCAGCGATGGTGGCACTGCTGCCGCAGTCACTGGTCAAGCGGTCCCCGGCAAGCAGGGTGGACGACGTCCTGGCGATAGCGTCGAACGTCCGGCGGATGAGAACGGCCGGGAGTGCGGTGCTTTTCATCCCGTCGGCACGTCGGGACACCAAGTCCGTCTCGCCGAGCGCCTTTGCCGGGCTGCGAGACATAGCTCTCGTAGAGAGCCCGGAGAAGTCCGGGACCCTGAAGGGTGTGGAGGCAAGCCCGGATCACATACGTGCTGCGATGCTTGCCCAGCAACGGATACTGCTGGTGACGGACGCAACGCAGGTGGCGAGACCGGTGACGGCCGAGCGGGACAAGATGAAGACCGCCGTGCTGAAGACGTACTTCACGCCAGTGGCTGACGAGCAGGTCCGTGGCCGGCGGGTGACGGTGTATCAGCGGCTTGGGGCTGCTCACTGACCGGCGAGGCAAGACCACCTTCGAGCTCGTAACCGGTCGGGCTGTGCGGACCCGCCACTCGGGCGGCCTTCAGGTGCCCAATGATCCGCACAGAGTTCCAGCAGTCCGCACGCAGTCCGTAAGACACCCAGACGCCCCTTACGTAAGATCACAAAACCAGACTGGAGTACTAAGTGCCCGTCCATGAACTGATCATTTCGGGGTTGCAGGGGCGGTGACGCGGGCGACACGGCGTCGCATCAGGATGATCATCGACCAGTGGACCATGGCCTCGTGGTGCTCGGGTAAGCGCTCGTAGTCGCGGACGCACCGGCGGCGCCGGCAGATCCACGACAGGCTGCGCTCGACCACCCAGCGCCTCGGGAGCACCACGAAGCCCTTCGCGTCGTCACTGCGTTTGACGATCTCCAGGGCGACGTGGACTTTATCCTTGGCCCAGTCCACGAGCTTGCCCGCGTAGCCGCCGTCGGCCCACACCAGGACGACCCGCTCGTAGAGGTCGCGGAGCAACTCCAGCGCCGGGCGGGCGCCGTCGCGGTCCTGCACGTTCGCGGCGGTCACCAGCACGACCAGGACCATGCCGACCGTGTCCACGATCACGTGGCGCTTGCGCCCGCCAACCTTCTTGCCCGCATCCCATCCCCGGCTGTCGGCGCCGACCCTCTCCGCGGCCCGTACGGATTGCGAGTCGATGACCGCCGCGGACGGTTCCCGGTCACGCCCTTCAGCCTCGCGGACCTTCTCGCGCAGGTCGTTGTGGAGGGCGAGGGTGAAGCCGTCCCGGCTCCACCGGGTGAAGGTCGCGTGCAATGTCTTCCAGTGAATGCCGTAGTCGACGGGCAGGTTGCGCCACTTGTTGCCGTTGTCGGCGACGTAGCAGATGGCGTCGATGACCAGGCGTCGGCAGTACTCCTCCGGGCGCCCGCCATTGCCGTCCAGCCAGGTCGGCCAGGGCAGCAGCGGCGCGATGGCCTGCCACTCCGTATCCGTCATGTCCGTGGTGTAGCGGCGCGGACGGGCAGGACGGCCGGCACCGTGGCCGAACCGGCAGGCAGCGCATGAGCAGCTGACTTCCTCGACTGCGGAGACAGAGGACGGTGAGGTGGCGTACAACGGCATGACAGGACCTCTTGGTGCAGCGGTCGGCTTGGACACCGCTGTTGCTACCAAGAGGTCCTGCTCGTCCGGACGACTTCACCGATTCCGCTCCACCGCCTCGACGATCAGTTCATGGACGGGCACTTAGGGCTGGAGCGACGCCTGCGGCCCACGGGGGCGGGGTGGTGTGCCCGCAACGGTTCCCGGCGCACACTGAGCGCGTTACGGTCAGCTACGGACGAGCTGGGGGTGTAGGGCCTCGGTGAGGATCCTCCCTTCGGCCTGGGCCGGAGCGGGGATGCCGAGCAAGGCCGCGATCGTCGGCGCGATGTCGACGTGCCGCGCCTGCACGGGCGGCACACCCGGGAGCAACCCGCGACCGGCGAGGAGAAGCCCGGCCTGCATCTCTCCGGTCCGGCCGTGGTAGCCGCGTGGTCCGTCTGGGTCGTCCACGCCGAACGACCAGCCGGCGACCGGCTCGGCCACCAGGTCACCCATGAACGGGCTGGCGTGCAGGGCGGCAAGGTCGCTGCGGTCGTACACCCGCTGCACCGGTGGCAACGATTCGAGCACGGCCCTGGCCCGGGCGACGCCGTCGGCCGTTCGCGCCGCGCCCAACAGGTGCACGCTGGCGACACCTCCGACAACCATCGCCACGTCGGTTTCCGGGCGAGGTAGGCCGCCGGGCGAGACAAACTCGGGTGTGAAGCCGGCACCGCGCAACGCGGTGAGGACAAGCTTGCCGAATCCGCGGGTGAAGGTCGTCATGCCGTGGTCTCCCAGCACCACGAACGCCGTCTCGCCGTAGATGCCGACGTCCTTGGTCGCCTGCACGAGTCTGCCCAGGTCCGAGTCGAGGCCCGCCAGTATGCCAGGAATGTTCGGCGACTCCGCGCCCTCCTCATGGCCTCGCGCGTCGAGTTCGTCGCTGTACACGGCAAGGAGCGTGGGCGGCTGCTCGACGGTGACGAGCTGGGAACCCGAACGCACGGAGCGGCCGTTCAGGATGTCGATCGCCAGGTCGGTGCGGGTGGTGCTGGTGCCGCCAGGCTGCAGGTACAGCCGGCGGGGATCGCCGTACACGGCGCCGTGGTTCTGCACGATGAAGAACTGCACCGAGGCGACGGTCCCGCCGGCGGCATGGACCGCCTCGGCGATGGTCTCCGCTTCGAGCGTGCGGGATTGGCTCACCGCGCGCCCGGTCACCGGGTCGAGATAGTACGGGGTGTTCAGGTGGGTCTGCGGCCAGGCGCCGGTGGCGACGGTGGACCACGAGGTGTTGGTGATTGACGGGAAGCAGCCGGTCGTCGTGCTGAGGCTGCCTCGCCGGGTCAACTCGTCCAGGTGCGGCGTCTCGACCAGGTCCAGGTAGGCCGGATCGAAGCCGTCCCAGGCGACCAGCACGACATGTTTGGCGCGTGGCCCGCGGCCGGCCGCCCAGGCCGTCCCGGACGACATCGCCACCGTGGCAGCACCCAGCCCGGCCGCGAGCAGGGAACGCCGACTCACTGGGCGGGCGGAGGCGGTGTGCAAGATCGGTTCGTTCATTCGTCCGAGCTTCCGGGGTTGTCGTGAACGTTCCCCGTCAGCGAGCCGGCACGAGGCTGTCCAGGACGTGATGGGCACGGCTCGAACGGCACGATCGCCGTCAACTCCCCCAGATGGCCCGGCGCGAACCTGCCCGCGGCCACAGTGACCGTACGGGTGACGGTCGTCAGCGCGGACGGCAGGACACAATAAAAGGGCAACGGCGAGGTTGTCGCCGCCGCCAACGACTCCACGTACGGGTTGGCGGGATACGTGTGGTCGAAGAACATCGACCAGGCGCTGCGCACCGCCAACCGGCTTCAGGCGGGCTGGATCCAGATCAACCGCGGCGGCGGGCAGATCCCTGGCATGGCCTACGGCGGCATCAAGCAGTCCGGCCCGGGCCGCGAGTACTCCGTGGACGGCGCGCTGGAGAGCTTCACCCAGCACAAGAGCTTCACTATCGCCTACACGGCCTGACCCACCCCCCACGGGCCGCCCGCCCGCGCACCACCCCCGCGCGCACCCGTTTCGCGTACGACGTCTGACAGGCGTCGCCGAAGCCCGGACCCGCATCGGTCCGTTGTTCCCCAACTCCGCTCCGGCGGCACCTGTCAGCGCGACGGTTCCGTCGTACCCGAAGGAGACCCACTATGGGTACCACCACCCCTCCACCGCCGGCCCACGGTGTCGAGCTCACCGATGGAGGCACTCGCCACGATCGCCGCGGTGGTTCCGGACGGACGGCAGGTGAACACAGCGAGAGGCGCACCCCCTACGCATGGACAGCTCGGGTTGCGCCTCTCCCTATTTTCCGCCCCCGCACGGGCGAGAACGGAGATCCCATCACGCCCGTCAGCGGAGCCTTACGGCAGCCAACGCGCAGCCTTGTCATCGCTGCGGCCGCCGTGCCGCTCGCCCTGGCCGCGCTCGTCGACAACCTCAGGGTGCGCCGCCAACTGGATGCCGCCGACGGGACCCGCTGTCCGGACTGCCCGGCCGCCCCGACCTGCTCACCGTCGATGCTGGCGGTCGGCTCAAGCGCCTGCTGCAACGACCTCGCGGTTCACGAGCTCGACAACAGGGGCCCGCCCGCCATGAGGCCACCATCGACGGTCAGGACATGACCACTGAGGTAGCTCGCCTTGTCGGAACCCAGGTACTGAAGGGCCTCGGCGATCTCCTCCGGGGTGCCCGCCCGGTGCATGGGCAGCACCGAATCGACCGCGTCACGCGCCGTGTCGTCGCCGGTGAACTGCTCGTACATGGCGGTCCGTGTGAAGCCGGGCGCGATGGCGTTGACCCGGATGCCGTGGGCGGCGCCTTCGAGTGCGGCCGCCTTGGTGAAGCCGACGACGGCGTGCTTGCTCCCGACGTACAAGGTCGCCTCGGGATAACCCATCAGGCCGAAGACGGAGCTGACGTTGACGATGCTGCCAACGCTCTGTTCCCTCATGACCCGGAACTCGTGCTTCAGGCACAGCAGCGTTCCCTTGACGTTGGTGTCGAAGATGGCCTGGTAGTCCTCGTCGGTCACATCCGTGACAGGGCCGGGTGTTCCCGCGGTGCCGGCATTGTTGACGGCCACATCGATCCGCCCGAACCGCGCGACCGCGCGGTCGACGAGGTCCTTCACATCGGCGTCGAAGCGGACGTCGGCGCGCACGAACTCGGCCGGGGCGCCGAGGTCGGAGAGCTCACCGGCGAACTGCTCACCCACGTCCTGGTGGCGGCCGGAGACCACAAGGTTCGCGCCTTGACGGGCGTAAGCCAAAGCGGTGGCACGGCCGATGCCGGTGAGCGCGCCCGTGATGAGGACTACGGGGTCAGACACGTCGAGGGTCCTTCCTGCCACTACAGGGGTGAACGACGGGAGCGTTCGGAATCCGCACCGCACCGGTTTCCTCTTCGGGCAGAAGCGTGTCCCCGCATCCCCGCAACGAAGGTGTCCCAGCTGTATGACAGCCGCATCGGACCCGACCGCAGCATCCATCGAACGGGGTGACTTGATGGCCCGTATGACCCACCGACGGCAATCGGGACAGACGATCCGGAGGCGGACACGCGGCCAGGAGGGAGGCGAACCGCGGCTTCGGACGGGAGCTGTCGTCGGCGCAGACCGGGGAAGGACGGCGAGTGCGGGTGCGGGCCTCGCGCGGCAGGGCGAGCATGGGAGGGACCACGCCACCGAGGCCGATGACAGGAAGGCATCCGATGCAGCCGAGCGAGGCGGTCAGGGTTGTGATCGTCGGGGGGTCCGTCGGGGGTCTCACAGCAGCCCATGAGCTGCGGGCCGTGGGTGCCGAGGCCGCCGTGTACGAGCGTTCCGCGGGCAGGATGGAGGCCCGTGGCGCCGGGATCGTCATGCAGCCCGAGGTGGAGGCACTGCTCGTTCGTCTGGGCATGTCGGCGCGAGCAGTGAGCGTCGATCTGTGGGAGCGCCAACAGCTCCACCTCCACGGCAGGGCCACCCGGTACGAGGCCCCCCAGCTGATGACCGCGTGGGACACCCTCTACCAGGCGCTGCGGGAATCCCTCACCGGGGTCTGCTACCGCTTGGACAGCGTCCTGAGACGGGTCCGAGTGGAGGGCTCCGACGTCACGGCCGAGTTCGCGGACGGGTTCACGACGCAGGGCCACTTCCTGGTGGGCGCCGACGGAATCGGCTCGGCGACGCGCCGACTGCTGGATCCTGCCGCCCGCCCCTCGTACGCCGGCTACGTGGCCTGGCGAGGTCTGGAGCCGGAATCCGCCCTGCCCAGCGACCTGCTGGAGCTGCTGACGGGCCGGTTCACGTTCTTCGGCTCGGACGGCCTGCAGATGCTGTGCTACCTCGTTCCGGGCCCCGACGGCGAGCTGACGCAGGGCTTCAGACGCGTCAACTGGGTGTGGTACATGAACGTGCCCGAACGCGATCTGCGGAGGCTGCTCGCGAGCCGGTCCGGGAAGCCGTACACAGTGCCACCGCAGCCCCTCCGACGCCGACGGCGTGCAGGGTACCTCGGCCGGGGTCGCCGGCCGCCTCGGCCCGACCACCGATGTGGTCGCCGACCAGTACAGCACCGTGCGCCTGCAGTTGCAGGCCACCGACCGCGACGGGGACCGGCTGGCCTACTACGCCACCGAACTGCCCGACGGCGTCACCGTAGACCCGGCCACCGGCCTGGTCACCATCCACCCGACCACAGCCGGTGAGCAGGACATGACCTTCTACGCCACCGACGGCAGGGCGCGCGACCAGGTGAGCGTCCACCTGACCGTGCGGCCGCACGCCGTCCCGATGGGCGAGAAGATCGAGGCGGAGGGCTACATTGATCAGCACGGCTGGTCAGCTGACGGCACCAACTTCATCGAGAGCAACGCCGCGGCCGGCGGAGGCAAGAACGTGGGCTGGACGGCCGCCGGCAACTGGCTCACGTACCGCATCGACGTGGCGCAGGCAGGCACCTACGATCTCGAGTTGCGCGTCGCCAACGGCACCGGGACCACCGCACCGAACGCCTTGTCCCTGCGTGACCAGAGCGGAGCCACGCTCGCAACCGTGTCGGTGCCTGCCACGGGTGGCTGGGGGAATTACCAGCCCGTGCACGCGCCTGTGACGCTCGCAGCCGGGGAACAGACGATCACCGTCTGACGGTCCGAGAACACCCCCTTGGACCAGGCCTGCACTCCCTGCCGACGACGGCCCTTGCCGCCCTTCATCCGCACGTCACCAGCCCTGCCTTGCCGTGATCGAGAGCCAGGCATACATTCCTATGCGCCTCTCACGACCGCCCCGAAAGGGGCAAGAGGAGGTGCAGACAAGCGGAGGGTTGGGGCGGGCCGGAGTCGGCGATCGGCGCGCTGGGGGTAAGGCCTGTAATGCACAGATGTGCGGGCGGGCCAGCGACGGAATCACTCAGCGCATGTTCAGTTCCGCCGTGCGCGGTATCAAATGACGCCGTGGACGCGGGGGCCCGGATGTCGTGGACCGCGCCGACCGACGGCGACGGGAACCAGTTCCGTGTGCTGGAGGCGACGGCACCGCCGCCCGATCTGTAACAGACGACGAAGGGGGACGTCACGGTATGGAGGGGCTGCTCTTCTTCAACCGGTCGTGCAGAACGGTGACTTCACCTTCGCCGGCCGGCCTGGCAAGGCCACCGGGGATCCGGCTCGCCGCCGCTCTGAACGAGCTGCTCGGCAAGGTGCCGGTACCGCATCTGTGGAACACGGTCACCCTCGCCGGGAACCTCCGATACCGCGAACGCCTCAACACCACCGGCACGGCGGCGCGGCGGCCGGGGTACGAAGCCGGGCTCATCGCCGCCAAGCACGACGGCCCGCCCCCACAGGCGGGGAAGGTCGCCGACGGCGACCCGGACGTCGCCGCGCTTTAGACCACACTGCCACGACCTCCCTCGTCGGCATGGGGTCCTGTATCAGGAGAGCCGCCCCGGCCGCCGGGCAGACCTTCGCTGGTGACGAAGTAGAAGACAGGGAGCATGACGAACACCGCGATCGCCAGCAAGGGTGCGACGAAGACCCCAAGGAGGCCGGCAACGGTGTAGGCAACGGCTCCAGCCCAGGAACGAAGCTGTCCGTGCCGTACGTACGTGTCCTCCACGTCAGGGTCCAGCAGCTCGGGCCGGCGGGCGATCTGCTGGTAGAAGGCCACCCAGCTCAGGCACATCGCCGCGGCGAGGCCGGCGTAGAGAGCGACGGCCACCCGCGCGTCGGAGCCCGTAGGGTCAGCCTGCAGTGCGTCCGCGACCACCGCTGTGGGGAAGGAAAGCGCCGCCGTGCTGAGCAGGAGAAACAGATTGACAGCATGAAGTCCGCGGTCCATCGCCCTGATGCGCACGAAGGCCTGGTGGTGGTTGAGCCAGATCACCGAGACATAGCCGAAGGACGCCAAGTAGCCGAGGTAGGCAGGCCACTGAGCCAGCAAAGCCTGGCCAAGGCCACCCGCCTTGTGCGGCGGAGCAGCGAGATTCAGAACCAATAGCGTGACGGCAATGGCGAATACACCGTCGCTGAAGGCCTCAGCCCGTGTGGTCTCAGAACGAGAGAACTTGCGAGAGTGGCTCCGGGACAAGCTTGGCTCCTGAAGTACTTGGCTCATGTCGGATTCGGACGGTTTTCATCGTCGGCGGCCTCAAGGGCTCGAACCGTCCGGCAGAGCTTGAGCCAACCACATCCGAGCGAGGCCCTCTGGCGGGCATTGCACCGAAGAGGCACCCTACGCCTCGGAGCAACGCGCGGCTCACCGCCCGTCAGGTTACAGATTTCAAGGCCCGGCAACCGAGACCGCAGCCCGCGACCCGTGCGGTCCGGGAGGCACGACGCCCCGGCCGGACGGACGCGGTGCGGGAAGTGTTCCCGCGCGGCTGCCCTACCGCCCGTCAACTCGTCGCACGTACCGCTTCGCGGATCAGGTCCGCGACCTCCTGGGGATGGGAGACGGCAACGGCGTGCGACGCGCCCTCGATCTCGACGACGGTCGCCCCTGCGCGCTTCGCGGCGAAGCGCTCCACCTCCGGGTTGATGGCCTGGTCCGCGCCTGCCACCAGTGCCCAGGACGGCCTGGTCTTCCATGCGGCAGCGGTGGCCTTCTCTCCGAAGGCCCCGGCGGCGAGCGGCCGCTGAGCCGCCGCGAGGACCTTCGTGACCGCCGCCGGCACATCGGCGGCGAAGACCGACGGAAAGGCCTCCTCGGCGATGGTGACCTCGATGACAGGGTCACCGTCCGCGACCGGGTACGTCCACTGCTTGAGGTTGCTCACCAGCGGCGAGGCGGGGAAGCGGCCCTGCAGCTCACCAAGACTCTCGCCCTCCTCGAGAACGTAGGCGGCCACGTAGACCAGCCCGACGACGTTCTCCGTGGTGCCGGCCACGGTGATGAGCGCACCGCCGTAGGAGTGGCCGACCAGTACGACGGGACCGTCGATCTGGGAGGTCACGGAGGCGAGGTACGCGGCGTCGGCCGCGAGTCCGCGCAGCGGGTTCGAGGGCGCGATCACGGGAATGCCGTGGCCCTGCAGTTCCGCGATGACCCCGGACCAGCCGGCCGCGTCGGCGAACGCGCCGTGGACCAGGACGACCGTGGGCGTGGAGGTGGACATGTGTGCGTTGTCTCCTCGGACTCAGACGGCGTACAGGGCGGTGTGCAAGGTGCGGACGGCCAGGGCGATGGCGGCCTCGGCCGCGTGGGTCCCGCGCAGAGCGTTGAGCATGACAAAGTCGTGGATGATGCCCTGGAAACGCACGGCCGTGACCGGCACGCCCGCCTCGCGCAGCTTGTTGGCGTACGCCTCGCCCTCGTCGCGCAGCACGTCGGCCTCGCCGGTGATGACCAGCGCCGGGGGCAGGTCCTTCAGCTGCTCCACGGTGGCCCGCAGCGGGGACGCGGTGATCTGGGCGCGCTCGTTCTCATCGGTCGTGTACTGGTCCCAGAACCACTGCATGCCGTCCCGGCGCAGGAAGTAGCCGGTGGCGAACTGGTGGTAGGAGCCGGTGTCGAAGTTCGCGTCGGTCACCGGGTAGAACAGCACCTGCTGCACCAGCGCGATGCCGCCGCGCTCCTTGGCCATCAAGGTCAGCGCCGCGGTCATGTTGCCGCCGACGGAGTCACCGGCCACCGCCAGTCGCGCACCGTCGAGTCCCTTGGACGCGCCCCGCTCCACGACCCACCGCGCGACCGTGAAGTTCTGCTCGATGGCGACGGGGTAGCGGACCTCGGGCGAGAGGTCGTACTCGGGGAAGACCACGGCGGCGTTCGCGCCGACGGCAAGTTCCCGCACCAGACGGTCGTGGGTGTGGGCGTTGCCGAACACCCACCCGGCACCGTGGATGTAGAGGATCACCGGAAGGGTGCCCTCGGCACCGGCGGGCTTGACGATACGAGCCCGGACACTGCCCGTAGGACCGCCCTCGACGTTGATCCACTCCTCGTCGATCGCCGGCTTCTCGATGTCGCCCGACTGCACCTCGTCGACGGCCTTGCGCCCTTCGGACGGGGCCAGATCGAACAGGTACGGCGGGTTGGCGGTCGCCTCCGCGAACGCGGCTGCCGCGGGCTCCAGCACGGGCTGAACCGGCGCAACGGCATCGGACATGCGAATCTCCTGGAATTGTGTTGGGGACGCCGGTCCTTCCGGCCCACGGCCCGGGAAGCATGTGCCGAACGCTCCGGTGCCGCCGACCTCCACGCTAAAGCCGGCTGAGAGGCACTCGTTGCCCACGAGCGCACCACCGATGTCCCCACAGTGCACGGAAGTCGTCCGGCCCCGGCCCCTGATCGACGGCACGGGAATCCCGTGCACTGTGCGGAACCATCCAGTGCGCTGAGGGAACAAACAACGGCGTCCGCCGCACCTAGCGTGACGGGCGAACACACATGCGTTTCCGCATCCTCCGTCCGCCGACATCCCATACGGCGGACATCTGGAAACCGTTCCTCGCGGAAGGGGTTGTACTCACGTGTCAGCGATGCCGGTCGGCGGACTGGTTCCCCAAGCCACCGACGAAGCTGCGGACCTGGTCGTCCGCAACGCGAAGGTCCATACGGGAGACCCGAACCGCCCGCACGCCGAGGCACTCGCCGTCAGGAGCGGTGTCATCACCGTCGTCGGTGACGACATGGACGTGGCCCCGTACGTCGGTGCCGCCACCAAGGTGGTGGACGCCCTCGGCCGGCGGGTGGTCCCGGGCCTCAACGACGCCCATTTGCATGTCATTCGCGGCGGCCTCAACTACGTGCTGGAACTGCGCTGGGACGGGGTGCCCACGCTGCGCCAGGGCCTGGCGATGCTGCGGGAGCAGGCCGCGCGCACGCCCAAGGGACAGTGGGTGCGGGTGGTGGGAGGCTGGTCGGCCGAACAGTTCGCCGAGCGGCGGCTGCCGACCGTGGCGGAGCTGAACGCCGCGGCCCCGGACACCCCCGTGTTCGTGCTGCACCTGTACCAGTCGGCCGTCCTCAACCGAGCGGCGCTCAAGGCCGCCGGATTCGACAGGAACACCCCCGACCCCAGGGGCGGTCAGATCGTACGCGGCCGGGACGGGGAGCCGACGGGCATGCTGCTGGCCGCGCCCAGCGCCCTCATCCTCTACTCGACCCTGGCCAAGGCGCCGGTGCTCCAGGACGAGGACCAGAAGACCTCGACCCGTCATTTCCTGCGTGAACTGAACAGGTTCGGACTGACTTCTGCCATCGACGCCGCCGGCGGATTCCAGAACTTCCCCGACAACTACAGCACCGTCATCGAACTGGCGAAGGCCGGCCAGTTGTCGCTGCGGATCGCCTACCACCTCTTCCCGCAGACGGCCGGCCAGGAGATAGCCGACCTCACCCGCTGGATCGACATGGCCCGGCCCGAGGACGGGGACGCATGGCTGCGCCTCAACGGCGCGGGAGAGAATCTCACCTGGGCGGCGGCGGATTTCGAGAACTTCGCCCAGCCGCGTCCGGAACTCGCCCCCGATTACGAGACGGAGTTCGAGAAGGCGGTACGTCTTCTCATGGAGAACGGCTGGGGATTCCGGCTGCACGCCACGTATGACGGGACCATCCGCCGGGATCTCGCGGTCTTCGAGAAGCTGGCCGCGGAGGGGCTCTTCCCGGCCGGAAACCGCTGGCTGTTCGATCACGCGGAGACCGTTTCCCCGGACAGCCTCGACCGCGTCGCCGCCCTCGGCGGAGCCATGTCCGTGCAGAACCGCCTGTCCTTCCAGGGCGACGCGTTCCTGTGCCGCTACGGTCCCGGAGCCGCCGCGGACGCCCCGCCGATCCGGGCCATGCTGGACCGCGGGCTGACCGTGGCCGCCGGCACTGACGCCACCCGCGTCTCCACGTACAACCCCTGGGTCGCCCTGCACTGGCTGGTCAGCGGCCGCAGCATCGGTGACCTGGCGCTCCGCCCGCAGACCAACCGTGTCGACCGGCAGACCGCGCTGACGATGTTCACCCGTGCCGGCGCCGCGCTGACCGGCGAGGAGGACGTCAAGGGCGTTCTGCGCCCGGGGTACTACGGCGACCTGGCTGTCCTGTCCGAGGACTACTTCACGGTGCCCGAGCCGGAGATCCCCCGCATCGAGTCGCTGCTCACCGTCACAGGCGGCCGGATCGTCTACGCCGCCGCCGAGTACGAGGGCCTCGACGAGGAACTGCCGCCCATCAGCCCCGCCTGGAGCCCGGTGGCGCACTTCGGCGGCTACCAGGCGTCCCGGCAGGGCCTTTCGGGCGTCCGTCAGGCGGAGTCGCTCGGCGAGGTCGTCGCCGAGTCCGAGCAGCACCGCGCGTGGCGCGTCGCTCGCGGTCTCGCCCCGGCCACCGCAACGCCCTTCGATCCCTGCTTCGCCCTCTAGAGCTCCTGGGAGGGCCGGGCCACGAGCCGCCCCCCTCCCGCCCCTTCCAGCCCCGTCACAGGACGTTTTCACTCCGGCGCCGACGCCCCGTCCGCGCCGCTTCCCGTGGAAAGGCACCCTCATGGTCGACATCACCCAGGTCACCGCGGCTCCCAGCCCCGACCTGATCACACCCGACAACTGCGCTGTGCTGTTCGTGGACCACCAGCCGCAGATGTTCTTCGGCACCGGCAGCGGCGACCGGACCGCGATCATCAACGCCACGGTGGGCCTGGCCAAGGCAGCCAAGGTGTTCGACGTCCCGGTCGTCCTGAGCACTGTGGCCGCCGAGTCCTTCTCCGGCCCGATCATGCCGCAGCTGCCGGGCGTCTTCCCCGACCACAAGATCATCGACCGCACCTCGATGAATGCCTGGGAGGACTCCGCGTTCGTCGAGGCGGTCAAGGCGACGGGCCGCAAGAAGCTCGTCATCGCCGGTCTGTGGACCGAGGTCTGCGTCGTGCTGCCCACGCTCTCCGCCCTCGCGCAGGGTTACGAGATATACGTGGTCACCGACGCCTCCGGCGGCGTCAGCCCGCAGGCCCACGAGCACGCAGTGCAGCGCATGATCCAGGCCGGCGCGGTCCCGGTCACCTGGGTGCAGGTGCTTCTGGAGCTCCAGCGCGACTGGGCCCGCACGGAGACGTACGCGGCCGTGACGGACGTGGTGAAGGAGCACGGCGGCGCGTACGGCCTCGGCATTCTCTACGCGCAGACCGTCATCGGCGCGCACGCGGCGGGCTGATCCCGCGCCGATCGAACAGCGCCAAGGACGGATGTCAGGAACAGGCGGGAAACGATGAACGCTGGATTGCTGGTGCTCCGGGTGGTGGTGGGGCTCCTCATCGCCGGCCATGGAGTGCAGAAGGTGAGCTTCCGGCTGGGAGGCAACGGATTGGCTGGCGGAACCGAGGAGTTCCGCCACGACGGCTTCCGCGGCGGCCGGCTGACCGCGCTCGTCGCGGGAGGCAGTCAGATCGGCGCCGGCCTGTTCCTGGCCGCCGGTCTGCTCACGCCGCTGGCGGCGATGGCCGCGATGGGGGTGATGACAGTCGCGGGCACCGTCAAGTGGCCCAAGGGACTGTGGGTACAGAACGACGGCTACGAGTATCCGTTGGTCCTGGTCATCGTCTCCGCCGCGCTGGCTCTGACCGGACCCGGCCAGTGGTCCGTCGACCACGCCCTCGGCACCACACCCTGGCCGCTGTGGCTGGTCGTCGCGGCGGTCCTGGCCGGCCCGTTGAGCGGACTGCTCACTCGCGTAGTGCTGCGCCGCTCGCCCGCCGGGCCGGAAGCGGCCGCATCGAAGGGAACGCCCCATGCGCCAGTTGCTGAGTGACGCCGGCCGCACGCTCGTGCCGCCCCGAGGGGAACGCCACGGCCCGCTGCCTCCCCTGCTGCTGACGCTGACGGTGGTCACGGGCCTGATCGACGCGGTGAGCTTTCTCGGTCTCGGGCACGTCCTCGTCGCCAACATGACCGGCAATGTGATCTTCCTGGCGTTCGCGCTGGCGGGCGCCGCGAACCTCTCCGCGTCCGCCTCCCTGGTCTCGCTGGCCGCGTTCCTCCTGGGCGCCCTCGCCGGGGGCAGGCTCGGCAGCCGGTTCGCGGCGCACCGGGGACGCCTGCTGACGGCGGCCACCGCCGTGCAGGCGGTCCTGGTCGCCGTCACCGTGGCGGTCGCCGCGGCCGGCGGCGGCCGGGTCACCACCGGAGTCCAGTACACGCTGATCGTGCTGCTGGGGCTCGGCATGGGCCTGCAGAACGCGGTCGCCCGGCGCCTCGGTGTGCCAGACCTCACCACGACCGTGCTGACGCTGACTCTGACGGGGCTGGCCGCGGACTCCGCCCCGGCCGGCGGTGCGGCGCCGCGACCCGGCCGCCGGATCCTGTCCGTGCTGGCCATGTTCCTCGGAGCCTTCGTCGGAGCTGTCCTCCTCCTGCACGGTCATCTCGTGATCATCCTGGGCCTGGCCCTGCTGCTGACCGTGCTCACCTCCGTGATCACGCACCGCCTGTCGGCCGCCGAAGCCGCCTGGATCCGGCCGCCGTCCTGACGGAACGGGACCGACCGGCCGCGGAATGCCGCATGAAGTGCCGGAGGCCTCCTCGTCCAGGGGCCCCCGGCACGACGACGTCACGCGAGGGGTGGCAAGGAGGATCCGATGAGCGCCGCACCATCACCACCAGTACCCGCAGAATCAGAGTCCCCGTGGGCGCCGCTCGCGGCGCGCGCTTTCCGGGCGCTGTGGATCGCCCAGTTGGTCTCCAACATCGGCAGCTGGATGCAGACGGTCGGCGCCCAGTGGCTTCTGGTCGGGGACAGTGCCGCCCTGGTGACGCTCGTTCAGACCGCCTCCAGTCTTCCCGTCGTGCTGCTGGCCCTGCCCTCCGGGGTCGTCGCCGACCGCTTCGACAGGCGTTCGGTGCTGCTGGCCGCGCAGTTCACGATGCTCGCGGTGTCCGGTGCCCTGGCCGTGCTGGCGTTCACGGACGCGCTCACGCCGGAAGAGCTGCTCGTCCTCACCTTCCTTCTGGGGTGCGGAACGGCACTGATGGGCCCGGCCTGGCAGGCAATCCAGCCGGAGCTGGTGGAGCGCCGCCTACTCGGTCAGGCGGCGGCGCTGGGCGCGGTGAACATGAACCTGGCCCGAGCCGTCGGCCCGGCACTCGGCGGGGCGGTGGTCGCGGCGGCAGGCGCAGGATGGGTCTTCGCCTTCAACGCGGCCTCCTACCTGGGCATCGCGGCTGTCCTCATGATGTGGCGGCGCCCGGGGACGGCCTCCCCCGCCGCGGAGAGCGAACCACTGCTGGCCGCCCTGTCCGCCGGCCGCCGCTATGTGTGGAACGCCCCCGGCGTGCGCCGAGTCCTCCTGCGTACGCTCCTGTTCATCCCCGGCGGCGCCGCCCTGTGGGCACTGCTGCCACTGAGCGCGAGCCGTTCCCTCGGCCTCGGCTCGGGTGGATATGGACTCCTGCTGGCGGCGGTCGGCACGGGGGCCGTGGCGGGAGCCTTCGCACTGCCCCGCATCCACCGCGTGCTGGGGGCCAACGGCACCCTCGTCGCCGGCGCGCTGGGGTTCGCCGGTGTACTGGCAGTGCTGGGCACGGTCCGAACACCGTGGCTGGTGACGGTCGCCCTGCTACCCGCGGGTCTCGCCTGGATCGGTGTACTGTCCACGCTCAACGCAGCCGTGCAGACGCGGCTTCCGGGCTGGGTCAGGGCTCGTGGGCTCGCCGTCTATCTCCTGGTCTTCCAGGGCGGTCAGGCGCTGGCGGCGCCCCTGTGGGGTGCGGTGGCCGACTGGCTCGGGCTCACCGCCTGCCTCCTGGTCGCCGGTGCCGTGATGCTGCTGAGTGCCGCCAGCGTACGGCGGTGGCCTCTGCACGATGCCGAGGGCATCGACCCCTCGCCGTCCGACCACTGGCCCACTCCTCCCCTGGTGTTCGAAGCGGGCGAGGCCGACGGGCCGGTCCTGATCTCCGTCATCTACCGCCTCCCTCCGGACAGCCGCGCCGAGTTCACGGACCGCATGCACCATGTCGCGCGCTCCAGGCGCCGTACGGGAGCCCTCGCCTGGGGCCTCTACCAGGACGGCAACGACCCGGAGCGCTTCATCGAGAACTACCTGGTCGCCTCCTGGGCGGAGCACCGCGCACAGCACCACACCCGTCTGACAGCCACCGATCGCCACTACGAGGAGCAGGCTCGTGAGCTGCTCCTGCCGGGGACCCTGCCCGAGGTGACCCATGCATTCGACACCGCGTCGGGCCCCACTGTGCCGGATCAAGGCACGCGTACGCCGGAGTCCGGCGACGCCAGGTCCGGCTCTTGGACCTCCGGATAGCACCAGGTCCCGCAGGCAGGTTTCCAGTCGGCCGCCCCTGGACCCAGCAGTTGACTGTCGCGTGGTGCCGATCTGGCAGGTCCCGTGGCAGCCAGTGCGCGTGGACGTGAACGACTCCGGCGCGGATGTCACCGCTCCTTGGCCGACCCCAGGAGCTGTGCTCCCGCGCGGGGCAGACGGGTGTCAGGCGGTGGCTTTCCGTTGTTCCCGGGCCGCGCGCGTGATGGCGCGCCGGATGGGTTCGTAGCCGGTGCACCGGCAGATGTTGGACCCCACGACGCCCGCGATGGCCTCCGGATGGTCAGCAAGTTCAGGATCGGCTTCGAGCGCTCCGGCGGCGACCATGAGGAAGCCCGGTGTGCAGAATCCGCACTGGAGAGCATGCTCGGCCGAGAAGGCACGTTGCAGGGCGTGGGGTTCGCCGTCGGGTCCCGCGAGGCCCTCCACCGTACGAACGGAGCTGCCGTCGCACTGCACGGCCAGCACCAGGCACGAGCGGACCGCTTCGCCGTCCATGAGCACGGTGCAAGCCCCGCAGATGCCGTGCTCGCAACCCAGGTGCGTACCGGTCAGGCGCAAGTCGTCACGCAGGACGTCGGCGAGCAGGCGCCGGGGCTCCACATCGAGGGGGTGTTCGGTTCCGTTCACCTTGAGTGTGATCTTCATCGGTTGTCCCCCTCGGGTACGGCAAGTCGTGCGTGCAGGTCCGTCGCTGCCTCGCGGAGCGTTCTGCCGACCAGGACGGCGATGGCCTGCCGCTTGTACTCCACGTCGGCGTACGGTTCGGCGACCGGCGCGGCATCCGTCCGGGCCGCGACGCGGCCTGCGCGGGCGAACGGATGGTTGTCGGGGAGCCGTGGCCCGGTCGGGAGCGGGCCGATTTCGGTGCCGAGCAGCAGCCGTTCGGCAGCGTGGGCCCGTACCGGTCGGTCGGCGGAGTTGACCAGTCCGATCCGTGCGTCGCTGATCACGCCGTCGTTCACCGTGAGGGCCGCAGCGACGGCGACCTGGGCGAAGCAGAAGTGAGTGCGGCGGTGCTCGATGAAGCCCACGCCGCTGCTCTCGCCGAGCAGGGGAAGGCGTACGGCGGTGATGAGTTCCTGGGGCCGGCGTGCGGTGCGGTACGGCCCGAGGAAGTAGTTGCCGGCCGGGATGGCTCGGGCACCATCGGGGCCGGTCACCTCCACGGTGGCGTCCAGGGCGAGGCCGATCGCGCACCACTCCGAGGCGGGATGGGCCCAGGCGAAACTGCCGACCATGGTCCCGCGGGAACGGATGGGCGGATGGGCGATGTTGACCACGGCCCGGGACAGCAGGGTGCCGAGCGGGCCCGGTGCAGCTTCGGCCGATTCGAAGGCCGCGTGGTGGATCAGGGCGCCGACGCGCAGTTCGTCGCCCTCGACGGTCATGCGGTCGAGCTCCGGGATGCGGTTGATGTCGACGACGAGTTCGGGCCGGATGCGTTGCAGGTGCATCTCCAGGATCAGGCTCTGTCCTCCCGCGAGTACCTGGGCCTTGTACGCGGTGTCGCCGAGGGCCTCGACGGCTTCGGCGACCGTGCGGGGTACCACGTAGTCGAAGGTGGCGGGTTTCACCGGTCGCCTTCCTCATGTTTCGGGGCGCGTGCCGCCCGCCAGACGCTGTCCGGGGTGAGCGGCATCTGCAGCAGGCTGGGATCGGCGATCCGCAGGGCGTCGGCCACGGCGTTGACGATGGCGGCCGGGGTGCCGATGCAGCCGGACTCCCCGGCTCCCTTGGCACCGAGCGGCGTGCTGGGACCAGGTGTGCGGGTGTCCTTGACCTCGATGGGCGGGATCTCCGTGAACGTCGGGAGCAGGTAGTCCAGGAAGCCGTTCGCCAGATGCGGTACGCCGGCGTCGTCGAACGTCATGCCTTCGTAGAGGGCCTGGCCGATGCCCTGCACGGCCGATCCGAAGGCCTGTCCGCGCACCACAGTGGGGTTGAGGACCACTCCGCAGTCGTCGACGGCCACGAGCCGCAGGACGTTCACGGTGCCCAGCTCCGGATCCACCTCGGTCACCGCCGCATGGGCGCCGAAGGGGAACGCCATGCCGGCTTCGTATCTGTCCTCGACCCGCAACGGGCCGGTGGTCTTCACCAGATCGCCAAGGCTGGTGGCAGCCGAACCGTCGTGGGCGGCATGCACGCTCCCGTCCGCCCATGCGATCTCCTGGATCGGCAGGTCCCACAGCTCCGCCGCCCGGGTGCGGGCCTCCTCGATCAGGCGGGTCGCGACGTGCTGGAGCATGGCGCCGGCGACCTGGGCGGAACGGCTGGCGAAGGAGCCCAGTCCTTCGGGCTGTTCGTCGGTGTCGCCCTCGACGAGGTGGACCTGCGCCTTCGGGATGCCGAGTACCTTGGCGATCAGGGCGGGGAAGACCGTCTCGTGCCCTTGGCCGCTGGGGGCCGCACCGCAACGGGCGGTGACGGCGCCGTCTTCGTGCGCCTCGAGGCTGCCGAACTCGTGCAGGCCGCCTTCTTCGCCGCCCGAGCGCTCCACATAGCAGGAGACTCCGATGCCCAGCGGCAGCGCGTCGGGGTCCTCGCGCCGTCGGGCCCGCTCCGCACCCCACTCCTCGTAACCGAGCGTCTCCAACGCCAGGTCCAGGGCGGCGGCGTAGTTCCCGCTGTCGTAGCGGCGTCCGGTCGGCGTCTGGTACGGGAAGGCATCGGGCGGGATGAAGTTGCGCCGCCGCAACTCGATCGGGTCGATCCCGAGCCGCCGGGCGAGCAGGTCCATCGTCCGCTCGATTGCGCTCGCCGCCTCGGGACGCCCGGCGCCCCGGTACGGGTAGGTCACCATGGTGTTGGTGAGCACCGACCGGAGGGTCGCGTGGACGCGTGGGGTCGTGTACGCGCCGGTCGCCATCCATGCCGTCTGCATGGGCAGTCCAGCGCCGAGGTGCGGATAGGCGCCGACGTCGGCGTCGATCGTCAACTCATAGGCGAGGAGCCGTCCTTCGGCGTCGGCGGCGAGCCGGACAGTCTGGTCCTGTCCCCTGCCCCGGGTGGCGACGAGCATCGACTCCAGGCGGTCCTCGATCCAGCGGACCGGTCGCCCGAGCTTGACCGCCAGGTAGGCGACGACCACGAACTCGGGGAAGGCGGCACTCTTCGACCCGAAGGCGCCTCCGGTGTCCGGGACAACGACCCGGATCCGGTCGGCGGACCAACCGAGCAGCGCGGCCAGTTCACGCCGCAGCCGGTGCGGCATTTGGTGCCCAGACCACACCGTCAGCCGGTCCCCTTCGGGCACGGCGAGAATCGTGCGGCATTCCATGGGGCTGGGCATCAGCAGTTCCTGACGGTACGTGGCTTCGACGACGGCGGCCGCGTCCTGCCAGACGGACGGGTCGATCGGTTCTCCCGCCTCGCCCCGCAGGGCGATGTTGCTCAGTCCGTCGAACAGGCGGACGGAGTCGTCCAGCGCCGCGGCGGGTGTCACCACGGCGTGCAGGGGATCGATCGTGACCGAGACCTCGGCGACCCCGTCCTCGGTCCGGTACCGGTCCTCTGCCAGGACGACCGCCAGCGCCTCGCCCGGATAGCGCACCCGATCCTTCACGAGGGCCGGCCACTCCCGGCCCGCGACGGCGCCCTCGGTGGAGAGTCCGGCCAGCAGGGTGTACGGAACCGGAGGAAGGTCCGGCAGATCCGCCGCCGACCAGGCTCCCACGACACCCGGCACGTCACGGGCCGCCGTACAGTCCACCGCCCGTAGCAGGCCGTGGGCGACCTTGCTTCTCACGAATGCGGCATCCAGACACCGCGGCACGTCGATATCGGCCACGTACCGGCCTTTTCCGGTGAGCAGCCGCTCGTCCTCGCGCCTCGTCCATTGCTCCACAACAACACCCCGTTCGTGTCTTTGCGGGAAATTGACGTCGTTCCGGCGGAACGCCACACCAGTGGAATTCAGCTGCTCGGACACTAACCGAGGCGGAAGCGGCGGAGCGAGCGACAGGCGGACCCTGTGCGCTGTGAGGTCAGAAGTAGTGTGCTGCCCGCAAAACCGGCCGCCGGATCCGGCGGCCGGCCGGAGGGTGGACGGTCAGCCCAGTTCGGTTTCCAGCCAGCGCAAAACGTCGGGCGTCACGGGGTCGGTGATGTCCGCGAACTCGTCGTGGCGCTTGAGGAACTTGGCCACGTACGGGCAGACGGGCACGATCCGCTTCCCGGAGTTCCGTACGTCGGTGAGCGCCTGCTGGACCAGCTGGGAGGCCAGGCCCTGTCCGGCGAACGCGTCGTCGATCTCGGTGTGGTAAAAGACGCGCTGTTCCCCGCGGTCACGGTAGGCGGTCAGCCCGGCGCGCTTGCCGTCGACCAGGATTTCGTAGCGGTTCCCGACGTCTGCGCGCTCGACGACCGGAGTGGTGGAAGGCTGGCTCATCGGGTGCCTTTCGGTTGATGTCAGTGACCCGGTGGATTCCTGCGCGGCTTGATCCTCGCATTGGGCAGGGCAGGTGCGCGAAGACGGCCTCGAGGGCTACGTCGTCGTCGCCAACGCCCGGGCTCCGACGTATCCTTCGACGGCGCCGAAGCGATCGGAGGAGTTTCACCAATCGTCCCGGGTCTTGGCAATATCTTCGTGGCTGCGCCCGATGAAATTCCACCAGGTGGCGATTTCGTCCTCGAACGGGGTTCCGCCGAGCAGGACCGTCCGTGCGATGCCGTCCGACTCGTTCGTCAGTGTCAGCGCGTCGGTACGGTACCGGTGTGGGCGTACCCCAACTACACGGGATCCAACAGGCTGTCGGCCAGGCGTATCTCCCCCTGGCCGACCATGAGGCCGTGCTCGAAGCCGGGATCCACGGCAAGCGACACGCCGGCCGGTTTGTCTTTCGACGCAGGACGCGTCAGGACCCGGCCGGTACGGATCAGCGCAGCGCCGCCAGGGCCTGCTCCACAGCCCGGTGGAACGTCGGATAGGTGTAGATCATGTTCCGGAGCTGCTCGACCGGCACCTCCGCGTGGACGGCGACGATCAGCCCGTACAAGAGCTCGCCCCCGGCCGGTCCTGCGGAGGTCGCGCCGACCAGGACGCCCCGGTCTGCGTCCTCGACCAGCTTGATGAACCCCTCGCCGCCCGGCCCATGGATCCACGCGCGAGTCGAGGAGGCGTTGGGCACCACCGCGGTCCGCACCCGCAAGCCCCGCTCGCGGGCTTGTCGCTCGGTGAGTCCCACTGCCGCAACCTCGGGATCGGTGAAGGTGACGCGGGGCAGTGCACGGTAGTCGGCATCGGGGCCGGGCCGGTCGAGGATGTCGCGGACGGCGATCTGCGCCTGGTACATCGACACATGTGTGAAGGCGCCACAGCCGGTGATGTCGCCGACCGCCCACAATCCCTCAGCCGCCCGCATCCGGCCGTCCGTGGGCACGATCCCCGTCTCGGGATCAAGCCCCACCGTCTCGACGCCCAGGTCGACGAGCTCGGCGTGGCGCCCGGTGGCGACGAGCAGCCGTTCGCCGCGCAAGGGGTCCGCCCGCCCTTCCACAAGGACGCGGAACTCGGCGCCGTCATAGCTGACCTGCCGGGCGCGAACGCCGGTGAGCACGGTCACGCCGTCCGCCCGCAGGGCCTGCGCGGCGAGTTCCGCGGCTTCAGGTTCCTCCTGGGACAACAGCCGGTCCTGCCCCTCGATCAGGGTGACGCGGCAGGTGAAGCGGGCGAAGACCTGTGCGACTTCCACGCCGATGGCACCCCCGCCCAGGACGAGCATCGACGTCGGCAGGTCCTTGGTCGCCATGGCGTCCCGATTGGTCCAGTACGGCGTCGCGGCAAGGCCGGGTACGGGCGGGATCCGGGGCCGGCTGCCCGTGGCCAGCACGACACCGCGGCGGGCCTCCCACGTGCGCCCTTCGACGGTGACCCGTCGCGGCCCAGTGAGGCGCCCTCTTCCACGGACCAGGCGGCCGCCCTTGGCCACGAGGCGGTCGGCCGCCACCTGATCGTTCCAGTCGTCAGTGGCTTCTTCGCGGATGCGACCGGCTACACGCCCCCAGTCCGGGGTGACGTCCGTGTCTCCGGCGAGCGCCGGGACTCGGCGGGCTTCGGCGAGCAGGTTCCCGGCCCGGATCATCATCTTGCTGGGCACGCATCCCCAGTACGGGCACTCACCCCCTACGAGTTCCGCCTCGACACCGACCACGTCCAAGCCGGCCTCGGCCAGCGTGCCCGCGGCGTACTCACCTCCGGGTCCCAGGCCGACGACGACCACGTCCACCTGCTCGTTCACGCGCACACCTCTCCCTCCGAACGGCCTCCAACGACCTGCCGAGCACCGAGGCTAGGGCTGTTCAGCGGCTGCCCCGTGTCCCTGAGCGCACGGCTGTCGGTCCGAGAGCGAACACCAAAGGCCCCACGCCGCCTACGGTGCGCTCATGGGCAGCTCCGCATGCGCTCCTGGACAACGCGTCCCCCGCTTCCACGCCTAGCGTCACTCGCGCACGCACAGCACCGCACCCCAGGAGGCGCGCCATGACCAGCAACTCCAAGCCCGTAAGCCACAGCCAGCCGTGGCTGCATCAGAAGGGCGAAGTCATCCAGGAGTTCGGGACCGTCAGGCAGTTCCCCCTCAGCCTGTCCTACGACGCGCGCATGTACTCCTGCCAGCGCCTCAACAAGATCCTGGCGAACACTCAGATCCTCTACGGCCTCTACAAGAAGCACCACTGGATCATGCGCGGCGCCACCTTTTACCAGCTGCACCTGCTCCTGGACAAGCACGCGGGCGAGCAGCTGGAACTCGTCGACACGATCGCCGAGCGTGTCCAGACCCTGGGCGGCGTCGCGGTGGGCGACCCCCGGCACGTCGCCGAGATCACTTCCATTCCGCGCCCGCCGGACGGCGTCGAGGAAGCCCCGGCGATGCTCTCGCGGCTGCTGGAGGCCCACGAGACCATCCTGGCGGAGGCCCACGACGCGGCCGCCCGGACTGCCGAGCTCGGCGACGACGGCACCAACGACCTGCTGGTATCACAGGTGATCCGCACCGGGGAGCTGCAGGCGTGGTTCCTGGCGGAGCACCTGGTGGACACCCCGCTGGTGCGCGCCTGAGACATCCGCAAGGCACGCAGAAGGTACGCAGCGTCGGGCGAGTACACCGGCGGACGCCCTGACGGCATCGGGCTGCGGGTGCCGCGCCCCCTTCCGCTCACGCGGTGCGTGTTCCCGCCTCCGGCGCGGACCGGAGGCCCGGCCCGCGCCCGCTGCCCCTCAAGACCGCCGCTCCCCGGGAGTACCCATGGCTTCGCCCACCGTCGTCGAACTGTCCCGATGGCAGTTCGCGATCACCGCGATCTTCCATATGACCTTCCCCGCGCTCACCGTCGGGCTCTCCGTGCTGCTCGCCGTCGTGTACACGGTCTACGTACGCACGGGAAATCCTCTGTACCTGCAGATCTTCCGGTTCTGGAAGAAGATCTTCGCCGTCGGCTTCGGCCTGGGCGTCGTCGCGGGCACGGTGATGACCTTCGAGTTCGGCCTGAACTGGGGCACCTACGCCCACGCGGTCGGTCCGGTCATCGGGGTCACCATCGGCATGGAAGTGATCACCGCCTTCTTCCTGGAGGCGGGCTTCATCGGCCTGATGCTCTACGGGGACGGGCGGATCCGCCCACGCACTCTGGCCCTGGCCAGCTGGATGGTCGCCGTCGGAACCCTGCTGTCCACCACCTGGATCCTGTCGGCGAACAGTTGGATGCAGGACCCGGTCGGCTACCAGAAGGTCGACGGCCAGTTCCACGCCAAGGACTGGGTGAGCATCCTACTCAACCCCGCCTTCGCCCACCGCTTCCCGCACATGCTGCTGGCCGTGCTGATCAGCGCCGCCTGGTTCGTCGGCGGCATCTCCGCCTGGTACCTGGTGAAGAAACGGGCCTCCGCCCAGCCCATGGCCCGCCGCTGCCTGTCCATCGCCCTCGGCGTCCTCGGTGTTCTCATGCCGGTGCAGCTGTACGTGGGAGACGGCACCGCTGTCTTCATGGGACAGCACCAGCTGCCCAAGCTGGAGGCGTTCGAGGGCAACTGGAAGAGCGACAACAACGGCTACAACCTGCTCGTCGTCCCCGACACGGACAAGGGCGAGAACCGCTTCCACGTCGAGATACCCCATCTCGGCTCGGTCATCGCCCAGGACCTCGGCGGGGAGAAGACCACGCCCGGACTGCTGCAGACCCCGCCCGACGAACGCCCCAGCATGTGGACCACCTTCTACGGCTTCCGCGCCATGTACTTCACCGCGCTACTCATGTTCGGCACGGCCTTCGCGGGCGTAGTCCTGCGCATGCGACGGCGCCTGTTCGACTCGCCGCGCTTCCTGCGGTGGATGGTGTGGATGACCCCGGCCGGGATCATCGCCATCACCGGCGGCTGGATCGTCGCTGAAACGGGCCGCCAACCGTGGGTCGTATACGGCCAGTTGCGCACCGCAGACGCGGTCTCCCACCTCAGCACACCGGAAGTCGCCGCCACTCTCGCCTGCTTCGTCCTGCTCTATGCCACCCTGCTGGCCATCTGGGCCCGCTACATCGTCCGTACGGTCAAGGCCGGCCCCGAGGCACTGCCCATCGGACCCGCCTCGCCCGACGTACCGGAGGCCCTCGTTGCTTGAGTACGCCGCTTACGCCCTGGCCCTCTTCTCACTCGGCATGTACGTCGTCCTCGACGGTTACGACCTCGGTGTGGGCATGCTCAGCCTGGCGGCCAAGCCCGAGCGCCGACGGGAGTACGGCGAAATCGTCGCCACCGCCTGGGACGCCAACGAGAGCTGGCTCATCCTGGTCGGCGTCGTCCTCTGGGCGGGCCTGCCCAGCGCCTATGCCGTGGTGCTGCCCGGCGTCTATCTGCCGCTGATCGTCATGCTGGTCTCCATCATCCTGCGCGGACTGGGCCTGGAGATGCACAGCGCGGCCGGCGGTTACCGGCGGGGCTGGGCACTGCTGTTCGGCGGCGCGTCGCTCGCCGTCACCGTGTGCCAGGGCCTCGTCCTGGGTGCCGTGCTCAGCGGCCCGCGCCAGCGGAACGGAACCTTCCACAGCGGGGCCCTCGACTGGTTCAGCCTCTACGGCGTGCTGTGCGCCCTCGGTCTGGTCGTCGTCTACCTGCTGGCCGGGGCGGCCTGGTTGCAGGACAAGACCGAAGGGTGGCGGCGGCCGCGTGCCCGCCGCACCGGACGGTCCCTGCTGCTCGGCACCCTGATCATGGCGCTCGTGCTCGGCCTGATGCTGCGGAGCGCAGACCCTCAGCAGTTCCACCTGCACCAGCCGGTGCGGGCCGTACTGTTCTGGCTCGCTGTCGCCGTCGCCTCCGTGGCCGGTGCCCTCGCCTGGTACGGCTTCGGCCGCAGTCCCGACTGGCGGCCGTTCGCGGCCGTGACCACCATGACGGCCAGTGGGCTCCTGGGGCTGGTGGCCGTCTCCGTGCCGGTCGTCGTGCCGCCGGGGCTGACCGTCCATCAGGCAGCGAGCCCGCGCTCCTCCCAGCTCTTCCTGGTCCTCGGCGTCGGCCTGTGCATGCCGTTCGTCCTGGCCTACAACATCTACGCGTGGCGCAGTTTCCGGGGCAAGTACAGCGATCCGGTGGAGAGCCCCGTACCGCCGCTGCCCGCCCGGGCCCAGCCCCTCACGCCCGCACCCGCGGCCACCGGGACACCGCGGACGATCGTGCGCCGCGTCCTGCTGACGGTGCTCGGCATCCTGGCCACCGCTCTCTCCCAGGATGTGTTCGGCGGCGTCTCCGATCTGATCGGGCCGATCGGCGTCACCGTGCTCGGCTGCACCGCGCTGGCCGCCTGGATCGTCGGCGACCGCCGTGACGCCCGCGCCGGATGCTTCGACGCGGACGCCGGGGCGGAGACCCTCTCGTGAGCAGCACCGCCGTACTCCTGGACGAACTGGCCGCGGAGCGGACCGAGGATGCGGTCCCCGACCGCCTGCGCACCTGGGCGGCGGCCGGCCGGCCCGAGCTGCGCCGGGCGGGCATCCTGCGCGGAGCGGCCCAGCTGGGCACGGTCCTGTGGGCGAGTGGGCTCTCCTGGGCCGCGCAACAAGGCCTGTCGGCACTGCACGGCGACCTGCCCACGGCGGACGTGGTGCCTCCGGCCCTTCTGACAGCGGCCGGAGTGGCCCTGCGAGCCGGACTGCTGGCCGCCGGCGACGCGGCGGCCGCGCGCGGCGCCCGCGACGTACGCGAGGCCCTGCGCCGCCGGATCATCGAGACGGCACTGCCCGCCCGCGGACCGGCCCGCACTGCCCTGGGTGATGCGGCGCCGGCCCGGGCCGTCGACGGCGAAGTCGACCAGCTGACCGACTGGCTCACCGGATACCTGCCCGCCCGGACCACCATGCTGCTCGGCAGTGGTCTCGTACTGGCCGCCATCGCCTGCCGCAGTTGGTTCGTCGCCCTGCTCGTGCTGGCCGCCACCCCGCTGCTGCCGGCCAACCTGAAGGTCATCGGCCTGGGCACACAGGCCGCCGTCCGCGCCCAGCTGTCCGCGATCCGCGGCCATCAGGCCAGGCTGCTGGACCATCTGCGCGGGCTGCCCACCCTGGCCGGGCTCGGCGCGCACGACGAGGCGGCCCGCGCCCTGGAGCGGGACGACGGGGAAGTCGCCCGGCGGACCGAGAAAGTGCTGCGCATCGCGTTCCTGTCGACCGCGTGGGTCGAACTGCTCATCACTGGCACCCTCGCCGTGGTGGCGACCTACTGCGGCCTGGTCCTGCTCGACTATCTGCACCTGCCCGTCGTCCCGGACCGCATGAGCCTGTCCGCCGCGCTGTTCGTCCTCGTCCTGGTACCCGCCTACTTCGCCCCGGCCCGGGACCTGGCCGCCGGCTACCACGCCCGCGCCCAGGCCGCCGCCGCCGCCGAGCTGCTGGCCCCGGTGCTGGACACACCCGGCGAGAACGTGCTGCCACCCGCCGAACCGGTCCGGCCGGGGCGGCGTGGCGCGGCGCCTGCCGGGGTGCGCCTGGAAGCCGTCACAGTCCGGCACCCGGAACGGGAGGCACCTGCCCTGGACGGCGTCAGTGTGCAGCTCGCACCGGCCGAGTGCCTCGTCGTCACCGGGCCGAGCGGGGCGGGCAAGTCCAGCCTGCTGGCCGTCGCGGCGGGTCTGTCCGCCCCGCACGACGGACGCGCGCTCCACGTGCTGGACGGACGGGCCGTCCCTGCTGACCCCGGCCGGGTCTCCTGGGTGGGCCAGCCGGCGCACCTGCTGCCTGGCACCCTGCGTGAGAACCTTCTCCTGGCCCGGCCCACCGCGAGCGACCACGACCTGCTCGGTGCCGCCGCCGCCCTCGGCTTCGAAGACCTCCTGGACACGCTGCCCCAGGGACTGGACACCCCACTCGGCGAACGCGGCACCGGCCTGTCCTCCGGCCAGTCACAGCAACTGGCCCTCGTCCGGGCATTGCTGCGCGACGCACCCCTGCTGTGCCTGGACGAGCCCACCGCGCACCTCGACCAGGAGGCGGAGCAGCGGGTCCTGTCGGCGCTGCGGACGCTGGCCCGCGACCGTACGGTCCTGCTCGCCACCCACAGTCCCGCGCTGCTGCCGCTGGCGGACCAGGTCATCACGCTGGACCACGGGAGAGCCCGATGAACCGTACCGGAGCCTGGCGCCTGCTGCGCGCGGCAGCTGGGCGCCGCGCCCTGTTGAACGGCATGCTGCTGGCCACCGCGGGCGAACTCAGCGCTGCCGCGCTGCTCGGCGTGTCCGGGTGGTTCCTGACAACCTGCGCCGTGGTCACCCTCCAGGCCAACAGCACCTGGTCCTGGATGTACCCCTCGGGTGCCGTACGGACGCTGGCCCTGGCCCGCACCGGACTGCGCTACCTCGAACGCCTGGTCAGCCACCGGACGGTGCTGACCGCCTCCGTGAGGTTGCGCGCCCGGCTGGCCCGTGGCGCTGCCCGCCTCACCCCCCGCGAGCTGCGCGGACAACGCGACGGGACGTTGCTCGCCCGGCTCACGACCGACGTGGAGACCGTCGCGGGTCTGCCCGCAGACGTCTGCGCACCTCTGGTGGCGGCCGTCATCACCGCGTGCCTGGTCGAGATCCTGCTGCTGTGGGCGATGCCGCTCCTGGGGGCGGCCGAGCTGGTCGTGTGGGCGGCCGGCCTGGTCTGCGCCCGGCGCACCCACCACCGGGCGCGAGCCCTTCTGGCCACCGCCGCCGAGACCAGGGCCGCACTCCGTACCGTGCTGCTCGGCAGCCGGGCCGCCTTCGACGAACTGCGGTGCCTGGACGCCGTGCCACAGGCACAACGGGCGGCGACGACCATGATGACGGCCGTCGAGTCCGCCGAGTGGGCCGCTGCCCGGGCCGAACGGCTGGGCCGTCTGGCGCTGCGTCTGCTTGCCGCCCTGGGCCAGGCGTCGGTACTGGTGATCGCCCTGTGCGCCGTCCCGGCCCAGCCCGTCGCCGTCGTGGTGGGCGAGGTGCTGCTGACGGCCGCGGGGTGGGAGCTCCTGGAGCGGCTGCCCCGGCTGCTGCAACTCCTGGCCCAGGCCGGTGACGCGGCCGGGCGCCTCGCGCCCCTCGCTACCCAGGAGCCGCCCGCGGGCCGACACCGGCCGACCGCGCAGTGCGTGGAGACGGCCGGACTACCGCTCCTCGGCTCGCCCGCGACACTCACCACGACCCTGTCAGGCCCAGGCCTGATGCTCGTCACCGGCCCCAACGGCAGCGGGAAGTCGACGCTGCTCGGACAGCTCGCCGGACGGATACCGGCCCCTGCCGGAACTGTCCTCCTCGGCGGCACGCCGATGCAGGAGCTGCCGGCCCGGACCGTCGCCGAGACGGTCGTCCTGGTCGAGGCCGACGACTGGCTGGCCGACGACACGGTGGCGGCCAATCTGCGCCAGGCGGCGCCTGCGGCGGACACCGCCGCGCTTCGGGCCGTACTGGAGGTGGTCGGCCTCTCTGGGCTGCCGCTCGACGCCCGGGTGGGCCCCGGCGGGCGCCTGCTGTCCCAGGGGCAGCGACGGCGCCTCGCCACCGCGCGCGCCGTGCTGCGGCGTCCTCCGGTGCTGCTGCTCGACGAACCCACCGCCGGTCTGGACCGCCCCACCGCCGAGGCGCTGCTGGCCGCGCTGTTCCGGGCGCTGCCCGAGACCTCGGTGGTGATCGCCGCGCAGGAGCAGGCCCTCGGCCTGCTGGACCGGTCGCCGTCCGAGGTCGTCCGCCTGGATCCGGCCGCGGACGGGGCCGGTGGCTCGGCAGCGCCCGTCGGGCCGGGACTCAGTCGAAGCGCAGATCGGACAGCTGCCGTTCGAGCGCGGTGACGTCGTCCTCGGGTGCCGGCTCGGCCGCATGCGCGGCCATGAGGGCGGCCAGTTCGCCGCCCGCCCGCCGGACACGCGCGGGCAGTCCCTCCGTGTACGCGTCGCCACCCGATCCCCAGTCCTCGGACGCCGCGTACACCGCGGTGGGGACGACGGCCGCGCGCAGATAGGAGAACAGCGGGCGCAGCGCGTGCTCCAGGACCAGGGAGTGGCGGGCCGTGCCTCCGGTCGCCGCGATCAGAACCGGCTTGCCGGTCAGGGCGTCCGGGTCAATCAGGTCGAAGAAGGACTTGAACAGTCCGCTGTAGGAGGCGGTGAACACGGGAGTGACGGCGATCAGACCGGCGGCGCCCGTCACCGAGTCGATCCCGGCGGCCAGCGGAGGTGGCGGGAATCCCGTCACGAGGTTGTTGGCGACGGCGACGGCCAGTTCGCGCAGTTCGACGACCTCGGTCTCCACGTCGAGGCCCTGAGTGGCGAGTTCGCCGTGGACCACCTCGGCGAGACGGTCCGCGAGCAGACGGGTGGAGGACGGGGTGCTCAGCCCCGCGCACACGGCGACGAGCTTCATGCGGCCGACTCTCCCTTCGAGGACTCCGCGGCGGCGACCCGAGCCGCGTGCGTCGGCGCGTCCGGCACATCGGCGGGGCGCCCCTTCGCGAACTCCCTGCGCAAGACGGGCACCACCTCTTCGCCGAGTATGTCGAGCTGTTCCAGAACGGTCTTCAGGGGCAGGCCCGCGTGATCCATCAGGAACAGCTGCCGCTGGTAGTCGCCGACGGTCTCACGGAAGGACAGCGTCCGCTCGATGACCTGTTGGGGGGAGCCCACCGTCAGCGGGGTCTGGTCGGTGAAGTCCTCCAGTGACGGTCCATGGCCGTAGACCGGCGCATTGTCGAAGTAGGGGCGGAATTCCCGTACGGCGTCCTGCGAGTTCTTCCGCATGAAGACCTGCCCGCCGAGCCCGACGACGGCCTCTTCGGGGCGGCCGTGACCGTAGCGGGCGTACCGCCGCCGGTACAGCTGGACCATCCGCCTCGTGTGCTCGGCCGGCCAGAAGATGTTGTTGTGGAAGAAGCCGTCGCCGTAGTAGGCCGCCTGGTCGGCGATCTCCGGCGAGCGGATCGAGCCGTGCCAGACGAATGGCGGGATGCCGTCCAGCGGACGGGGAGTGGAGGTGAAGCCCTGAAGGGACGTACGGAACTTCCCCTCCCAGTTGACCACGTCTTCGCGCCACAGCCGGTGCAACAGCGCGTAGTTCTCCCGGGCGAGAGGAATACCCTGCCGGATGTCCTGCCCGAACCACGGATAGACGGGGCCTGTGTTTCCGCGCCCCAGCATCAGGTCCACCCGGCCGTCCGCGAGGTGCTGGAGCATCGCGAAGTCCTCGGCGATCTTCACGGGGTCGTTGGTGGTGATCAGTGTCGTGGCCGTGGACAGGATCAGCTTCTCGGTGCGGGCAGCGACGTGGCCGAGCATCGTGGTCGGGGACGACGGCACGAACGGCGGGTTGTGGTGCTCGCCGGTCGCGAAGACGTCCAGGCCCACCTCCTCCGCCTTGAGCGCGATGGCGACCATCGCCTTGATCCGTTCGTGCTCCGACGGAGTGCGGCCTGTGGTCGGATCGGTCGTCACATCCCCGACCGTGAAGATGCCGAACTGCATGGGTCTCTCTTCTTCCGGCAATCGTATGAGATGGGGAACGCTAGGCTCCGGTCGCACGATCGTCATGACTGTGCGTGCACGGGGTCGAGTCATCCAGCGCCCTTCTCGCGCGGGTCGTCATCGTGCGCTGTCGTTCGTGACGGATAGTTACTGTTGGGGCCGACTTCAGACCTGATGCCCCTCTGTAGAGACGGGAGTTCTTCCATGGCGCATGAGCCGATCCTGGTGCTTGCCGCGACGGGCGGACAGGGCGGGGCCGTGACCGACGCGCTGCTGAGCCGCGGAGCCCGGATCAGGGCGCTGGTACGCGACCCCGGCCGGAGTGCCGCGCGGCAACTGGCCGACCGGGGTGTCGACGTGATGGCGGGCTCCCTGAGCGATCGCGGGTCGCTCGCCACGGCCATGAAGGGGGTGGCCGATGTCTTCGCGTTCACCACGCCCTTCGAGGCCGGTGTCGAGGCGGAGGTGGGCCAAGGGCGGGCGATCCTCGCCGCCGCGACGCAGGAGCGTGTTCCGCATCTCGTGTTCAGCTCGGTGGCCGGGGCCGACCAGGACAGCGGGGTACCGCATTTCGAGAGCAAGGCACGCATCGAGGCGGAACTGGCCGCGGGCGATGTTCCGTACACGATCCTGGGGCCGACGTACTTCTTCGACAACGCGCTCGGTGGAGCGCGGCGCATCCTTGACGGCGTTCTCGATCTGCCGCTGCCGCCCGACCGGCCGTTGCAGCAGCTCGCTCGCCCCGACCTCGGCGCGTTCGCGGCGGAAGTGCTGCTCAACCCCGCCCGCTACGTCGGGCAGCGCATCGAACTGGCCAGCGACGCACCCACTCCCACGCAGATGGCGGCCGCGTTCAGCGAGGCGCTGGGACGGGACGTCCGCCATGAGTACGTACCGCTGACAGCCATCGGCAATCCGGACATGCACGCGATGTGGGCGTTCCTGAACGGGCCCGGCTATCGCGTCGACATCCCCGCACTCCACGATGCTCACCCGGAGATCCGCTGGACCGGCTTCGCCGACTGGGCGCACCGCACCTGGGCGACCGCCCACTGAACCGGGCGTCGACCTCTGGTCGGCTCGCCGGGCAGCGAACACGAGCACGCCCGGCGAGCCCTGCCACCCCCGGATCTCACGGATTCACGCGATGTGGCGAACAGGCCGCGCCGGCACGCCCTCCCGCTCACGGTCGCCCGGGACGCAGGCTGCAACCGGGGCTCCCAAGGCGCGCGTCTGGGACGGGCCGGAACCATCGAGGTCACCGCCGACACCTGAGCTGAGCCCCCTGCCGAGCAAGGCCAGGCAGGCCACCAGTCATAGCCACTCCGCCGACCTGAAGGGAAAGCCGCCTCGTGCGGGACAGAAGTGTTCGGAGAATGGCTCCGAAGCCGTGAGCACACCTACCACGCCGTGATCATCACATCGGACCCGGCCCGACCGAGTCCGACATCCTCTCCACGATCGCGCCCCCGGGGATGGTCGAGCAGATCAAGGCAGCCGAGGCAGCGAGTCTGTCGCTCAAGCGCCGTGGAACCGCCGACGAGGTGGCGCGGTGGATAGTCGCCCTGGCCGACCCGGAGGTATCCTGGGTCACCGGCCAGGTCCTGGCCGTAGACGGCGGTATGTCAGTCTCATGAGCCGCCGAGTCCTGGTAGTGGGACGCCGGTCCTGTCGGGCTCGGCCTCGCCCACGGTCTGCACGTCCGGGGCACCGAGGTGACGGTGGCAGAACGGGCCCCCGAGCTGTCCGAGGTCGGATGGGCGATCACACTGTCCGACCTGCACCGCAACGCACTGGACCGGCTCGGCTACCCACCGCGCCTGTGGCAGCGGCCACCCATGGGGTACGAGTACATATTCGACGCGCACACCTTGCTTCCCGTGAACACCTTCGAGTTCGGCCCGACAGTAATGCTGGAGCGGTCGCTGCTGCAGATGCGACTCCTCGATCCGGTCCATGACTTGGTGCGCACCGGCACCGCTCTGGTCTCAGTCGAGGACGACGCCACCGTCGTCGGCGTCCGCTTCGACGACGGCACCACCGGCGAGTACGACGCCGTCATCGGAACCGACGGTGTCCACTCCTGGATCCGCCGCAACGCCCTCGAGGGCCCTGCACCGCTCGACATCGGCTGCACCGTCATTCGTTTCCGCGTCCCGAACAAGACCGGCGTGACCTTCGCGGCCCGCACCACACCAGTCCAGGGCTCACGACTGGGGTACTTCCTGAACGACGGGGGCGAGACCCTGCACTGCATGCTGTTCATCAACGATCCCGCCGGGCGCCACCACGACACTCGCTGAGCACGCTGGCCGAACGGTTCGCTGGTCTGCAAGGTCCCCTCGGCCATGTGGTTGAGGCCATGCGGTCCGAACCCGACCGGCTCTGCGTCGACATCAAACAGGTCACCACCAATGTCTGGGCCCGTGGTCGCGTCGCGATCGCCGGCGACGCCGCCCACGCCATGAGCCCGGCTCTCGGCCAGGGCGCGGGAGCCGGATTCGAGGATGCGGCAGTGCTCTCGGATCTGCTCACGGCGCCCGGGCTTCCGGTCGAGCACGCCCTCGCCGGTTACGAACAAATCCGCCGTCCCGCCGTGCACGACCTCCAGTACCGCTCCTTCAACGCCGTTCGCGAACTCGTACTCGACAAGAAGCCTGAGTTCACGTGCTCCCTGGTCTACGGTCCAGGGATTCCGGCCTGGGTCGTCTGACCCTCCCGGGGCTTCCTGCTTTCAACGCGCTGTGCCGGGACTTTCGTCCTCGGACACACCACATGAGATGACGTCTTGGGCGGCCATGCGCTCGAAATAATCGATGAACGCCTCCTTGCCGTCGGCGACATGTGGGTTGTGCTGGATGTAGGTGCCGCCGGCGTAGAGGTCGATGGCCTCGGCCGGGCGGCACTGATGAACATCAGGTCGTGGAACGCCACGGCTGCGGCCTTACTCTTCTCCGGCTCGCTCGCTCAAGGTGCCACCTTGACGTGCTCCCTGGCCTAAAGTCCAGGGATTCCGGCCTGGGTCGTCTGACCCTTCCGGGGGCTTCCTGCTTCAACGCGCTGTGCCGGGACTTTCGTCCTGGTCTTACCGGCGCTCCACGAGGCGTTTATCGTCTCCGCCCGTCCGGCGGCGACGATGCGGCGTCCTTCGAAGAGGACGTTGCGGGCTGCGTTGTGGTCGCGGTCGTGCACCGTGCCGCACGCGCCACACGTCCACTCCCGGACCTGCAGGGGCTTGGGACCATCCCGGAATCCACAGGCCGAACAGACCTGAGAGGACGGGAAGGCCCGGCCCACCTTGGCGAAGATGCGGCCGTGCTTAACCGCCTTGTACTCCAGCATGCCGACGAACGCGGACCACCCCGCGTCGTGCACGGACTTGGCAAGCCGGGTACGGCCGAGACCGGACACCGCGAGGTCTTCCACATACACCGCTTGATTGTCGCGAATGATCTGCGTGGAAGCCTTGTGGTGCCAGTCCCGGCGCCGGTCCGCCACCTTGGCATGCTGGCGTGCAACCTTGATACGGGCCCTGGCCCGGTTCTTCGACCCCTTGACCTTACGGGACAGCTCCCGTCCAAGGCGCTTGAGCTTCTTCTCCGCCCGGCGCAGGAAGCGCGGGCTGTCGATCTTGCTGCCGTCGGACAGGACCGCGAAGGCGGACAGGCCCAGGTCGATCCCGGACTCTGTCTCCAGCTCGGGGAGGATGTCCGGATCGGTGTCCACGACGAAGCTGAGGAAGTACCGGCCGCAACTGTCCTTGGTGACGGTCAGGGACGTCGGTGCGGCCGGAAGCCGACGAGACCACTTGACCTTGAGATGGCCGACCTTGGCCAGGTACACCGTGCCGTCGTCCTGGAGACAGAAGGCGTTGGTGTTGACGCGGATCGACTGCCGGGTGTCCTTCTTCGACTTGTAGCGGGGAGGGCCGACCTTGCGGCCCTGCCGCTTGCCCTTGATGGAGTCGAAGAAGTTCTTGTAGGCGGTGTCCAGGTCCCGCAGAGACTGCTGCAAGACGACCGCCGACACGTCGGCGAGCCAGGCACGTTCCTCAGTGCGCTTGGCCTCGGTGATGCGAAGCCGGGACAGATCCGCTGATTTCACATACGGAAGTCCTGCCGCGTGTGCTTCCTTCCGGTCGCGCAGGCAGTCGTTCCACACCACGCGGGCGCACCCGAACGCACGCGCCAGCGCCCGCCGCTGGGAGGCGTCCGGGTAGGTCCGGAAGTTGTAGCGGAGCTGCACAACCAAGACGCTACTACGATCGGCCTCATGGATGGGCCGAACGACTACAAGCACGTTGTTTCGGCGATGCATGTGCACTTGGTCTTTGTCACGAAGTACCGACACGGGTGTTCAACGACGAGATGTTGACGCGCTGCGAAGAGATCATGCGCAAGGTGTGCGAGGACTTCGAGGCGGAGCTGAAGCAGTTCAACGGCGAACCCGGTCACGTCCACCTCCTGGTGCACTACCCGCCCAAGGTCGCCGTCTCGAAACTGGTCAACAGCCTCAAAGACGTCTCCGCTCGCCGGATACGGCTGCGGGTACCTCCCGGCCGAAGGCTGGGGGAGAGTCCACCGGCCGGATCAACCGCGCCATCACGCCCGGACACCTGTGGTCACCCTCGCATTTCTCCGCATCATGCGGCGGAGCACCATTGGCGATCCTCCGCCAGTACATCGAGCAGCAAAAACGTCCGCTCTAACGTGCACGTCAGAACAGCCTTGAGATGCATTCATCCCCGGCGTGAACGCCGGGGCTTTCTGCAAGAGCCCCGGTAAGCTCGGGCACCGGGTGCGGCACGGTGAGTGCGTCGAGCAGGTGGTGGGCGTCGGCAGGGACGGGCAGGGCCCGGCCGGCGAGGTCGGAGGGGGTTTCGGGGTGGGTGGGGTTGATACGCACGAGGCGTGAATGGGGGAGGCGGCGGGTGAGGAGTTCGCCGGGCCATCGGATCACGCCGGGGGTGTTGAATCCGGCGCCGAACTCCAGGATGAGCAGACGGGTGCCGGAGGGGGCCGTGCCCAGCCAGTCCTGGAGGCGGCGGCCCGCGGGGAGGTAGGGGGAGTCGATGAACTCGGGGCCGACGCGGACGTTGATCTCAATCTCGCCGCCGCAGTTCGGGCAGCGGGGCAGGGCGTCGGGGTCGGTGACGGCGCCGGTGGCCGGGTCGTACGCGGCGAGGAGCCGTGCGACGAGGGGCTCGCTGCTCCAGACGGCGGAGGTGCAGGGGGTGGTGCACTGGTAGCGGCCGTAGTCGCCTTGCGGGGTGAATATCCGGTCGGGCGCGAAGCCGTTGCGGGCGAAGAGGCCGTCCACGTTGGACGTCATCACCCAGTGGTCCTTGTCGCCGACCAGTGCGCGCAGTCGCTGGTAGAGGGGGTTGGGGGTGGTCGAGAAGCGGATGTCGTCGATGTGGACGGCCCAGTAGCCCCACAGCAGGTCGGGCGGGAGGGGCACGCCGACGAGGTAGCGGGAGCGCAGGCCGAGGCGGTGCAGGGCAGGGAAGAGCTCCTGGAAGCGGTCTTCGTCGCCGTAGTCGTATCCGGCGGCGGCGCTGAGTCCGGCTCCGGCCGTGATCAGGATGCGGTCGGCCTCGGCGAGCCAGCCGCGTATCGTGCCGGCGGCGCCTTCCGGGTCGAAGGTGGGGTGGTTCATCGGTGCTGGAACCCTCCGGTCAGTGCACGGACGTAGGTGGCGCGGTCGTCGTCCGCGTACACGTTGAAGATCACGCGGTCGAGGCGTGTGGGGTGGCGGTCGAGCCAGTCGGCCACGGTGTTGAGGGCGATGCGGGCGGCGGGCGTCTTGGGGTAGCCGTAGACGCCGGTGCTGATTCCGCAGAACGCGACGGTGCGCAGGCCGTCCACCTCGGCGGCGAGATCGAGACAGGCGCGGTACGAGGCCCCCAGAGCTTGCTGGTGCTGCGGGAGCACGGGGCCGTCGACGATCGGGCCGACGGTGTGCAGGACGTAGCGGGCGGGCAGGTGGTAGCCCCGGGTGATCTTGGCGGTTCCGGTCGGCTCCGGGTGACCCTGCAGGGACATGATCGTGTGGCAGTCGGCGCGCAGGCGGGGGCCGGCCGCGGCGTGGATGGCGTTGTCGATGCACGCGTGCATCGGGGCGAAGCAGCCGAGCAGGGAACTGTTGGCGGCATTGACGATGGCGTCCGCGTCGAGGGTGGTGATGTCGCCCTGCCACAGCACCGTACGGTCGGCGGCCCGGTACGTGGTGCCGGGAAACGTGTCGCGGACGGTGGGGAGCGAGGCCACGTCGGTGGTGTCGCGCGCCAGGCGTTCACCGGCCAGGAGCGTGTCCAGCATCCGGGCGGCGCGGGCCGGCAGCGGGTCCGGTTCCCGGACGGTCAGCACGGCGCGCAGCAGCCGCCGGGCGGCGGCATTGTCAAGCCGGTCTGCCGCTCCGGATCGCAATCCGGCCGGCGCTGCCACCGGGTCGTCGCCCAACAGGTCGAGTACCTCGCGGACCTGGTCGGCGGGCCGAGTGGCCGGGGCATGTCGAGCGACAGGCCGGAAGGGTTCATCCAGGATGATGGCGGTGCCGTAGGCATCGAGCGGCAGTGCGGTGGTGTGCATGAGAGTCTCCTGGCGGTGCGGGACGCGCCGCCGCGGCCACCCGGCGTTGCCGGGCCGGCGCGGCGGCGCGTCCGTGCGTTCGGGCGGGTTCAGGGTTCCGGTATGGAGTTCGGCGACGCGGCCGCCGCCCGCCCGGTCGCGGGTGTCAGAACAGGCCGTTGTCGTGGGGCAGTTCGGCCGCGATCGGGGCGATGACGTCCCAGTGCTCGACGATCTTGCCGTCGGCCACGCGGAAGAGGTCGTAGTACGCGACGGGGACACCGAACTCGCCCTCGGACTGGAGCAGGACGAACTCGCCCTCGGCGATGACCTTGTGGACGGCCTTGTAGACGAGGTTCTTGCCCTGCTCGGCCCACTTCGCGGCGGCGGCCCCGAAACCGTCCAGGCCGTCGGCGGCCTCCGGGTTGTGCTGGAGGTAGGTCTCGGTCGAGATGTAGTCGGTGAGCACCGAGTAGTCGGCACCGACCAGGACCTTCTGCGCGAACTCGGCGACCAGGGCGCGGTTGGCCTCGGTCGTCTCCGGCGCGGTGACCTCGGCGGGGCCGTCGGTCTGCGAGCGGCCGGATGCGGTGTCCTCGACCACGGGGGTCAGGGCGTCCCAGTGCTCGGCGAGCTTGCCGTCGGCGTCGACGCGGAAGATGTCGAAGGCGACCAGCGGCTCGGGGCCGAAGCCGTGGTACGTGCCGTGCAGGGCCACCAGGTCGTCGTCGGCCAGCACCCGGGCTCCCTCGTAGCGGAAGCCCTCCGGCAGCCCGGCGACCAACTGGCGCAGGGCCTCGGGACCGTCGGCGGCCAGGGAGCTGTGCTGGCGGTAGTCGGCGGCGACCCAGCGGTCCACCGCACTCGGGTCCTGCTGGCCGAACAGCTCGCCGGCGGCGGACAGAACGGTGTTCTTGGCGTTGCTCATGACGGGTCGTCTCCTTGTGAGGTCAGGCCCTGGGTGGAGGGCTTGGGGATGGGTGCCGTCAGGCGCTGGTCGAGTGCGGCGGTCAGGGAGGCGGCCGTGGAGGCCGCGCCGCCCATCTGGTCGGCGCCGTCAGCGGTGTGCAGCAGCAGAGTCGGGTAGGAGGTGACACGCAGGCGGCGCAGTGCGCGGAAGTCGGCGCGGGCCTTCTCCCGGCCGGCCGGGGACGCGTATGCCGCGGTCACGGCGTCCACGTCTCCGCCGAGTTCGTCGGCTATGTCCCGGTAGACCGCGGCGTCGGACAGGCTGCGGCCGTCGACGAACCACGCCCGTTGCGCGGCCTCGGCCGCATCGAGCTCACTGATGCCCGGCTGGTCGCGCAGCGCGGACAGTCCCGCCGCCGCGGCGGCCGAGTCCAGCACGGTCGTCCCCTGCGACAGCGCGCGCTCATAGCCCGCGCCGAAGACCACACCGGTCAACCGCGCGATACGGTCCCGCTCGGCCGGCAGCTGCGGGTAGGCCGCCACCGGCCGCACCCGGGCACCGGTGTAGAGGCCGGCCGACAGGACACCGAGCCGGATGCGGTGTGCGTTGTCCTCGGCGAAGGCCCGCAGGGCCGGGCCGAAGCCGTAGCACCAGGGGCAGTACGCGTCGAAGGCGTACGTCAGCGAGGCTCGCTCCGCCGAAGACATCACACTCCCCCTCTCTTGCCTCTTGCTGCTTTCCGACATCGTCTCGATGCCGGATGAGCTGACACCTCCAAGTTAGGGGCGATGAACAGGGTGAATCAGATACGCTGACGACTCACGATGGTCAAAAAACGACACGACGCCGATCGCGGCATCCCGGAGGTCTCCTTCGTCGCACCCGCCGGAACCCCCGCGGGCGTCGAAGTGCTGCCCCTCGCGGACCTGAGCCGGCGCGTGCCCGCCGAGCGGCTCACAGCTCCCCAGCGCCCGGACTTCCACCACCTGCTCACCCTCACCCGTGGAACCCTGTGGCACACGGTCGACTTCACCGCCTACGCCCTCGACCCCGGCTCCTGGCTCTGGGTACGCCCCGGCCAGGTCCAGCAGTGGGGCGACCTCACCCACGCCGAAGGCACCCTGATCCTGTTCCGCCAGGACTTCCTCGACCCGGCCACCACCGACGGCGCCCGCCTGGAGGACTCCCACGCCCCGATCCTGCGCCGGCCCCTTCCCGACGACGTTGCGGCCCTGCGGCTGGCCGCCGACCACCTCACCGCCGAGTTCCACGCACTCGGACACCTGCCCCTGGAGGTCCACACCGCGGCCCTGCGCCACCTGCTGGCCGTCCTCGTCCTCCGCCTGGCCCACCTCACCACGCCCGCCGGAAGTCCCGCACCCGAACCCGACGCCACCTACCTACGCTTCCGTGACGCCGTGGAGAAGGACTTCACCCGCACCCGCCGGGTCGAGGACTACGCCGAGGCGCTCGGCTACTCTGCCCGCACCCTCTCCCGCGCCACCCTCGCCGTCGCCGGCCTCGGCGCCAAGGAGTTCGTCGACCGTCGCGTCGTCCTCGAAGCCAAGCGCCTCCTGGCCCACAGCGACCGTACCGCCGCCCGCATCGCCGGCCACCTCGGCTTCTCCAGCGCGACCCACTTCAGCAAGTACTTCCAACAGCGCACCGGACAGACCCCGATCGCCTTCCGCAACACGGTCCGCGGGCACCCCACGAAGTGAAACCCGGCTGCCATCCGCAACGGCCCCGAAGTCGCCGATCAGCCCCGACCAAACCCACAGACGCCCCTACTTCTGCGCGGCCGCCGAGGAGACGAACCTGACGCGGGCGGCACGACGCGGGCGGCACGACGCCTGCGGCTCGACTCGCCCGCCCTCAGCCGGCCAAGGCCCTCCTCACCCTCGGCTCCAGCATCATCTGCGGGCGTCGCCTGAAGGCCTCTTTTTGCCAGAAGTCCTTGAAGCGCAGTAGGCAGAAGCGGTCCCGCCGCGTCCCGGAGCCTGGTCGCCAGATCGGCGCTCTCCCGGGCGATCCTCGGCAATTGCTCGGTACTGTCGGGCGCCAGCTCTTGCAGCGCCCGCACCATCACTGCGCTGCCCTCGACGCGGGGCTGCCGGTTGCGCTTGGTGCCGGGCAGGGGTTGGCCGCCATGGGATCAACCTGGCCAACGATGGCATGGGGCATCCAGTCCGGTGGCAGCGGATATCTTCCGGGCCACTGCCCGCGGTGCGCAGAAGGCGTGGCTCCCAGAAGGAACTGCGGCCGCTCGTTGCGGGACGACCGCCATCCGGGTCGCCGTCCCCATGCACGAGGTCGCCACAGGCGCGGCCAGGGGGCATACGTGTTCCGGTCTCACCAAGTTCGCGTGACAGGCGCCTCATCAAGGGGCCGACGGATGGTGGCCCCGCCGTAAGGCCCACCTCGCCGCTTTTCGCCCGCGGTCGGCTCGACCTGCAATTCCCATTTAGCCGAAAAACACCAAAACCATGTGATGTGGGTTCATCAAGCCGGACGCGAGGCTGAGTGCGGCGGTCAAACCGGACCAAAAACGCGCAGCCGACGATGCCCGGCTGAGCGGCAGCGAAAGGAGCACACACCATGGCAGAAGCAACCACACGGGAGGCGGCGCCGGCCTATGCGCCTCCTGTCCCGCAGCTCGGGACGGCGGCGCGGAAATACGTCACCGAGTTCATCAGCACATTCTTCCTGGCGTTCGCGGTCGCGGTGGCCGCATTGAGCGGCAGCACGTTCGTGCCGCTGACGGCGGGCGCGACCCTGATGGTCATGGTCTACGCCGGCGGGCGCATCTCCGGCGGCCACTACAACCCGGCGGTGACGATGGCGGCGCTGGTCCGACGCCGGATCGGCGTCCCGGACGCGGTCGTGTACTGGGCGGTACAGGTGGCGGCCGGCGTCGTCGCCGGGGCCGTAGCCCACGCCGTGGTCAACCCCGTCACGGTCAGGACCCTGACCCTGTCCGGGCACACCCGGGCAGCCGCCGCCGTGGTCGAGCTGCTGGTCACCTTCGCGCTGTGCTACGTGGTGCTGAACGTCGCCACCAGCAAGGACCAGCCTGGCAACGGCTTCTTCGGGCTCGCGATCGGGTTCACCGTCGCAGCCGGCGCGTTCGCCGTCGGCGGCATCTCCGGTGGCGTGTTCAACCCGGCGGTCGCATTGGGCGGCGCCACCGCCGGACTGTTTGGCTGGTCGACGATCTGGGTCTACATCGTCGTGCAGCTTGCCGCCGGCATCGCGGCGGGGCTGGCGTTCCTGGCGCTCAACCCCGGCGACAAGTGATCAAGCGCGGGCAGGCCGACGTCCGCCCGCACAACGCACCAGGACCGGCTCCGGATCGATCACCATCCGGGGCCCACCCACACGGAGGAGAAAGGGTCCATGACCAGCATGCAACCCAAGCCGACGACGACCGATGCCGGCATCCCGGTCGCCAGCGACGACCATTCACTGACCATCGGCCCCGACGGCCCGATCCTGCTGCAGGATCACTACCTGATCGAGCAGATGGCCAACTTCAACCGGGAGCGGATCCCGGAGCGTCAGCCGCACGCCAAGGGAGCCGGCGCGTTCGGCTACTTCGAGGTCACTAACGACGTCAGCGCCTACACCAAGGCCGCGGTGTTCCAGCCGGGCACCCGCACCGACACGCTCATCCGGTTCTCCACCGTGGCCGGGGAGCAGGGCAGCCCGGACACGTGGCGGGACCCGCGCGGGTTCTCGCTGAAGATGTACACCTCCGAGGGCAATCTCGACCTCGTCGGCAACAACACCCCGGTGTTCTTCATGCGCGACCCGCTGAAGTTCCAGCATTTCATCCGGTCCCAGAAGCGCCGCGCCGACAGCGGGCTGCGGGACAACGACATGCAGTGGGACTTCTGGACCCTGTCCCCGGAGTCGGCGCACATGGTGACCTGGCTGATGGGCGACCGGGGCATCCCTCGCACCTGGCGGCACATGAACGGGTACTCCAGTCACACCTACTCCTGGCTCAACGCCGACGGTGAGCTGTCCTGGGTCAAGTACCACTTCATCACCGACCAGGGCATCGAGTTCCTCACCCAGGCCGAGGCCGACGACCTGGCTGGCAAGGACGCCGACTACCACCGGCGTGACCTGTACGAGGCGATCAAGCGCGGCGAGTACCCGAGCTGGACGCTGAAAGTGCAGATCATGCCGTTCGAGGACGCCAAGACCTACCGGTTCAACCCGTTCGACCTGACCAAGGTGTGGCCGCACGGCGACTACCCGCTGCACGAGTTGGGGCGACTGACGCTGGACCGCAACGTGACCGACTTCCACACCGAGATGGAGCAGGCCGCGTTCGAGCCGAACAACCAGGTGCCCGGCACCGGGCTGTCGCCGGACAAGATGCTGCTGGCCCGAGGCTTCTCCTACGCCGACGCGCACCGCGCCCGGCTCGGCGTCAACTACAAGCAGATCCCGGTGAACTCGCCCAAGGTCGAGGTCCACTCCTACTCCAAGGACGGCGCGATGAGGATCCGCAACGCCTCCGACCCTGTGTACGCGCCCAACTCCTACGGCGGCCCGCAGGCCGACCCGGTCGCGGCCGCGGAGGTGCACTGGTCCGCCGACGGCGACATGGCCCGGTCCGCCTACACGCTGCGCCGTGACGACGACGACTGGGGGCAGGCCGGCACCATGGTCCGCGAGGTCCTCGATGACGCGGCCCGCGACCGGCTGGTTTCCAACATCACCGGCCACCTGCTGGGCGGCGTGTCCGAGCCGGTGCTGGAGCGCGCCCTGCAGTACTGGAAGAACGTCAACCAGACCCTCGGTGAAAGGATCGAGAAGGGTGTTCGCGACGGGCGGTCCTGACCGGCACCCCCACCCCACCCAGCGGCCCGGCGCCCACAGGCGCCGGGCCCCTTCCCTTGACGTCCGGATCAGTGGTCCGGACCGATCAGCCCAGATTCTGGGCGGAACACCGACGCGATGAACAATCCATCGAAATCCACATGCTACGAGATACGCGTCCGCGGACACCTGAGCCAGACGCTGTTGGGCGCCTTCCCCGGCCTGCACGCCGAGATCCGGGGAGGCGAAACGCTACTCCTCGGGACACTGCCCGATCAGGCGGCCCTGCATGGCGTGCTGGCCCAGATCGAAGCGCTGTGCCTGGAGCTGATCGAGCTCCGTACCTGCGGCAAGTCTGTCAGCAACCCGGAGCGCGACCACGAGGGCCACGCCTGAGACCTGGATCAGGCCCTGCGTGAAGAGGGTGCGAGCAACCCGAGGGTCCGGGCCCGCTCCACGGCTTGGCTACGGCTGTGCGTGCCGAGCTTCCCGTACAGGTGCCGCATGTGCGTCCGGACCGTGTTCACCGACAGGGACAACTCGTCGGCGATCTCCGGCGCCGGCAGGTTCGTCGGCAGGTAACGCAGGACGCGAATCTCGCTGTCGGTCAGTGGCTCGCGCAGACGCGCCGGCACGCCGGCCATCGCCTTTTCCTGCTTCCCGGCCAGGAGGTCGAGGATCTCGCAGATCATGGCGGCATGGGCGGTGCCGCGCCAGGCCTGGCGCTCGAGCGCTCCCGGCGCGGGGTGGAGGAGGAAGGGCAGCACCGCAGCCCCGGGCTCGGCGAGATCGAGCGCGCCTTCGAGGGTGCGCCCGGCGGCGGCCGCGTCGCCAAGCGCGTCGCACGCGATCGCATTGAGCAAGAGGGCTTGAACCAGCCAACCGCGGGGGTCCATGGGCGGGAAAGAGCCGTCGAGCACGGGTGCGAGTGCGGCAATCGCCGCCTGCGGGTCGTCGCGGGCGAGCCGCAGCGCCGCCAGAGCGGCCCGCATCTCCCCGGTTTTGCTCTCCTGCGGGTCCATCTCGGCCAGCGCCTGTTCGACGCGTCGCGCTTCGCCGAGCCGCAGCAATGTGTGCAGTTGGAACGCCCGTGTCTTCGTGGCAAGCGGATGACGGGCGGCCACCTGATCCGTCACGCGCTCGGCGGTACGGAAAGCCGCCAGCGCGTCCCCGTCACGACCACGCGCGAGCTCGAGCAGCCCGCGGCCATAGTGCAGTATCAGCACCGTCACCGGATCTGACTCCTGGCGCACTGCCCGCTCGGCTCTCCCCAGCCACGGCTCCGCCTCATCGAGCCGTCCCCGCCACAGCATGTGCAGGCCGAGCGCCACGTAGGCGGCCGCGACGATCCGCTCGTCGGTCCAGCCGTGCTGCCGGGCCAGCTCCATCGCCCGCCTGCCGCGCTCCGCGGCCACAGAAATCTCCCGGCTCAGTGCCACGACCGCCCAGTGCGCCAGCCCGAGGATCTCCAGATACGGCCGCCCGATCCGCTGCGCCAGCGCGACGCCCCCCTCCAGGTGCCGGTCCGCGTCTTCGTACCGCACGAACCAGGTCTCGGCGATGCCCAGGCTGATCAGCGCCAGGGCGCGCAGCTCGGCGCCGCAATGGGGGTCCGCCGCGTCCCGGGCGTGACCTGAGGCGAGCAGCGGCTGCGCCTCTTCGACCACGGCCGGCAGGTCGCCGCGCTGGCGGGCCAGCAAGAGCCGCAGCACGGCAACCGTCAGGTCGACGTGCTCACGCCGGTCTGAGGGCACCAGCGCCGAGCGGCGGGTGACCAGGGCCAGCTGCCGCTCCGCCTGCGCCAGCGATCCATGCTCCGCTTGGTCGAACGCGGCCAGCGCGGTAAGCTCCGGGTCCGCCGCGATCACCCGGGTAGGGAACTCAGCCAGCATCGCGTGGGCCGTGGCGGCCTGCCCGTCCAGTCCGAGGCCGATCCAGTGGTCCGACAGCAGGCGGGCCGCCGGACCCCAGTCCGCTGCCGCCTGGGCGTGCCGGATCGCCTCCACCGGATACCCGTGTTCCGCGTACCAGCCGGAGGCGGCGCGATGCACCGCGGTGACGTCTCCCGGAGCGGTGCGTCGCAGCTCCAGCTGGAGCAGGTCGGCGAACATCGTGTGGTAGCGGAACCAGGAGCGCCGCGCGTCGAGCGAGACCACGAATGCCCCAGCCTGCTCCAGGTCCTGCAAGGCCCTTTCCGCGCCGGATCCCCCGGTCAGGAGGTCGGCGAGCTCGCCGTTGACCCGCTCCAAAACACTGGTCCGCAACAGCAGCCGCCGGACCTCGTCGCTCTGCCGCTCCATCACCTCGGCCAGCAGGTAATCGGCCACCGTCCGCTCACTGCCCGCGAACCCGGCCGCGAACCCCTCCGGGTCCGGATGCCCGGTCAGCGACAACGCAGCCAGCCGTAGCCCGGCAGCCCATCCCTCAGTCCGTTCATGCAGTCGTGCGAGGGTTGCCTCGGACAGCTCCACGCCGGCACCGTGAAACAGCGCGCTCGCCTCGTCCAGGCTGAACCGCAGACCGTCCGCTCGGATCTCGGTGAGTCCCGCCTCCAGCCTCAGCCGGTGCAGTCCCAGCCGCAGATCCCGGCGTGTGGAAAGCACGAACCGCACTTGCGCCGGCGCGCGCATCATCAGCAGCTCCAGCTGGCGCTGCGCCTCGGCCGAGCGCAGCTCGTGCAGGTCGTCGATGACCAGCCAGACCCGGTCCTCCAGCGGCGACAGGTCCTGCAGCAGCCGCTCCACGATCATCCAGCCGTCCAGATCCGGCGCCTCTGTCAAGGGGCGCACCAGGTCGGCCCCGGCGGCCGTCGCCCGCAGCGCGTCGCACACAGCGATCCAGAACCGTTGCGGATCGCACTCGTCGCGCTGCACCGAGACACACGCGGCATGCTCCGCCAGGCCCGTCTCGCGGATCCAGGACCGCAGCAGGACTGTCTTCCCGCTACCGGCCGGCGCCGATATCGTCGTGACGCGCCACGCTCCCCCAAGCCGCGCGAACAGTGTACGGCGGGAAACAATCCCTCCCCGGACAGCAGGAACCGTCTCGGTCTGGGATCGGCCGGCAGTTCTCATGGCACCCTTGGTGAGGTCGGCGGAGGTTCTGCACGCACTTCCGACCATCGCACAAGTCAGCGGTTAATTCCCCCCGGCAGGCATCCGACCCGGCTGTCGGCTCTCCTCGGAGACCGGGACAGAGGATCAGGAAGACGAATGCAAGAACCGCTCCCCCACTCGGTGCCGAGCGCGTTCCAGGCGCGAGACGGATGTTCTTCGTAGGCGCTGGGCGTCGGCGTGAGGGTCTTGGCCATGTGAGTTCCGCCGAAGGTCCCGCCCCAGCTCCGCGACGAACGCGTCCACCGCGCCGGGGGTGACGTGGACGTGCGTGGTGTCGTCGTACTGGGGGCGACCACCGTAGTCGAGGCCAAGGCGGCGGCTGTCTCGTCCTGAGCCGAGGACGGAGCCCCGGATCCCACCACGCTCGAACACCACCGTGACGGCGGACAGCATCCACACCACCGATCTGCGCTTGATTCCTGTTCCTCTCCGCCGGAACAGTACGCCCCAAAAGGAAGGCACCGAGCACGGGAGCGATCACGCTGACCGTGACCCGGGTCTTGCCTTTCCAGGAACAGTGCGTGCTGGGGGTCAGGTCTCTCGGTGCGCACCGCGCCACTGCACCGGCGACATCCCGTATGTTTCGCGGAATGTCCGGCTGAAGTGGGAGGGGTTGATGAAGCCCCAGCGTGCGGCCACCGCCGCGATCGATCTGCGGGCCGCGCCGTCCCGGCAGAGTTCCTCGCGTGCCGCCTCGAGCCGTCGCGTCCGTACCCAGGTGTTGACGGTGGTGCCCTGCATCTGGAAGAGCCGGTGCAGGTAGCGCAGGGAGATGCCGTGCTGGTCGGCGATGTCCTGGGGGGTGAGTCCGGGGTCTTGCAGCCGGGCGTGGACGGATGCCGTGATCCGCTCCCACAGCGCCGGCGCGGACCGCCTGCTGACCGCTTCCAGGGCCAGGGTGGCCAGCATCTCCACGGCGATTCGAGCGAGTTGGTCGCGTCGGGCCGCATGGGCACTGATGACCTCGTCGACAAGCCCGCACAGCAGCGGGAGCAACAGGGCCGCCGCGCCCTCACCGGCTTCGTCCACCACGTTGGCCGTCAGTGCGGACAACTGCCCTTCCTCCAGCCGGAGCAGGGCCCGGGGCATCATGAGGATCCGGGCCCGCTGACGCTGCGGCAGCACGATCCGGTACGGGCGCCTCGCGTCATGGAACGCCAAGAGGCCGGGCCGGAGTTCGGCGGTGCGGCCGTCCTGGAACAGCAATGCGCTGCCGTCCAGTTGCAGACGCACGAGGATGTGGGTGCTGTGGTCGGCGGCCACCGACCGGGCGCTGCGCAGGATCGTCCCCGGGCCGAACTCCTCGGTGGCGATCTGGAGAGCGCCGAGGCGCTCGGCGGTCAGCTCGCCCATCCACGGACGCCCGCGCTCCACAGCGACCTCGAGGCCCACGAAGATCTGTGACAGCGTCCGCTCCCACGCCACGACGCGATCACCGGGAGCCAGGTCCCGGGTGGAAAAGGACATCCCCTGGCCGGGGGCAGTCAGCAAACCGGTCAGCACGGCATTTCTCCCGCCGCGCGGACCACACGCTCTCGGTCGAGCCAATCCGTGGGAGACAGGCCGTAGGACCTGCGGAAGGCCCTGCTGAACCGGGCGAGACTGGTGAAACCCCAGCGTCGCGCGACCTGGCCCAGGCTGACGGATCCCGGTGGCCGTACGGCGAGTTCCCTTCGGCACTCGTACAGGCGCAGCTCGCGGATCCATTGGCACACGCTGGTGCCCTCGGCCTTGAAGAGCCGGTGCAGATAACGGACGGAGATGCTGTGGGCATCGGCGATGGCCTGGGGGGTCAGGCCGGAGTCCGACAGGTGCCAGCGGATGAAGGTCTTGATCCGCAGCAGCAGGACCCGGTCGGCGCCCGGCAGTACAGCGGGATCCTCGCCCAGCTGGTCCGCCGCCGTGGCCGCCATCAGGCCGATGACGCCCTCGGCGAGTCGCTCCGCCACCGGCGTCGCGTATGCCTCGGAGGTCTCCGCCAGCCGTTCCAGCAACGGGGTGAGCAGGGCGGGCAGACCGCCGCTCGGGCGCACGGCCCGCGCGGTGAGCTGCCGCAGATCGGCCTCCGACCGCCCGAGTAGGGCCCGCGGCACCGCGAAGATCTTCAGCTGAAAGCGCTCGGGAAAGGTGGTGCGGAAGGGCCGGACGGTCTCGAAGAACCCGATGTCGCCGGCCCGCAGCACGGTGGTCCGACCGTCCTGTTCGACCCGGGCCCGGCCGGTGCTCTGGAGCGCCACGAAGACGTCCCGACCGTCGCCGCGGGCTACGAAGCGCGGCGACCGGTGGACCCGGCCCGGGTCGCATTCCACCGTGGTGATCTGCAGGCCCCCCACGTGGTCGGTGCGCATGGCCGCGTCATAGGTGCGGCCGTCGGTGGCGATGTCCATCCCCACCAGGGTCGCGAGCACGGCGTCGTGCCAGAAATCCAGACTCTCGCGCGGTGGAACCGAGCGGGTGCTCAGCACCTGGGCTCGTGGACTCGCGTAGGGGGCCGGACACCAGCGTCTCTCCTCGAAGGAGCCGATGACGGATGGCATGCTGCGAGCATGCTGGGGCGGTGCCGGCCGGCGCATCAGTCGGTCGACTGGTCCTGTCCCGTGCCACTCCGTTCAGCGCAATCGGGAACGCAGGAAGGAGTAGCCGGTCACGAGAGCTGCCCGAGTGGGCGCGCTGTCGTGCAGGGCGTGCAGCGCCACGAAGTCATGGACCGTGCCGAGGAACCGTACGGCGGACGCCTCGACGCCGGCCGCGCACAGATTCCGCGCGTACTGCTCGCCCTCGTCCCGGGCCACGTCGGCCTCGGCGGTGACGACCAGCGCCGGGGGCAGCCCCGCCAGGTCCTCGGTCCTGGCCCGCAGCGGGGAGGCAGTGGGCTCGTCCCGCAGGGCGGCGTCCGTGACGTAGCGCGCCCAGTACGCGCGCAGCGCCCGGCGGGTGAGCAGGTATCCGGTGGCGAACTGCCGCTGCGAGGGGCTGTCGCAGCGGGAGTCGGTGAGCGGGTAGTAGAGCAGTTGTGCGCTGAGCCGTGGCCCGCCCCGTGACTTCGCCAGCAGGGTCACGGCAGCGGCCAGCGTGGCTCCGGCGCAGTCGCCCGCCACGGCCAGCCGGCGCGTGTCCAGACCGAGTTCGTCGGCCCGGGAGACCGCCCAGACCAGCAGGGCGTAGCACTCCTCCAGCGCCACGGGATAGCGGGCTTCGGGGGTACGGCTGTACTCGGGGACGACCGCGCACACGCCCGCGCCGTCGACGAGCTCGCTGATGAGTCGGGCATGGGTCTGCGCGTCGCCGAGCATCCACCGGCCGCCGTGCAGGTACAGGAGGGTGGGGAGCGGGCCGGTCGCACCGACCGGACGGACGGTCCAGAAACCGATCAGCCCGGAAGGGCCTACGGACGCCACGCGGTAGACCGCGTCCACGTCGAAGTCCTCGAACCTGTCCACCTGGGTCTCCCTGAGCGCCTGCCGCGCCGTCTCGGGGCCGAGGTCGTCGAGCGACGGGGGCGCGGCGGACGCAGCGACGAGCCGCTGCACCACGGGGTCGAGGAGAACGCCCGCGCGGGAGGCACCGCCCGGTCGGTCCCTGGAGGCTCCCGGCATCACGCACTCTCCTCTGGCAGGGCCGTGCCGCTCGTCGGCGGGTCCGCACGGAACCGACCGGTCCCCGCCTCACCGGTCCTGAAGGAGGTCACGCAGTTGCTGCCGGCGGCTGATGCCGAGCTTCGGGTAGACGTTGTACAGGTGTGAGCCCACGGTACGTGGCGAGAGGAAGAGCTGTTCACCGATCTCACGATTCGAAAGGCCGCGCGCGGCCAACTGGACGATCTGCCGTTGCTGTGCCGTCAACTGCTCCAGCAGACCTGGGGTGTCAGGGGTGGGTGCCGCTCCGCTGGCGCGCAGTTCGCGGGCGGCGGCTGCGGCGAGGGCACCAGAGTCCAGGCGCTCGGCGGTTTCCAGCACGGTGGTCAACTGCTGGCGCGCCTCCCGCGTTCGGCGGCAGCGCCGCAGCCAGATGCCGTAGCTGAGGCGGGCGTGGGCGCGTTCCCACGGCCACCGGTCCGCCTCATGGTTGACCAGGGCGAGGTGGAAGTGCTGCTCGGCGTCCTCACCCGGGTCGACCAGGGCGGTGGCATGGTGCAGGAGCAGCGTCATCCTGGTGCTCGGGCGACAGCCCTGCTCCGCCCGGACTCGCGCCAGAATGGGCACGACCTCGGCCGTGCGGCCGGTCCGTTGTGCCGAGACCGCGAGTTCGGCGATGCTCCGCGGCGACAGGAAGGGGTGCAGCGGCGATCCGTCGGCGGTGAACAGCTCGCGCAAGTGCCGCCAGCTCCCGTCCGGGTCCCCCAGCGCCAGGCAGGCGAGTCCCCGGGCGCGGAGCAGGCGTGCGTGCGTGGCCCGGTTCTCGCCCAGGCCGACGGCGCGCCAGACCGAGGGGGTGAACCAGGGCTTCGGCGGGACAGCTCCGCGCAGTGCCTGGAGCGTGAGAGCCTGCGCTTCCAGATCCGCCTGGAGGCGGGGCAGACGCAGCACCGCGGCCTCGGTCGCGGCTTCCCGCATCAACGGCTCGGCCTCGGCGAACCGCCCGGTGCTCACGAGGGTGTCCAGCAGGGACGGGAGCGACCAGGCGCGGATACCGAAGGCACGAGAGGCCCGCAGCTGAGTGTCGGCCCTGCGCAGCTGGCCGAGGCACAGGTCCGCCTCGTCCGCGTGGTAGGCCATCAAGGCGAGCGCCATACGGCGTGCCAGGGCGTCCGGGGCGTCCAGCAGCGCACCCTGCGGGCGGCCGAGGCCCGGCAGCAGGTGGGTGGCGGACTGCGGCCGGATCACCGCGGTGACCAGCGCCTCCAGCGACTGCTGTGCGTCCGGCGTGTCCAGCGGGCCCAGGGGTCCGGTCGCCGAGGCCCGGCCCTGATCGGTCTGCTCGGCTGCCCGGGCGCGGTCGAGCAGCGTGGGCAGGGCCGCCCGGTGCTCCGGCAGGCCGGACTGGGCGGCGATGCCCGCTGCCAGGGCCACCAGGGCGAGCGCGACGGGCCGGCCGACCGCCGGAAGGTGCTGCGCGACGTTCGCCAGGATGTCGAAGGCCTCCTGCTGGCAGGCCTCCTGGGACAGAGCCGAGGCCAGGGCACCTGTCGCGACACAGACGAGTTCCGAAGCCGTGGCGTCCTGGACGAGGCGGCCGTACAGGTCCCGCACCCAGGCGGGGTCTCCCATCGTGTGGGCTGCCGCCAGGGCCTCGCCGAGACGGCGGACGCGTTCCTGCCGCCGCGGGCTGAGCCGGGCCGCCTGCTCCAGGGCGCGCGCTGCGCCCACGGCATCCCCCTGCCGCCATGCGGAGTCCTCGAGCGCGGCGGCCACGGACTCGCTGGTTCCCAGGGTGGCGGCGGCCAAATGGCGGGCCCTGCTCTCCGGCAGCGCGACGACCCCGGCGAGGTCCCGATGGGCCTGCTGGCGCTCGCCCGCGGGATGCCGCGAGAACGCGGCCGACCGCGCCAGCGGATGCCGGAAGACGAGGCGGCCCTCGACCAGCAAGACCAGACCGGCCGCCTCCGCCGGGGCCCACACCGCAAGATCCTCGGTGTCCAGGGCGGCCATGAGGGCTGCGACGCTCTCCCCCGGCCCCGCCGCCGCGGCGTACAACAGGGCCCGTCCTGTCTCGGGAGGAAGCCTGTCGAGTCGTGCCGCGAAGGCATCTGCCGCGAACGTGCGCCGCGTCGGTGCGGCGCCGGAATGTCCCGCTCGGACGGGCGCGGGCGCACGGCGGCTCAGTTCCACCAGTGCCAGGGCGTTACCTTCGGCTTGCTCGAGGATCTCCAGCCTGCGCCGGCCCGTGGGCGCTGCCGGCTGTCGGTCCAGCAGGGCCGCGGCCGAGGAGTCGTTCAGTGGGCCCAGATGCAGGCTCTCCATGCCAGGGGGAAGGCTGGGCAGGGGCACGTCACCGCGTGCGGTGAGCAGAACGCTGACCGGGCGGCCGACCAGGAGGCGGATTCCCGCGCAGAGCGCGTCGAGGAAGGCGCGGTCGCAGGTGTGAGCGTCGTCCACGCACACCAGTAACGGACGGGACCTGGCAAGTCGGTCCAGCAACGCCAGCACGGCGGCCTGCACCTGTGGGTCCTCCGGCCCGCTGTCCTGAGGGGCGGGGTTCAGGGCAGCGCTCAGCACCTGGCTGTGTGCGGCGGGCAGTCCGGGCAACTCCTCCAGGACCGGCGCCAGCAGTTGGTGCAGACACGCGCGAGCGTGCCGGCCGTCCGTGGCCCAGCCCTCCGCCGACAGTACGAGCATGCCGTCGCCTGTGGCCAGTTCCCGGGCGTGACGGAGCAACGTCGTACGCCCCGTTCCCTCCTCCCCGAGGAGCAGCAGCGCCTGGGGGCTGCCGGGCTTCCGCGTCACGCACTGGAGGATGCGCTCGATCTCGCTGTCCCGGCCCAGTGGGCGCGATGTCGCCGCGCGGCAGGATCGGCGGACGGCTTCCTCGCCGACCGCCGACGGGGATGGGTGGACCGTCATGCACGTACTCCGGACCTGCTCGGCTGCTCATGGCTGTGGGCTTGTTCCCTGGCCGAGCTCATAATCGGGGAGACGAGGTGGCGACGCTTCTGTCACATGACCAGTCATCCGCCGTTTCCGGTCCCTGCCGGCGTCAGGACCGCGAGCGGCCGCGCTACGGCGGCTCGTACGCGTCCGGCCGGTTGCGGTTGACAGGATGACCGGATGACCGGGGTCATGATCACCAACTGGAGGAGAACGACCGTGGTGCACGTTGGTCCCGATTACCCCGCCGATCCGGGCATCCTGGGCAGAGCCGTGGAGCTGTCCCGCCTCGAGGGCCTGCTCGGGGCGGTGGACGGCTCCCGCCCGCAGGTGCTCGTGCTGATCGGGGAGCCCGGGGCGGGCAAGAGCACCCTCGTCGACTGGACGGCCGAGCAGGGCCGGGCCCGCGGTCTGCGGACCCTGCGTGTGCGGGGCAGTGAGGGCGAGGCCGGCCTGGGGCTCTCGGGTGTCCACCAGCTCCTGCACCCGCTGCTTCCTGGTGACTCGCTGCCCGCGCGGCAGCGGGAGGCCCTCGACCGCGCCTTCGGGCCGGCGGCGCCGCCGGACGAGGTGACCCTCGACCAGCTGTCGCTGTGCATCAGCGTGCTCGCCCTCATCGGCGAGGCCTCTTCGCGTCAGCCGCTGCTCCTGCTGGTGGACGACGCCCAGTGGCTGGACCTCGGCTCGGTGGACGTGCTGGGCTTCCTCGCCCGGCGCCTGGAGGGCAAGCCGGTGGTGATGCTGCTCACCGCCCGCGAGGAGGCCGTGCCGGCCCGCTTCGACCGGGACTTCCCGCAGGTGACCGTCGGCCCGCTGAGCCGGGCGGCAGCAGGGCTGCTGCTGGACGCCCAGCCGAACCCGCCCCGCGGCAGGTCCCGCACCCAGATCCTCCAGCAGGCCGCCGGCAACCCCCTCGCCCTCATCGAGCTGCCCCGTGCCCTCGCCCGGGGCCGGAGCGGCACGGGACAGAACGGCGGTGCCACCTTGCCGCTGACCGCACGCCTGGAGAACCTGTTCGCCGCCGACCTCCCCGGGCTGCCCGGGCCCACGCGTGAGGCACTGCTCCTGGTCGCCGCCTCGGGAACGGGACGACTGGCCGAGCTGCTGCGCGCCGCCCCGTCGTTGGAGGTCGTCCAGGCGCTGGACCCCGCAGAGCGCGCCGGGCTGGTGCGGGTCGAGGACGGCCAGGTGCTGTTGCGCCATCCGCTGGTCCGCTCGGCCATCCACCAGGCGGCTTCCTTCGCCGAGCGTCGGCAGGCACACCTCGCCCTGGCCTCCGCTCTCGCCGAAGAGCCGGACCGCCGCGCCTGGCACCTGGCCGCCGCGGCGACGGGCCAGGACGCGAAGGTCGCCGACGCCTTGGCGGAGAGCGCCGAGCGTGCCCGTGCCCGGGGCGGGTACGCGGCGGCCGCGGCAGCGCTGGAACGCGCCGCAGAACTGACCCCGGCGCCGGAGCTGCGCGCCCGGCGCCTGCTGACGGCCGCTCAGTCGGCCATGTTCGCCGGCCACCCGCAGTGGGTCGGCGAGCTCAGCGGCCGGATCGGCCACCCGACCAAGGATCCACGGCTGCGTGCGGAGGCCTCCCTCCTGGGCGGGTGGGCCCTGGGTGTGACGCTCCGCCACGAGGAGGCGCTGGCGCTGCTGCTCGGCGCCGCCGAAGCCACCGCCGCCTCGGCCCAGGACCTGGCGCTCGGCGCCCTGAGCACCGCCGCGACGTCCGTGTACAACTCCGGAACGCCGTTCCACCGGGCCGAACTGGGGCGGATCAGCGCCCTGATCGACGAAACCGGCAATCCCGCCGCCCTCGCCTGGTCCCAGGCTGTCATCGACCCGCACCGCCAACGCGCAAGGCTCCTAGGGCTGTTGAAGGACGGGCTGGCCGCCATGTCGCAGGACTCCCTGGGAGACCTCACCGCACTCGGCGGCACGACCTGGATCCTGGACGAGACCGAGCAGGCCGTCCGCATCCTCGGGCGGACCATGGACGTCATACGGCGCGCCGGCAGCGCGGGCACGAACGCGACCGTCACGCAGGCGCTCGCCCTCGCCCTGTTCGAGAGTGGTTCATGGACGGCGGCCCAGGACGCGGCGGACCAGGCTTTCTGGATGGCGACGGAAGCGGGCGCCGACAACGTGACCGTGGGCTCCTGCATCCTCCAGGCCACACTGCGCGCGCTCCGAGGCGACCATGCGACCGCGCGGGCACAGGCCATGGAGGCCGTACGGGGCGTCGACCTGCGCAGATCCCTGAGCCTGCAGGTACGGCACCGGCACGCACTGGGAATGGCAGCGTTCGTCGCCGGGGACCACTCCGATGCCTACGAGCAGCTGCGCGCGACCTTCACCCGCGACTTCTGCCCCGCTCCCGTCCACCACCACGCCTCTGTCTACTACCTGGGCGACCTGGCCGCCGCGGCAGTCCGCGCCGGTCGGAGAGACGACGCGCGCACAGTGGTCGACGCTGTCGAGCACAGCCTGGAAACCGACAGGTCACCCCGGCTGGCCGCCGTCCTTCACCGGGCCGTCGCCCTGCTGAGCGACAGCGAGGAGGCCGAGGACCATTTCCATGCCGCTCTCGCCGACTCCACCGTCGACTGCTGGCCCTTCGAGAAGGCGCTCACCCAACTCGACTTCGGCGAGTGGCTGCGCCGACGGCGCCGCAGCGCCGAGGCACGCCCACACCTCGGCGCGGCACTGGAGTGCTTCCGGCGGCTCGATGCCCGGCCCTGGACCGATCGCACCGGCGCGGAACTGCGGGCGGCGGGAGCCCCGGCGACAGCGGCGACGGCCGCGAGTGGGGCGGGCGAGCTCACCGCACAGGAACGGCAGATCGCCGAACTGGCCGCTCAGGGCCTGACCAACCGCGACATCGCGGCCCGGCTGTACCTCTCGCCCCGCACCGTCGGCTACCACCTGCACAAGATCTTCCCCAAGCTCGGTATCCGCGCCAGGGCTCAACTCCGTGACGCGCTCTCGCAGGATCCGTCGCATTGACCCGTCGCCGGGCGAACGCGGATACGTGGAGTGTGTCCGCGGGACCGTCGGGGGATGCGCTGGAGACACTGCCACCAAGCACGTGCCCGGCACTGTCATCACATGCGGCGCGGGCGCACGTTCGCGGGACGGCCCCGGCAAGACCGTCCCGCGACCACGGCACACCCACCCCATGACGTGCCCCGCGCCCCGGCCGACGAACCGCGGAAGCACGGCCGTCAGGAAGACGATGCTCTCGGGGTTCGCGTGAAGCCGACTGGCCCCGTTGCCTTCCTGCTGGGGGATGGACCGATCACCAGTGCACGGCGATGTACTTGCTCTCGGTGAACTCCAGCAGGCCGTCGTGCCCGCCCTCGCGGCCCAGGCCGGACTGCTTGACGCCGCCGAACGGGGCGGCCGGGTCCGAGACGACCGGACGATTGAGGCCGATCATGCCGGACTCCAGCGCCTCGGACACCCGAAGGCCCTCGGCCAGGTCCCCGGTATAGACATATGACACCAGGCCGTACTCGGTGTCGTTGGCCATCCGGATCGCCTCTTCGACGTCGTCGAAGGAGACGACGGGCGCGACCGGGCCGAAGACCTCCTCCGCCAGGATGGGCGCGTCAGCGGGAACGTCGCCCAGCACAGTCGGCAGGTAGAAGTATCCGGCACGGTCAGGGGCCGTACCTCCGGCCAGGAGCCGGGCGCCGGCGTCGACGGTCCCCGAGACGAGCTCACCGACCTTCTTCCGCGCCGCCTCGTTCACCAGCGGTCCGACGTCCACGCCCCCTGTCAGTCCGGGGCCGACCGTAAGTGCCGTCATGGCCGAGGCGAGGCGGCGGCTGAACTCCTCGGCGATCGAGGCATGTACGTAGAAGCGGTTGGCGGCCGTGCACGCCTCCCCGCCGTTGCGCATCTTGGCGACCATGGCTCCGGCGACCGCCCGGTCGAGGTCGGCACTGGCGAGCACAAGGAACGGGGCGTTCCCACCGAGTTCCATGGAGGCGTTCACCACCGACCCGGCCGCCTGGCGCAGCAGTTCGCGCCCGACCTCGGTGGAACCGGTGAACGACACCTTGCGGACCCGGGGGTCGGCGAGCAGGACCTCGGCGATCCGGGCGGAGCGGCGTGAGGGGACGATGTTGACCACACCGTCCGGCACGCCCGCCTCGGTGAGCAGCGCGCCCAACGCGAGTGCGGTCAGCGGTGTGTCCGAGGCGGGTTTGAGGACGACGGTGCAGCCCGCGGCCAGGGCGGGGCCGATCTTCCGGGTGGCCATGGCGGCGGGGAAGTTCCACGGTGTGATGAGCAGCGCGACGCCCACGGGCTGGCGCAGCACCATGATCTTGTTGGTGCCTCCCGGTGCCGTCTGGACGGATCCTGCCGCGCGCACCGCCTCCTCGGCGTACCAGCGGAAGAACTCCGCCGCGTACGCCACTTCGGCACGGGCGTCGGCCAGGGCCTTGCCGTTCTCCCTGACGATGAGTTCGGCGAACGCCTCGGCGCGCGCGGCCATCAGCTCGAACGCCCGCCGCAGGATCTCTCCGCGTTCGCGTGGTGCCGTGGCCCGCCAGGCGTCGAGGGCGCCATGGGCGGCGTCCACTGCCGCCACGGCGTCCTCGACGGTGCCGTTCGCGACCTCCGCGAGCGGTTCGGCGTAGGCGGGGTCGACGACCTCCAGGGTTCCGTCGTCGCCGGCCGGCATCCACCGGCCACCGATGAGGAGTTGGGTCGGGGTGTCCTTGAGGGTGGTCACAATGGGTCTCCGGTGCCGGTCAGTCGACGCTCTTGGCGACGGTCTCGACGATGCGGGCGGTGCTGGGGAGGGTCGCGTCCTCCAGGGCGTCGGCGGCTGGCAGGGGCACATGCGGCGTGGTGATCCGCACCAGCGGCCCGTCCAGGGCGGTGAAGCCCTCCTCCGCGACGATCGACACCAGCTCCGCGCCCCAGCCGCACAGCCGGGGGTTCTCCTCGATGGTGAACAGGCGGCCGGTGTGCTCCAGGGAGCCAAGCACCGTGCTGACGTCGAGCGGAACCAGGCTGCGCAGATCGATGACGGTGGCGTCGATGCCGTGCTGCTGCTTGAGCTGCTCGGCGGCGGCGAGCGTGCGGGGCACCATCAGGCCGAGCGCGACCAGCGTGACGTCAGCGCCGTGCCGCAGCACCCTCGCCCTGCCGAGTTCGTCGACGATGTCGCCCTCGGGCACCTCGGCCTTGGTGGGGTACAGCCCCTTCGCCTCCAGGAAGATGACGGGGTCGGGGTCGCGTACGGCAGCGGCCATCAGGCCGACGACGTCGGTGGGGTTGGAGGGGACGACCACCTTGAGTCCGGGTACGGCCATCGCCCAGTTGGCGATGTCCTGGGAGTGCTGCGCGCCGAAGCGCAGGCCGCCGCCGTTGCCGGACTTGATGACCAGCGGGAAGGACATCTGGCCGTTGGTCATGTACCGGGACTTGGCGATCTGGTTCACGACGATGTCCCAGCAGACCGCGAAGAAGTCGGAGAACATGATCTCCGCGATGGGCCGCAGGCCCGTCATGGCGGCGCCCATCGCGGCACCCAGGATGGCCTGTTCGGAGATGGGTGTGTCGCGCACCCGGGTCGGGCCGAACTCGTCCAGCAGCCCGGCCGTCGTCTTGAACACGCCGCCGGCGGCGGCGATGTCCTCGCCGAGGAAGACGATCGAGTCGTCCCGCCGCATCTCCTGCGCGATGCCGCGGGCGACCGCGTCGCGGTAGGTCAGTTGCGCCATGTCGCACCTCCGTCAGCCCATACGTCCTTGAGCACCAGGTCCTCGCCCGGCTGCGGTCCCGCCTTCGCCTGCTCGGTCGCCTCGTCCACCAGGCGGGCCGACTCGGCCTCGATCCCGGCGAGAACGGGCTCGGCCACACCGAGGTCGAGCAGCCGCTGCCGGTAGGCGGGGACGGGGTCGCGCTTCAGCCACTCCTCGACCTCCGCCGTGGGGCGGTACTTGGCGGGATCGGCCCTGGAATGGCCGCCGTGCCGGTAGGTCTTGGCCTCGATCAGGGAGGGGCCCTCGCCGTTGCGCGCCCGCTTGAGGGCGGCCAGGGCGGCTCCGTACACGGCGTCGGGGTCGTTGCCGTCGACGGTGACCGGCTCCAGGCCGTACGCCGCGGCCCGGTCGGCCGCCGGGTTCGGGACGGCGGTCACCGAGCCGATCGGCGTGTACTCCATGTACAGGTTGTTCTCGCACACGAAGACCACGGGCAGCTTCCACACGGCCGCCAGGTTCAGCGCCTCGTGGAAGGCTCCGATGTTCGTCGTACCGTCGCCGAAGAAGCACACGGCGACCTGGCCGCTGCCCCGGTACTGGGCCGACCAGGCAGCTCCGCTGGCGATCGGCAGATGGGCGCCGATGATGGCGTACGAGCCCATCATCCCGTGCTCGACGGACGTCAGGTGCATGCTGCCGCCCTTGCCGGCCATCAGGCCGTTGGAGCGGCCCATCAGTTCGGCGAGCACGCCGGTCATCGGCACGCCGCGGGCGAGGGTGTGGGCGTGGCCGCGGTAGGTGGCGAAGGTGTAGTCGTCGGGGCGCATCGCCACGCCGAAGCCGGCGGCGATGGCCTCCTGGCCGAGGGACAGGTGGCTGGTGCCCTTGACGAGGTTCTGCAGGAACAGGTCGTAGGCGCGCTTCTCCATGCCGCGCATCCGCACCATCTGTCCGTACAGCGCCAGACGCGTGGGCTCGTCGACGGCGGGCGCGGTGGGCTCGGTGTGTGTGGTGGTCACGATCCCGTACCTCCTTTCCAGTGGGTCTAGTAGGGGTTGGCGACGAACAGTTCCTGCGCGGGGAAGAGGGTGAGGGCGCGGGCGCCCTCGGCGGTGACCACGACCTCCTCCTCGATGCGCGCGGCGGAGTAGCCGTCCGAGGCCGGGCAGTACGTCTCCAGCGCGAAGACCATGCCTTCCTGGATCTCCGCGGGGTGTTCGAGGGAGTTGAGGCGGCTGATGATGGGCCGCTCGTGCAGGCCCAGTCCCAGTCCATGGCCGAACTGCAGGCCGAAGCAGTCCATTTCGGTCTCGAACCCGAACTCGGTGGCCTTCGGCCAGGCCTTGGCGATGACGTCGGTGGTCTGGCCGGGTTTCACCAGGGCGATCGCGGCATCGATCCACTCGCGGGCCCTCGTGTAGGCGTCGCGCTGCGCCGGGGTGGAGGAACCGACGTTCAGGGTGCGGTAGTAGCAGGTGCGGTAGCCCTGGTAGGACTGGATGATGTCGAAGAAGCAGGTGTCGCCGGGCCGGATGAGCCGGTCGGTGAAGTTGTGCGGATGCGGGTTGCAGCGCTCTCCCGACACGGCGTTGATGGCCTCGACGTCGTCCGAACCCTGCTCGTAGAGGTACTTGTTGGCCAGCGCGACGATGTCGTTCTCGCGCACGCCGGGCTTGAGGGCTTCGGAGATCTGCTGGTAGGCACCGTCGACCATCGCCGCGGACTGCGAGAGCAGCATGATCTCGTCGGGGTTCTTGACGGCGCGGGCGTCCAGCATCACCTGCTGGGCGTCGACGACGGTGAGCCCGGCGTCCTGCATCTCGAAGAGGAACGGCGGCTCGACGATGTCGATGCCGATCGGCGCGCCGGCGAGGCCGTGGTCGGCGAGGATGCCCTTGAGTTCGGCGACCGCGCTCCGCATCAGTCCGACCTCGGGTGCGACGGCGCCGCGCAGGCCCAGCATCCCGGCACGGCAGTTCTCCGGCAGCAACCAGGGTGCGTACAGCTGGTGGTGGCGGGCGGCGGAGCCGAAGTCCCAGACCATCGGCTCGTGATCGCGGGTCAGTAGCGCGTAGCGGGTCATCTTGTCCCGCGACCACTCGCCGATCATCGTGCCGCTGACGTATCGGATGTTGTTGACGTCGAAAAGCAGGACGGCGCCCAGCTCCGAGGCGTCGAGGGCGGCTCGGGCGCGGGAGAGCCGGTAGGAGCGCAGTCGGTCGAAGTCGACGCGCATCTCGAAGTCGACGGACGCGTGCCCGGGGGCGGCCGGAAGCGTGGTGGTGGTCACCCTGTCCTCCTCGTCGGTGTGAGGGTCTTCTCCTGGCCGGTGCGAGAGCGGTTCACGAGGCCGCGCTCAGACCGTCGGTGACGTCCGCGTCCTCGGGGACGAGGGTCAGCCCGGCCGAGCCGGCGGCCTCCCTGAGCAGGACGGCGAAGTCGGTGTCGTCGTGGCCGCGGCCGACGGACTGCTGGACGATGTGGTGGGTCAGCGCGGCGACCGGCATCGGGACCTCCAGGTCCCGGGCGGCGGCAAGGCCGAGGTCGAAGTCCTTGCGCAGCAGTTGGGGCGTGAACGTCGGCGTGAAGTCGAGGTTCACGAAGGCGGGGGTCTTGTAGCGGGTGAAGACCGAGCCCAGGACCGAGCCGTTGAGGAAGTCCAGGAACGCGGCCCGGCTCACGCCTCCCTTCTCCGCCAGCACGGTGATCTCGGCCATCGACTGGGTGACGACGCCGAGGAAGATGTTGTGCGCGAGCTTCACCAGGCGGGCAACGTCGTCCTGCCCGGCGTAGGTGACGGAGGCGGCGATGGCAGTGAGCAGAGGTTCGGCTTCGTCGAAGACCTCGCGGGGGCCGGAGGCGACCATGGAGAGGCGGCCGGCCTTGACGACCTTGGCGTTGCCGGAGACGGGGGCCACGAGCAGCGCGGTGCCGACCTGCTCCGCCTCCTGCCGTACCCGTGCCGAGACGTCCGCGGAGACGGTGGAGCAGTCGACGAGGACGCGGGGCTCGGCGGACTGGCGCAGGATGCCCTGCTCGCCGAGGGTGACCTCGGCGAAGTCCTTGCTCGCGCTGACCATCGTGAACACGATGTCGCGGTCTGCGAGTTCAGCGGCGGTGTCCACGATCGTCGCGCCCAGTTCGGTGAGCGGCTCGCACTTGCTGCGGGTGCGGTTGTAGACGGTGACGTCGTGGCCCGCGCGCAGGAGGCGGGAGACCATGGCGTAGCCCATACGGCCGGTGCCGGCCCAGCCGATGGTGGGGCGGTGCGGGGAGTCGGTCATGAGGTCAGTCCTGTCGGGAGGGGTCGCCGGCGGGCGACGGGAGGGTGGAGGCGAGGGGTGGGGTGGGCCGGGCTCCGGCGCCGAGGTACAGCCGGCCGACCTCCGGGTCGGAGAGCAGATCGGCGCCGCTGCCCGTCAGGGCGACCCGGCCGCCTTCGAGGACCACGCCGGTGTGCGAGACGGCCAGGCCGGAACGGGCGTTCTGCTCCACCAGGAGGACGGAGCGGCCGGAGGCCGCGAGGTCCGCGATGCTGCGGAAGACGGCGGTACGGGACTTGGGGTCGAGCCCGATGGAGGGTTCGTCCAGGAGGATGAGGACCGGGTCGAGCATCAGGGTCCGCGCGATCTCGACGGTCTTCTGCTCGCCGCCGGACAGGGAGCCGGCGTGGGCGCCCGCCCGCTCGGCGACCAGCGGGAAGGAGGCGGCGATCTGGTCCCAGCGCTCGGCGACCAGGCGCCGGTCGCGCAGCACGTAGCCGCCCATCTCTACGTTCTCCCGCACGGTCATCGCCGGGAAGAGGCTGCGGTCCTGCGGTACGTGGACGATGCCGCGCAGGAGCCGTTCCCGGGCGCTGAGCCACGAGATGTCCTCGCCCTGGAAGGTGACGGTGCCGGAGGCCGGCTTCAGGAGCCCCGAGATCGTCTTCAGGGTCGTGGACTTGCCGGAGCCGTTGGGCCCGATGAGGCAGGTGACCTGGCCGGCGGTGACCGTGAGGTCGACGCCCCGCAGGATCAGGCCCGCGCCGTATCCGGCGGTGACGGCGTCCAGGGTGAGCAGCGCCTCGGCGGGTACGGACGTGGTGTCGGTCATCATTCCCCCAGGTAGGCGTCGAGCACCCGGGGGTCGGCCTGGATGTCGGCCGGCACCCCGGCCGCGATGGGCCGGCCGCGGTCGAGGACGACGACCGGGTCGCACAGCCGCATCACCAGCGGCATGTCGTGCTCGACGATCAGGAAGGTCACTCCCTGCTCGCGCCGGGTGCGCACATGGCGCTCCATCGTCTCGATCATCACGGGGTTGACTCCCGCGGTGGGTTCGTCGAGCAGCACCAGTCGCGGGTCCGCCATCAGCACGGCGGCGAACTCGCACAACTTGCGCTGTCCGTAGGAGAGTTCGGACGTCATCAGGTCGGCCTTGGCGGACAGTCCGAAGTCGTCCAGGAGTTCGTCGGCGCGGGCCCGGTCGGCGCGGGCGGCGCGCGGGGCGAGCAGCGCGGTCCAGCGGTGGCCGGCCGCGGCGATCAGGTTCTCCCGGACGCTGAGCGAGCCGAAGATCCGTGCCTGCTGGAACGTGCGGGTGAGTCCGCGCCGGTAGAGCACAGCCGGGTCGGGCCGCCGGTAGGCGGTGCCGCCGAACCGCAACGAGCCGGAGTCGGCGGTCAGATACCCGGTGATCATGTTGAACGCGGTCGTCTTCCCTGACCCGTTGGGTCCGATGAGCGCCGTCACCGAGCCTTCCTCGACGTCGAACGAGCAGTCGTCCACCGCCCGCACGCCGCCGAAGGACTTGGTCAGTCCGCGTACTTCGAGAAGTGCCGTCATCGCCGGTTCACCCGCTTCCCGAGCCGTTCCGCGATCGAGGGCAGGATGCCGCGGGGCAGGACGAGCATCACGACGAGGAACAGGGCCGCGTATCCCACCAGGTGCAGCGAGTTGGCGCCGAGCCGGTAGGCGAGGTACTGCTGCACGGGCACGACGAGGAACGCGCCGAGTACGGGCCCCCACAGCGTGCCCCGCCCGCCCAGGTACACCATGAGCACCATGCCGATGGTGACCAGCGGGTCCACCGCGAAGGGCGGGTAGACGAAGGACACGTAGTACGCCCACACCGCGCCCACGGCACCGGTGAGGCCGACCGACAGCGCGAACGCCGCAAGCTTGGCGACCGCCGTGGGAGCTCCGATGCCGCGCGCCTTGTCCTCGTCGTCACGGACGGTCGCCAGGACCAGGCCCAGCCGGGACCTCATGACGAGCGCGGTCACGGCGACGGCTACGGCGAGCAGCGCCACCAGCACGTAGTAGAAGGGGAAGGCGAAGTAGGCGGCGCTGAACGGGGCCGGGCCGATCCCGATGCCCTGTGCGCCCCCGGTGAGGGAGCGGGCGTTGAACGCGAGCGTCTGGACGACGAAGACCAGGGTGATCGTGACGATCGCGAAGGTCGCGGCCCGCGTGCGCATGGCGACCCAGGCCACCGGCAGCCCCACCAGTGCCGTGCCGACCGCCACGACGGGCAGCGCCAGGAAGGGCTCCCAGCCGGAGACGGGCAGATGGTGGTGGAACCAGATCGCCTCGCCGTAGGCGCCGATTCCGAAGAACGCCGCGTGGCCGAGCGAGGGATAGCCCGCAAGGCCGCCCACCAGGTTCCAGGCGCTCGCCATCGTGGCGTACATGAGCGTGAAGATCAGCAGGTTGACGATCCACGGCTGGCCCACGGTCCAGGGCGCGGCCAGCAGCACCGCGAAGACGACGACCGGCACGGCGATGCGCCACAGCCTCGGATGGCGTGCGAATCCGGAGCGAGGGGCGGCGGCCACGGGTGTCGCGGAGAGGGTGGAGGTCACAGCGCCCCCCGAAGCCGTGCGCCGAACAGTCCCTGCGGCCGCAGCAGCAGGACCAGAAGCAGTGCCGTGAAGAAGGTGAATCCGGCCCATGACGGTGACCAGACCGCGGCCACCACCGCTTCGGCCACACCCATCAGCATGCCGGCCACGACGACTCCGCCGAGGCTGCCGAGTCCGCCGAGCACGACGATCGCCAGGAGCCGCGCGATGAGGTCGTAGTGGCTGCCCGAGTTGAAGGGGTAGACCAGGCCGAACACCGCGCCGGCGGCTCCGGCGGTCGCCGTGCCCAGGCCGAAGCCGAGTGCGGAGACGCGTTCGGGATTGACGCCCAGCAGCCGGGCCGCGGTCGGGTTCTGCACGGTGGCCCGCACCGAGGCGCCGAAGCGGGTGCGGTGCAGCAGCAGCCACAGCCCGCCCAGGACGGCGAGAGACAGCCCGAAGGCTGCCAGCCTCGTCATCGGCAGCCGGTAGTCGCCCAGGTGCCAGGCGGCGTCGCGATAGCCGGTGTTGATGGAGCGGAAGGTCGTCTTGTAGACCGACGCGAGCACGCCTTCGACGGCCAGGGCGACGGCGAACATGACGAGCAGACTGAGTTCGCCCCCGCTCCCGATTGGCCGGAGAAATATCCACTGAATGGCGACCCCGAGCGCGAACATCACGGGGGTGACGATCAGGATGCCGAGGAACGGGTCGATGCCAGCCCAGGTGAACAGGGTGTAGGACAGATAGGCGCTGAGGACGACCAGCGCACCCTGCGCGAGGTTGATCACCCGCATGATGCCGAAGACGAGGGTCTGGCCGCTGGCCATCAGGGCGTAGACACCACCGGTGAGGATGCCCAGCAAGGTCGCCTGAACAAGGATGTGCACGACCGCTCACTCCCCCCAGGCCGGTTTCGCGGTGACCGGCTCGACGGCTGCCACGTCGGCCGGGTACACCGGCGTCAACCGGTGCTTCTGCCACTGGACGAGGGTGTAGTGACTCTTCGGCTCGCCGTTGGCGTCCCAGGACAGGTCGCCGATCGGTGTCGGCCACGTGCCGGAGTGCAGCGTGGAGACGAGGGTCTGGTTGTCGACCTTCCCGGTCTTCTTCGCGACCTGCTCGATCAGCGTGCCGACCGAGTACGCCTCGGCACTGGTGGTGTCGATGCCCGTCTCCGAGCCGCCGTACTTGGCGAGGTACGCCTTGACGAACGCGGGGGCGCCGGGCTGCCGGGAGCCGGCGAACCAGTCGCCGGTGGTGAAGATGCCCTCGGTGTTGTCCTCGCCGACCTTGTCGGGGAACTCCACCGGGTTGTTGGCACCGTTGGAGACGAACAGCCAGTGGGGGTTGAAGCCCAACTGGATCATCGCTTTGACCTGGGCGTAGGCATCCTCGGACTGCGTTCCTGAGACGAGCAGATCGGGCTTGGCAGCCGCCACCTTGGTGATCACCGGGGTCAGATCGGTGAGGTTGTCCGGGTAGATCTGGGCGTACACCGTCTTGATGCCGGCCGCTTCCAGGCGCTTGCGGACGTTGTCGGCGAGCGGCGCGGCGAACGGGTCGTCAAGTGAGGCGTACGCGGCGGTCCTCGGGCGCTTGGCGGCGGGCAGGGAGAGCAGGTAGTCGACGAAGATGTCACCCTGTCTGACGATGGCGGCGGGCTGGACGAAGAACAGGTTGTCCAGGTGCTGGGCGAAGACCTTCGGCCCGCCGCCGGCCGGCTCGAGGAAGGCGTACCCGTAGCGCTTGGCCACCTGGGAGGCCGGGATGGTCAGCAGGCTGGAGTACGGGCCGACGACCAGATCGACCTTGTCCTTGGTGATGAGGTTGGTGTAGTTCGTCGTGACCTGGTTCGGGTTGGACGTGTCGTCGACGACCTTGAGGGTGACCTTGCGTCCGAGCACACCGCCGCGGGCGTTGACGTCGGACACCCACAGGTCGTAACCGCGCTTGGCGGCCTTGCCGGGATCGGCGAAGTCCCCCGTCAGGGAGAGCGAGACGCCGATCGTCAGCGTGTCCTTGCCGGCGCCATCACCCGCCCCTTGGGCGGGTCCTCCGGTCGCGGGCCCGCACGCGGCCAGCCCCACCGCGGTCGTGGCCGCCAAGGCCTCCAGGACCCTGCGGCGCCACCACCGGCGCCGTTTGGCAAATGGCAATCGATTGTCTTCCATGGCGAGCCGTCCCTACGCTCAAGGAGAGGGGAATTACGGGCCATTCAGGGCAAAGTAACAGTGCGTCACAGAGCCGACAGTGCACCGCTGCGCAATCGGTTGCCGTGAAGTTAGGCTCGCGGCCAAGGGGTGTCAAGGTCGGCGGCAATCTCTGATGCAATCCATTGCCATCGCCTTGGTTCCCGGCATACGGTTGGTCTTGTGACGAGGTTGAGCGACGTAGCACGAGCGGCCGGCGTCCACCCCGGCACGGCATCGAAGGCTCTGAATCCCGGCACCCGCCACCGGGTGTCATCAGAGACGGTCCAGCGGGTGCTGGCTGTGGCCGAACTCCTGGGCTACCAGCCGAACTCCGTCGCGCGGGCCCTGCGCACACGGCGCTCCCGGATGGTCGCGATCCTCATCCCAGACCTGACCAACCCGCTCTTTCCACCCATCGTCAGAGGCGTGGAGGAAGCGCTGGCCGCCGAGGGCTACTCGGCGCTGCTGGTCAGCACGGACAACGACGAGGACAAGGAAGCTCGGCTCTTCGCGGAGCTGCGTGGCCGTCAGTGTGACGGCTTCGTGGTCGCGACCGCACGCCGCGAGCATCCCCTGCTCGAGCGCGCGGCGGCGGACGGGGTGCCGATGGTGCTCGTCAACCGAGTCCTGGACATACGGAAGACACCGTCGGTCACGGCCGACGAGACGGCCGGTGTCGACGCCGTCGTCCGGCACCTCACCGCTCTCGGCCACCGGCGCATCGCACATCTCGCGGGCCCGCAGGAGCTGTCGACCGGACTGATCCGGCGCCGTACCTTCCTCGACTCCTGTGAGCAAGCCGGGTTGGACTCCCGGCACACCCCCGTCGTCAACGCCACCGGATTCAGCGAGGCCGCGGGTACGGCGGCCATGGACGAGCTCCTGGCCGAGTACCGAGGTTCCGACCGCCCCACAGCCGTGTTCGCTGCAAACGATCTTCTGGCACTGGGAGCGCTGGACGCGCTGGCTGCATTCGAGCTGCGGTGCCCTGAGGACATATCCATAGCGGGTTTCAACGACATGCCGTTCCTGCCCCGGATGATCCCCCCGCTGACGACCGTACACGTTCCCCAGCAGGAAATCGGCGCCGAGGCCGCACGCATGCTGCTGAAGTGCATCGAACAGCCGGGACCGCCCCGGTTACTGCTGCTCGGCTGCGAACTGGTCGTACGCGCCTCCACTGCTCCTGCGCCGCAGGAATGACGTACCGTCCGTTCCCACACCTGCCCGGCAAGGCTCTACGCCGACGGCGATTTGCGCTTGCCGCACGCGAGAGCGTCTCGTTGCGTACCGGGCTTGCTTCAACCGCCGGGGCCTGCACACGGCATTGCGGTGTCTCTCTCGTTGCTCGGCCACCGCCCTGCCCTGCGTGTGCAGCTGACGGACGCCTATGACAGTGGGTCTTGGGCTTTCTGTCGTAGCGTTCGTAGGAGGTCTGTCCGGCGAGGGCGCCGTGGGGTGATGGTAGTTGTAGTGGTCCTCCCACTCCTGCAGTTCGCTGTTGAAGAGGTTGACGTCGTCGATGACTTGCCCTTCCCGGAGGCGGTAGAACTCTACTGAGTCGATGCGCTGCGATCGCTCAACCTTGCCGTTCAGCCGCGGGGTGCGGGGCTTGATGCGGACGTGGCCGATGCCTTTGTCCAGCAGGCGCCAGTGGAAAGTCTGGCCGAGCTCCTGGCCGTTGTCGGTCTGGACCTGCTCAACTGTGAACGGGGTTGCCTTCGGGCCGGACCACGTCGCCAACGGGCTCGGGGCCGCGGACTCTCCGCGGCCCCGAGCCCTTGCGTGGCTGCCCTGCACTGTACTCGCTCAGCAGATGCTCGAAGTCCAGCATCACCAGACGGTGGGTGAAGAACGACCGCCTCAATCACGCCTGCTATCTCAGGGCCTTCTCCGCGATCACCGTCTCGCCAGACGCCAAAGCCCACCGCTGCTTGGGCATGTCCCGCCACGGGCTGCCCGTACAGAACCGCCACATCACGCTGTTCACCAGTCGCCGCAGGTCAGGAATCGGGCTGCGATCGCCCGGCGGCAGCAACGGCTCCGTCATCGCCCACTCATAGGCGCTTGCGATGAACCAGGCGTCTCCAGGCCGCGACGCCGACAGCCGCCACGACCGCGATGACGCCGATCTTGAGTGCCATGCCGATCGGGTTCCCAGGGTCTGGCACGGCTGCCGCTTTCTTGGGTGCGGGAATGTCTCGCGCCGTCACGTCCACCGTCGCTTGCGCCTTGGCGGGCTTGGTCGTGGTCACCGTGACACGCCACTGGCCGCTCGGCAGCGGCCGGGCGGAGTGGTAGAGGTTCTGGCCTTCGGGCGCCGAGTTGAGCCGGACCGGACCGAAGGAACGGCCGTCGGTGGAGGTTGCGACCAACGTCGCTGCGACGATGTCGCTGACCGGATGGCCGTCCTTTTTCCAGGTGACCAGCACGTTGACGTCGTGGCTGCCATCCCCGATCACTTCCAGCTTGATCGGGCCGCTATGGGCGGACGCCGCCGGTGCGCCGAGCAGCAGGACGAGCCCGGTGAACAGGACAGTCGTCGTGGCGTGCCTCCGTGTCGTCTTCATGGTCCGTGGCTCCCCTCGACATCGGCTGCGTCGTGCTCGGCGGCATCTACGCACCGCTGGGGCCCTGGATCCAGCCAGAGGTGCAGCGTGAGGTCGATCTTCGGGTGCTGTCCTCATCCTGGTCTCCGATCCGCGTCCGGATCTCGCTCGCGGGCACCGACGCCTCCGTGCTCGGGGCCGCGAGCTCGGTCATCCGGGCCATCATCGATGACCCGTCCTCATGGTTGCGCAGATAGAAATCGAGCCATTGACGGGAACCGCCGCCGCCCGATGACAGAGTCGATTCGGAACCTCCCTACACGGCGGGCCCTTGCACTCACGCGCGCAGGCCCACCGCTGAACTATTAGATCCACCTGAGCACGGACGGCCGCTGCCGGCCGCTGGCCCTGCCAGGGGGTATATTTGACTTCCTCCCCGGGCTGAAGCCCGGGGATTCCCCTATGTGGAGGTTCGGCCGGTCGCCCGGCTTACGGGTTCCTGCTTCACGGACCGGCTGGTGCCAAAGTCTCCACAGGCTGAGACCGCATGTCCTGCGGACTTGATGTTCTTCGCCGCGTTCACGTCGGCATGGTCGCGGTATCCGCAGCCTGCGGCTTTGCACCGGAAGACCGCTTGGCTCTCGCGGTTCCCTTCGGTGACGAAGCCGCAGGCGGAGCACCGCTGCGACGTGTACGCGGGGTTGACTTTCACCACGCGCGTGCCCGTGTACCGGGCGGCGTTGGTCAGGGCGAGTTCGAGGCGGTGCCACCCCTTGTCCAGGATGGCCCGGTTGAGCCCGGCCTTCTGGCGGACGTTGTGGCCGGGCGCGGCCACGGTGCCACACGCGCCGGCGGACATGTTCTTGATCCGCAGGTCTTCGAGGACCACCAGGGCGTTCTTCGCGACGATCCGGGCCGCGGTCTGCGCGCAGAAGTCCCCGCGCCGGTCCGACACCCGGGACATGATGCGGCCCATGGCCGTGATCGTCTTGTGCCGGTTCGCGCTGCCGCGCTTGGACCGGGCGAGGCGCTGTTGCAGACGCCGGTACCGGACGATCTCGCCGGCCGTGATGAACGGCCGGTCGTGGAAGTCGCCGTCCGAGGTGACGACGGCGGTCTTGACCCCCCGGTCGATACCCACGGCGGTACCGGGCATGGCGTGCTGCTCGGGCATGGCGGCCTGGTCGTCCACGAGGAACGACACGAACCACCGGCCGCCCTTGCGGGACACGGTCGCGGAACGGATCTCACCACCCAGGGGGCGGGACCAGCGGAAGCGGACCCAGCCCAGCTTCGGCAGCTTGACCCGGCCCCACTTGCGCCCCAGCCGCTCCACACTGATCTGCTTCGCGTCGGGGAACCTAAACGACGGCGACCACCGTGCCCTCGACCGCCACCGCACCCTGAACGTGCCATGATCCCGGCAGGCCCGGTCCAGATCCCTGAGCGTCTGCTGCAACGCGTGCGACGGTGCCGCCCTCAACCACGAGTGCTCACGCTTGGCATCGGCCAACTCGGCACACTGCGGCACGTAGTTCATCCACGCCCCGCGCCGCCGGAATGCCCGACGCTGCTCCAGGGCCGTGTTCCACACCGACCGGCAGATAGCGCCGAACTCCTCACACATCTCACCTTGTTCAGGCGAGAGATCGAGCAGGTAGCGGCGACCGGACAGCATGAAAACACCCCCTTCGACCGGTGCGATCAACCTAGTGCACGCCACTGACAACGCAGAGAACTCCGCCGCTCTGCGCGGCTCCGCGCCAAGGATGAGCTAACCCCGTCCTGAAGGACGGGGCTTGCGCTCAAGAGATCCGGTCAGCCTCGCCTGCGCCTTGGACAAACTCGCTCAGCTCGACGCCGACGAGGCCCGCAGCCGGCAGCCCGTCGATCTCGGGATGCCTTCGTTCGCTCAGGTCGCTGGGTGAACCTCCTCAGCTAGCCCTGCCGGCCTGGGCACGGAAGACGCGGGCTCCCAAGGTGGCACTGCCAGGTAGGCGGGACGCAGAGCATCCACCAGGGCGGCTACCTGCGACACCCCTCCACGCCGGAAACCGCTGAAGCTTCCGACTGCGAGGCCCTCGGAGTCACGTCGGCAGGACCCGTGCCCCTCACACGCTCAACCGACAACTTTTCTTTTCTTGACAATTTTCTTTGTCGGTCGAACACTGGAGACGTTGCTGACGCAGGCCACGGCCGGAGAGCCGGCCGTGGCCTGCGCAAACCTCCACCTCTTGACAGGGAGACCGACGTGTCCGGAACCGCCTCGATTGCCTCTGATGTCGAGCCGGCCAGAGTCGGCCAACGTGCGCTGTGGCTGCCGGGCCTGGCCTTCGCCGCCGAAGGCGCAGCCGCCGCGACGGTGGTGGCCGCAGTGGCAGACGCCGCCGGCGTGTCGCTTGAGATCGCCGGTGAGCGAATACCACTGCTGGGCTTCACGCAGCTTGCGTTCGTGTTCTCGGTCGTGGGCGTCGCGCTCGCGGCCGCCTTCCGGCGGTGGTCAGGTCGGCCCGCCCGGATGTTCGTCCGCACGACCGCTGCGCTGGTCGCGGTGTCCCTGCTGCCCGACCTTCTGGTCCCCGATGTCGATGCCGTCACGCGGGTGACACTGATCGTCAGCCACATCGCGGTCGCTGCCATCGTCATTCCGGGGCTCCGCTCCCGCCTGTGACACCGAGCACGCACATCCAGGAATCCGCCGCTGAGGTCGCACGGGCCGCTGCCCGGTCTGCCGTATCGGCGGGAGCGAGCCGTGGGACAGCGGCTCCCGTCGTGACACGTTTCCCTTTCGGCTGGACGGTGGAGCGATGCTGGACGTTGCTGTGATCGAAGAACCCGCCGCGGCCGAGGCGTCCCTGGACCCGATACGATCCCGGATTCTCGCGGCTCTGGCCGAGCCGGACTCGGCCGCCACGCAGGCCGTCCGCCTGGGGCTGACCCGGCAGAAGGCCAACCACCACCTCAAGGAGCTCAAACGGCACGGGCTGGTCGAGCTCGTCGGGGAACGGCGCAGGGGGAACTTCAGCGAACGTGTGTACCGCGCCACCGCCGCCTCTTACGTGATCTCCCCGAGCGCACTGACCTCTGTCAGCCCGGACCCTTCCCAGTTCCCGGACCAGCTGTCCGCTCGCTGGCTGCTGGCCCTGGGAGCCCGGCTGGTACAGGAAGTCGGCGCATTACTCACCAGCGCCTCCCGGACTCGCAAACGCGTCGCAGCCTTCGCTCTCGCCGTGGAGGTGCGGTTCGCCTCCGCCGCCGACCGGACCGCATTCACCGACCAGCTGGCCCAGGCCGTGACAGCTCTCATCAGCCGCTACCACGACGAGTCCGCACCCGGGGGACGGCGGTACCGGATGATCGTCGGCCTCCACCAGATCCCCGACGCGCAGCACGGCGTCCCGGACAGCCGGGGCGACAGGATCCCGGGGGACGCAAGGACACGAACCTGAACCACGAGGAGAGCCCCGGATGACGCACCCCTTCGAGATCGAACAGGAGACCACCCTGCCGGCGAGCCCTGAGCAGGTCTGGGCCGCGATCGCCACCGGACCTGGGATCGAGTCGTGGTTCATGGGCCGCCACGAGGTGGAACCACGTGAGGGCGGCACCGCCGCCATGGACATCGGCGGCAACACAGAGGAATCCGTCGTCACCGCCTACGAACCCGGCAAGCGATTCGCCACCCGTACGGCCACAGGCGAGGACGGCCGGTTCATGGCCTTCGAGTACCTGATCGAGGGGCGCGACGCTGACGCACTTCCCGGGACGCACCGGCGTCCCCGTCTTCGCCATGACGCACACGGGCGAGCGGTTCTCACAGCAGGACCACGCAGCCCTCACCCGTGCGCTGGCACTGCCAGCCGAAGCCCCCATCGGCGCGCGGGTGCACATCGAACCGCCTGGCCTGCCACCGCTGGACGGCGAAGTGACCTGGTCGGACAACCAGCGCATCGAAGTCCGCACCGGCGACGGGCTCTACACGTTCCACCACCTCCCCGGCGCGGTGCTGCTGTTCCACCACCTCTTCCGCACCGACGCACAGGGCGCCGAGACCGCATGGCAGCAGTGGCTGACCAGCCTCCTGGCCGAACGCTCCTGACGACTCACCTCCGCGAGCGCCTACACATGCGGGACACCGGCGTTCGCCCCACAGCTCCGGACCCAACCGCCTTCAACAGCGGTCTCCGGCCCCCAACCTCGTTGCGGCGACCCGCCGTGCACACGGCCGAAGCAGGCAACGAGCTGTCACCCGACACATCTCCAACACCGAGGAAACTCACATGCGTACTCTGATCAGCACCGCTTTCATCTCCCTCGACGGCGTCGTGGAAGGCCCGGGCGGCGAGCCCGGCTACCGGAACTCCGGCTGGACCTTCAAGGACATCGAGTTCGTTCCCGAGGCATTCGAGATCAAGGAGCGGGAACAGCAGGAGTCGACCGCGATCCTGATGGGCCGGATCAGCTACGAGGCGTTCAGCCCCGTCTGGCCTGACATGGCGGAGTTCGCCCACTACAAGGCGCTGCCGAAGTACGTCGTCTCCACCACCCTCACCGACGACAAGCTCGTCTCCAACTGGGGCGAGACAACCATCCTGCGCACCCTCGAAGAGGTCGCCGCCCTCAAGGAGACCGACGGTGGCCCGATCATCGTCCACGGCAGCGCGAAGCTGAACCAGGCTCTGTCCGACGCAGGCCTGATCGACCGCTACCACCTGCTCGTCTTCCCGCTGCTGCTCGGCGCCGGCAAGCGTCTCTTCAGCGCAACCGACAAGGACACCCAGAAGCTGAAGCTCATCGAGCACGAGGCCTACAGCAACGGTCTGCAGAAGCAGGTCTTCGACATCGTCGGCTGAGGACGCCCCGCCATCAGGCGTCGTCGCCGAGGCCCTTCTCAACGGCGGCGCCTGGCTCACGCAGCGCGCACAGGCCCTGCCGCGTCCGCTGAACCCGATGGTGAACACGCATCGGGTCAGCGAGTGCACCTCAAGGTGGTGACGTGGCTCGGGCCGGATCGAGCTGCCTGGTTCAGAGAAGGTCACGGTGCCGATCCGCGTGGTCAGCGCCACGGAGGACCAAAGCGTCCGCTTCCACCAGTACCACCTGTCCGACATGGGCCGGGTGCGGGTGAGGAAGGTCTGCGAGATCGACGGCCGCGAGGTCCAGCAGTCCGAGATGGGCAAGGGCTACCAGTGGGCGGCGGACCAGGTCATCCCCATCAGCGATGCTGAGCTGGGCAATCTTCCGCTGCCGACCGCGAAGGCGATCGAGATCGACGCGTTCGTGCCGCTCGCCTCGGTGGATCCGCTGCGGATTGGGGAGGGCTACGAGCATGAGAGGGTCGGCGACCTGATCCACGTCGACATCAAGAAACTCGGACGCATCCCCCAGGGCGGCGGCTGGCGCATGCACGGCATGGGTACCGAGGCTGCCCGTGCCTCCAAACGCACCGGCCCCGGCACAGGGAAGGTCGGCTATACGTACCTGCTCTCCGCGCTCGACGACCACTTCCGGCTCGCCTACACCGAGGCCCTGCAGGACGAACGCGCCGTGACGGCGGTCGCCTTCTGGCACCGCGCCGTCGCGTTCTTCGCCGCCCACGGCATCACGCCGATTCGCCGCGTCCTGACCGACAACGGCGCCTGCTACCGCTCCCAGACCTGGGCCGCCGCACTCGCTGCGGAGGGCACGAAGCACAAGCGCACCCGCCCCTACACCCCACGGACGAACGGGAAGGTCGAGCGCTATAACGGCACACTCGCCAGGGAGTGGGTCTACGTCCGCGACTACATCTCCGAGCATGAACGCCGCACGGCACTCGCGGACTTCCTGAACTACTACAACCACGAGCGGCCGCACGCCGCGCTCGGAGGCCGACCGCCCATCAGCCGGACCTCCGGCGGCGACAACCGCGTTACCTTCGGCCAGCTGCCGGAATCACTCGACACGCTCCCGCAGCAGCTCACGTTCGAGGAGTTCGTGGAACCAACGTCATGAGACATCACATCTAGCGGACCTGCTCTCACTGCTAGCTCTCCCGGCCCCTCGGTCATCACCAACACCAAGCGGCGGCGCACCCCTCCCTGTTCGCTCACTCCCAGGGCTCGACGCCCACCACGGCCTCGACCGGCACTGCCCCGTACACGTGCGGGAACTCCTCGCCGTTCGGCGGCATGGCCTCATACCTCAGCGGGACATCAAGCCGGGCCGGGTCCACGACCAGCACCACCAACTCGTCGGGGCCCTCGTAGTCGCCGTAGAGGAAGGCCGCGATACGCGGGAGCTGGTCGCGGGTGGAGAAGTGGACGAACCCCTCCTGTTGGAGTGTGCGGCCGCGGGTGGACATCTCGTAGGTGCCGGACTCACGGGCCGTCTCCCATAGAGAGCGCTCGGTGATGTGCACGATGTGCTGAGGTTTCGGCATGCGGCCACGCTACGGGCCCGGCCCTGCCGCGCGCATCTGTAAATTGCGCCGGTCCGGCAGGCTGAGGGACCGGGTGACGGTCGACGCATAGGCGGTGCGGGTACGGTCGTGCCTCCGCGCGCCGAAGATCGCGCGTATGTCCCGCCAGCGTGATCACATACGCACTCACCTCAAGCAGCTACCCGCGCACCTCGGCCAGCGTGATCGCATACGCACTCGCCTCAAGCAGCTGCCCGCGCTCCTCCACTTTCGCCGCCTCCTGACCTCCGCCGCGGACGACCTTCTCCGGGATGCGCTGAGGACGAGCCTGAGCGGGCTTGGAACACTCGCGCTCTTCTGGTGGCATCACCGCCATTGAGTCGCCTGGAGTGTTCGGCGTTGCGATCAGCTCTGAAACTTTCAGGACCGCCCATGCCGCGCTGCCCGTCCTGGTCCTGACCGAGCTCGTGGCCGTGGTCGGCGACGACGGCGAGCTGGACCGGTTCGAGCGCGCCTGACGGCAAGAGGGAGGGAGCGGCTTCGAACCGCTCCCGCCCTCACACCCGGCACACGATGGCCGACCGACCGTGGGCGAGGCAGAGTGGAAGGCATGAGTCCCCGGCAGAGCCTTGTCGGTCTGCGGCAGCCGTGGAAAACGAATCATGCGCTGGTGCTGCTTCCGGTCACGCTCATTGTGGTGATCACGGCCGTGGACCTCAGTATTCCCCAGTACATCTATCTCGAGCCTGCGCTAGTCATCGCGCCTGCGCTGACCCCATCGTTCGCCGGGCCCCGGACTACCGGCCTCATTGGAGCGCTGGCGGTGGCGGCCCTTGTACTCATCTCCCACTTTCAGGCCGGTCTGGGAGACCTGAACCGCATCGTGCAGATCGTCACGCTCATTGTGCTCTCGGTGACGGTCGTGATCTACAGTGCGCTCCGCGACCGGCGCCGAGCACAACTGGCCCAGGTCCGGTCGGTGGCCGAGGCCGCACAGCGCGTCCTGCTGTGGCCGCTACCCGAACAGATCGGCCCCCTGAAAGTCGCCAGCCTGTACCTGGCCGCCGAAGCCGAAGCGCAGATCGGTGGCGACCTGTACGCGGTCGCCCGCACCGACGGCACGGTGCGCATCCTGATCGGCGACGTGCGAGGCAAAGGACTTCCCGCCATCGGCGAGGCCGCAGTGCTGCTTGGAGCCTTCCGCGAGGGCGCCCACCGGCAGGCCTCCCTGCCGGAGCTCGCCGCCATGGTGGAGCAGAGCGTGACCCGCTACCTGGCCGAGTCCGAGCCGGCAGAGGAGGCCGGCGAACGCTTCGCCACCGCCCTGCTCGTGGAGATCCCCGACACGGACCCGGTCACCCGGATGACCAGCTGCGGGCACCCCCCGCCACTGCTGATCAGCACCGGCCGCTCGGTTACCGTTCCCAGCCTGCAGCCCGCACCCCCGATGGGGGTCGGCTTGATGGGCTCGGGAGACCACAGCCTGGACGTGTTCTCCTTCGAGCCCGGCGACACCCTCCTGCTCTACACCGACGGCGTCATCGAGGCCCGCGACACCCGCGGCCGCTTCTACCCCCTCGCGGAACGCGTCGCGCAATGGCCCCAAGCCGGACCGGAGTCGCTTCTGCATCACATCCGACGCGACCTCCTCGCCCACTCCGGCGGACGCCTCGACGACGACGCTGCACTGGTCGCCCTCCACCGCACCCCGCCCGCCCACCGCGGACAGATCATCCACCGCGGATAGCGCTGGTCCCGGACGGCACCGAGAACGACGGGCGACGACTACGTGACGCCGGCGCGGAACACCCGCTGTCCTCTCATGAACAGAGCCACGCAGCTGACTACTTCTTCGGGAGCACCCCGTTGACTCTCTGCCCGGGTGCCACCCTCACCGAGCGCGAGCAGGTCCTCGGCAACACCCACCCCCACACTCTGGCCAGCCGCGACGACCTCGCTCATGCCCGCCGTGCCGCCCAAGCTGTACAGCAGGGAAGTACAGCAACCCCAACGACCGCAGTAGCCCCTCAGCAGCCGTCCGCGACCGATTGACCAGCCCATGAGACCTGGCTGACCACTCAGCCGAGAGTTCGGAACGAAGAGGTCGCGTGCCACAGCCGTGCCAGATAGGAGGGTCAGCCGCGGTCAACAGGGTCTGTCAAATGAACGGCTCTGGCCCGTAGTCGGTGGTGACGCCGAGTAGCGGTCAGGGCAGAAGGATGCGGTGGCGGAGGAGGTCGAATCCGGCGCGTCCGTGCATCTGCCTCATGATCCTCTTGGTGCGGGTGTTGACGCCTTCGGTGCGGCCATTGTGGTCGGCGATCGCCTTGCAGTTGACGACGTACGTGCCCGTCGGTTGTCCGTGTACGTCCCGACGTTGAGGGCGGAGGACTCATCCAACTCTTCTGCGACAGAAGCCGACTCCCGGACCAGCTCGTCCTCGCTCCATGCCGCGGACTGCACGCCCCGCGAAGTGACCCCGGGTGCTACGGGAGGAGCGGTCCAACGTCCCGTCCACCGTCTGCGCGGCAAAGACCACGATGGGCCCCGGATCAGGTGATTCGGGACCCATCGGTAGCTGGACGCTGCTGTCAGTGAGCGGCGGTGTGGACGGCCGCGCCCGTCGCAACGCCCTCGGGCGTTGCGACGGCCAGGCCGCCAGAGGCGACGTCTGCGATCGGCGTCTCGACGTAGAGACCGCCGCCGACCGCGAGGCCACCGGAGACGTTGTCCAGGTCAGCGTCGGAGATCTCGACTGTCGCAACCTGGGGGACGGGGTTCATCACGCGCGGTTCCCTTCAAATAAGCACTTTTGAATGGCAGCATTCGCTCGCTCGGCTCCCGTTCCCGGAATTCTTCCTCGCGAGTTGGCGCTACGCGAAGGATCAAAGCAGGTCAACCAGGGGGCGGCCAGTCGCCCGAGCCCCGGACGTGACGCAGATCGAAATGTGCCTTCATCAATGTGACCACGCAATGACCGAACACACCGACTCCTTCACATGGCCTGCTGAGCAGGTGCAGACGTGACGGTTGCCATCGGTACCAGGGCGGTCACTCCCGCGCCGAGGCGAGCGGCTCCTGACTAATTCATGACGGGTACTCAGTTTCGGTATGACCTGGCGGTGAACGGTGTCATCGGGTACTCGGGAGCCCGGCCCTCTCTTTACTTTCCGCTCGAAGGTGGAACCGGCCGCCCAGTTACTCGGCAAGCGAGTCCACGACACTGATACGGCAGCTGTAGATAGTCGTTGCTGATCATGGTGTGGTGCCGGCGTATGCGTGCCAACGGCGGTGGCAGAGGCGGGCGCGGTGTTGATGGC
>NZ_JBIVPK010000030.1:0-93863 GCF_044754605.1 Streptomyces sp. NPDC093064
CATGATCCACAGGGGCCGTGTTCGCCTACTTTCGGGGCCCACTACCGACATCAACCGATCAAGTCAGGATGAGCCGGGCAAACGCCGGGGCCCTGAGCCGAGGGCAGGGGCCTCCTTCACTCCCAAGGGCGAAAGGACCGCTCGTTTCCCGCCTTTGCATGGCTATGGGGGCAGAATGTCCGCCATTCCGCGGTCTTTGAGGCGCCCCGGGCGTACTGCCATGTCGCCTGGCGGGCCGCCAGCCTGTGTGGGAACCCGAGCGCGGCGAGCGGTGTACCAGAGATGACGGTGCATCGCGGGCCGGGCATACCGGTCGGATCGGGGGCTTCCCATGAGGTGGCGCGGGCGTAAGGGCAGGTGCAGTTGGGGCATCTTGGCCGCCATCCTTCTGATATTGCCGGCTTCGGTGTCGGCATGCGTCGAGATGGACACGGACAGGAGCAAGGACGGGGGCGCGCAGGCGGGTGAGCGCACCGCTTCCCCCGAGGCGGCGGTCGTCCCCCGGATTCCGTACGGGACGGACCTGCCCGGCAGCTCGGTCGCCGTCGACTTCGCCAGGGACGCCAGTGGGTTCGCGCTGCTCGCCGAGTGCGGGAAGACACGCTGTCGGCAGCGAGTTGCCGTGCTCGACAAGGGTGCCGACGCCTGGCGGCTCGGACGTTCCCCGCTGGCGGACGTGACCGTGGAGCACGGCATCACGGCGACGCTCAGGGTGCTGGGGCCCGGTCGCGCGCTGGTCACGGAGGGCGTGTGGCCTGCGCCGGACCGGACCTGGTTCACGAGTGACGGGGGACGCCACTGGCGGCCGGGCTCAGCCAGGCCCTCGGGCACGACCTTGGTGCTGCCCGAGGGCGTCACCCTGTTCGAGGACTGCACACGGACGGACCAGGAGGGCAACAACTGTGAGCACGCCCGCATCCTCACGGCCCTGCCCACCACCGGAGAGTTCCGGTCCCTGGCCACTCAGCCCCCACTCCAGCCCCCCGTGATCCCGGCCGGGCAGACCAAGGACCTGGTCTTCGCCTCCGGTCGTGACCCGCACTCCGGCCGTGTCGCACTCGCCGTCAGCGAGGACGGGGGACTCAGCTGGCGGTTGTCCCGGCCGACAGGAACCGGAGAGTCCGTCTGGGCCCTGCGCGTGACCGGAACCGGAAAGGTGCTCTACGCGGCAGAGCCGGGCCAGCTGCCCGACGAGGACAACGTGAAGAACGGCCTGCTGGCCCTCCACCGCAGCACGGACGGGGGCCACACCTGGGAACGCGTCTGGGAGCACCGCAAGAGCGTGGAACCGCGCTCCCTGCTCGGCACGCCGGTCGCCGCCGTCGACGGCAGCCTGACGATCTACAGTGAGGACGGCATCTGGCGCAGTACCGACGGCGGTCATTCCTTCACGCGCCTCCCAAACTCCCAAGGGATGTCGGGCTGGGTGACCACGACAGCGCTCGGCTATCTGTGGGGCGACAGCTTCGGCGCCGGGAGCTGGGGCATATCCACCGACGGTATCCACTGGACCAAGTTCAAACTGGGCAACCGGACCTGAGCAGCGTCGGGGACTGGCACGGTGGCTGCCGCTCGATTTCCAGTCCCCACCGCTTCAAACCGGTCGGACAGATTCAGCTTCGGACAAGCGGCGGCGTAGGCGGCATGGTGCTCGGCGAGATGGGCGACGCCCTCCCCTGTGAACTCGAACCCCACGACGTAGCCGCGGGAGCCGGCCAGCCCGCGCGGAATGAGCTGAACGAGCACCAGGCCCGCCCCTACTCCGCGCCGACGAAAACGCCCCCAACCCCGCCCCGGACGGGCTGGTCCCGCTGATCCACGCCTCAAGCACCCCAACCACCCACCGGCCAGTGGATAAGAACTCACGAAACTGAGACAGCGTCACCCCGCACGCGATAACACCCCCACGACAGCGATGCACCGCGAAACTCTCACGTCCAAGACAGTGGCCCTACACCCCTAAACCACCACCCACCAGCAACAACACACCCAGGCCCACTGTCTCTCACCCCACTGTCCCGAAACCGAGAGATCGCATCCGGGGGTCAGGACCGTGATTCCGGTGTCCCGTGACAGACGATCTTGACCGATTAACAAATGATCTTGACGGCCCCCGGCGATCCAGTTCCGGCCGATCCGGTTCCTCACATCGCCCTGGGAATGTCCTTGAGTAGGCGCAGGGCCTTCCGCCAGAAAGCGGCGGAGGTACGCCAGTTCTTCTCTGCCTCGACACTCGCGCGCGTGACGGCGAGTTCCTTGCCTGTGGTGCGGACCATGTCGATCCGGTGGGTGACGGACGTCAGGACGTTCAGGTGGTACGGCCCGATTCCCAGATAGGACGCTGCCTCCTCTTGGGTCATCCAGGGGCCGCCTGTCGGCAGACCGGCGGCCGCGGGCCAGCGCCAACGCTGACGCTAGAGCGGGGCGGTAAACGCGGCGCAGCATCCCGGCACCCGGCTGTGCTCGTTCTGCGGTGCTGCTGCCGAACTGGACCCCGAACAGGCGCAGACGCCCGGACTCGGTCAGCGGTGAGTTACGGTGCGGCATGAGGGCCTTCTGGTCGCCGGTGCAGATGCCGCAATCCACACCAGGCCAGAAGGCCCTCACCCATTTCAAGATCCGTCAGCCGAGACCTCCGTCACCAACCTCCGTGGACAGGAAACCAGGCGCCGCCAGCAGATCAGACCCGAGCCGCAGTTCCTGCGGCAGGTACTCCCACAGCCGGAGCCGTCAGAGCCGCGCCCGATCCGTCGGGGTGGGGGCGAAGGCCTCCCCGGACCGCAACGCCTGGTCGAGCTCAACCAGGCGTTGCAGATCAGGCACTTCACCCGATTCGGTCAAGAAGTCCACGACCACCCCGTTGCCCACCGGCCGGGTTCGACAGCCAGCGAGCGCGTCCCCCGCGAGCCGGGCCCGTCCTTCCGACAAGTAGGTGGCGAGCCCGGTACGCGGCGTCCTCCTCGGGATCCGCCCCGCAGCTTCCTGGGCATCCCACAGTTCGTAGGTTCCCGCATCAGCCCAGTCCGGATCCCAGGAGTTCACGAGGGCTTCAAGCAGATCACGAAGAAAATCCGGAATCTGCTCGAAGCCCTCGTTCCCTGCACGAGTGATCTTGAGCACCGCGCTGTTCTTCAGTGTAGGCAGGTCACTCGTCCCGCCCACCGTCGCGGTAATTCCCAGTTCCAAGCCTCCCGTGCCGTTTGAGTCAGCTACGAGATTAACGCCGAGTTCCAACTCACCATCCGCCACCCTCTCTTCGAAAGCAGAACGGATCCAGTTCGTCACAGAATCGCCGTCACCGGGGTCGAGGTGCTGCTCGCCAGCGTTTCGCCAGCCACCGCGAACTCCCGGCACCACGTCGTCGATCCCGGACAGGAACTCTACCCAGGATGCCGCCATTTGGTCGACCGACTCGGCTCGCGGCCCCCAGAAAGCCCGGACAAGGAATTCCTGCTGGACGACCTGGCGTCGAATACCCGGACGGGATATTCGGCAGGTGCAGTGCCCGGAGGCGGTGGAGTCCGCACCGGGCACCACCCTGCCCACCACACGGAGTGGTCCGCCAGAAGACACCGGCGAACCACTCCGTATCCTGTCCGACCGCGGACTCAGTCGGCTTCGATCAGCGGCGTCGCGCCGGGGAAGTCCGGTGGCAGCCCGTCCGGCGCCACCGTCCCGGACACCAGGCCGGCGAGGTACTCCGTGAGACTCCCCTGGAACTCGCACCAGTCGTCGTTGTGCCCGCTGACGAGAACGGTCCAGGCATCGGCGCTGGCACCACTCGTGCGCCAGAAGAACACGTCGCCCTCACAGGAGTCTCCCCAGGGCACGAGTCCCCCTGGCTCCGGATACGGAACATGACCGTGCGACATCCCGGAACCACGGAGATCCGCCAGGTCGCCGAGGAGCCTTTTCATTCCCGAGACGAAATAACGCTCTTCGCCGGGGGTGGGAATGTGGAGCCCCAAGAATTCATCGATCGTGAATCTCGGGTACACCTCGGCGAGGGCGACGAAGTCCGAGGGGAACACGACCCCCGTCTCCGCCGAAATGAGATCCCAGTCGATGCTCCGCCGCTCATCCTCTCGAATGTCGAGCAGAGCGGGCAGCGCTTCCTCAAGCTGCTGAAGACTCAACAGGTCACCTGACTTCCCGGTACGTTGCTCACGAGAACCCCCGCGAACAGAACCCGGTTGGGGGTCGTTGCGGTCATTCTGATACCAGTCGGGATGTTTTCCCGTCCATTGCCATACTCCAACTGCCCAGAGTACAACACCGGCTCACCTCCATCGAGGGCACTGGCCATCTTGTTCTCGCACTTCTTCATACCGGGGTCGTTCATTTGCTTGAAACCGGTGAAGATGTTCTCCCGGACCCAGTCGCCGTTGAACCTGTCGCCGATGATATGAGACCGGTTGAAGATCCACTGGTTGTCACGGTCCCTCTTGGCAACGTAACCAGGTGGGTTCCAACTTCCGACCCGCTTGCCGCGCGAGTTCGGCGGCTTCAGATCCTGGGGGCAGATCAGGGCCGTGGCACCGGTGGGCGCACCGTCCACGAGCGGCTGGTAGTTGTACCGTTGGCTGCGCGGCAGATTGCAGGACCCGTCGCGGGTGTCGGGCATGAGTGGGGGCCGCGGGGTGCTCCGGTCGATGGTGATGAGGCGCTTCTCCTCCTGCTCGCCCTCACCGAAGATCCCGTCCACGAGCCAGTCGACCGCCATGTCGGTCGGGCTCTCGACGCCGGCGATGTCGGAGATGACGCCGACGGCCAGGCTGACCAGGTTGCGCTTTCCGGCCGTCTTGAGGCCGAACTTGAAGAAACCTTTCCAGCCGCTTCCGGTGGCCTCCTGGACCGTGTTCTTCGCGGCGCTCTCGATGGTGTCGATGACGCCGCCGACGGAGAAGTGCCCGTCGATCTCCACGAAGGACGCGGGGTTGCCGCCGCCGAAGGCGTACCGGTTGCCGGTGAAGGGGTCGGTGCCGAGGTTCATGTCGGCGAGGGCGCCGTTGTACATGTCCCGGGTGGTGAAGCGGTTCAGGCCCGGGTTGTAGTCGCGGAAGCCCATGTCGTAGGTGCCGGACTGGGCGTCCCAGCGCTTGGCGTTGAAGCGGTAGGGGTTGTAGGCCTCCTTGGTCGGGTCGGCGGCGTCGGGCTTGTCGATGCCGCTGAACTCGGATCTGTCGTCGGAGCCGTAGGCCGTGTAGCCGTACGTCGCCTTGGTGTCGCCGTTCTTGTCGGTGAGGGTCTCGACGTCGGTGTGGCCGTTGTAGCCGTAGTAGCCGTCCTCGGTCGTGCCGTCGCTGTTGTGCTTGATCTGCGACAGGCGCTCGCCCCACAGGCTGTACTGGTACGACTTGGTCAGCGTGCCGGCGATTTTCTCGTCCAGGATCTCGGAGGACAGACCCAGGTACTCGAAGTCGGTCGTCTTGCCGTCCGCGGTCTTGGACGCGGTGCGGTCGAGCGGGTCGAAGGTGTACGTGGTGGACTTCATCGCGCCCGTGTCGTCCGCCTTCTGGGACTCGATGACGTGGTCGAAGCCGTCGTACACGCTCCGCTCGATGACCTTACTGCCGCTGGTGGTTGACTCTTGACGGCCGTACGGGTCGTAGTTGTAGGTCGCCGTCGTACCACCGATGGTGGCGGACAGCAGTCGGTTGCGGTCGTAGTTGTAGGTGGTGGTAGTGTCCTTGACCGTCTGGCTGATGACGTTGGCGTTGTCGTCGTGGACGTACGCCTCCGTCCCGGCGCCGTTGCCAGTCTTCGCCGACTGCTTTAGCCGGTTGGCCGGGTCGTAGGTGTAGTCCGTGGTCGATGACAGGTACGCCGCGTGGTTGTCGGCGTTCATCTTCTTCGCGACGTCCTGCGCCTTGTTGCCGTTGGGGTCGTAGGCGTAGGTGTGGGAGGAAACGAGGGTGCCGTTGGGCTTCTTCTCCGCCGTCGTCTTCAGTGCCGCGTCGAGGTAGTACGTGTAGTCGACGGTGTTGCCGTTGGCTTTGGTCTCCTTCAGCTTCTGGCCGCGGTCGGTGTACGTGTACGACGTCACCTTCGGCGAAGCGTCTGTCGCGGACTTGCCCACCGAGACCGTTTTGACCAGTTCGCGCAGGTCGTAGGTGTATTTGGAGAACTGGTCGGGGTGGGTGACGGTCTCCGACTGGCCGTTGGCGTCGTAGGTGTACGACGTGGCCTTCTTCTCCTGGCCCGTGAGGGCCTCGGTCACCTTCTGGACCTGGTTCAGGCCTGTGTAGGCGATCGTGTACGCATCGGCCTTTGTACCCGGCGTGCCGTCGGTGATCGAGGTCAGGTTGCCGTTGGCGTCGTAGACGTAGTTGAAGGACCGCTTCTGCTCGGCCACCGGGTCACCGGACGTGTCACGGACCAGCTTCACCGCATCCGCGACCACGACGCCGCCGCTGTTCTGGAACAGCTGCACCTTCGCGTCGTTGCCCTGCTTGAAGGTGTACCCGCCCAGTGGCACCCAGGTGCCGGTGCCGGTGTTCTGGTCGAGTGTCTTGTCGGTCGTGCCTGACGCGTGCGTGACCGTGTACTTCGCCGCCGTGGCCGCGCTGGTCATCTTGGGGAACTTCACGTACGCGGTGTACGTGCCGTCCTTGGGGATGGTGAGCGTCCAGGTGAAGGTGTCCGTGCCGGTGCCGGCCGCGTGAGTGAGGTGGTCGTAGCCCTGCTGGCCGGGGAGGTCTCCCTTCGTCCAGGTACCGGTGGAGGAGGTGTTCTGAGTGTCGGAGTTGTCAACCAGGACCACCGACTTGCCGACCGGGATGCCGTCGTCCGTACGGGACTTCAGCTTGCCGTCGGGGTAGTAGGACCAGGCCATGGTGCGCGAGGTGTCGCCACCCGCCGCGGTCAGCGTGCGTGACGCCTGCTGCCCCAGCTCGGTGTAGTCGTAGGTGGCGACGATGTCCCACGGGTCCGTGGACGACTTGGCCCAGCCGTTGTCGAAATACTCGTAGGTGGTGTCGTTGCGGACCGTCTGCCCCTGCGACGGCGGCAGCGACGACTTCGCTACCCGCCCCACCTTGTCGTAGACGGTCTGGGTGTAGACGTTCGGGTTGTTGTAGCGGGCGTCCGCCGGGTCGTAGGGCTGGAACTGCTTGACCGGGCGGTTGAGCGCGTCGTACTCGGTGCGCGCGGTGAACGCCGTGGTGGAACCGGCTGCCACCGTCCTGGGGGTGAGCACCTTGGTGGTGTTGCCGACCTGGTCGTACTCGTACTTCGTCGTGCGGTACGTGACCGTCGAGGTGCCGTCGTGCGGGACCTTGACCTCGGTCTGCTGGCCGCGCTCGTCGTAGCTGATGAGCGTGGTGTTCTTCTCCGCGTCCGTGGCGGAGACGATCAGGGAGTCCTTGTCGTAGGCACGCTTCGTGACGTTGCCCGCCGCGTCGGTGACCTGCGTGACCCGGTGGTTCAGGTCGTAGTCAGTCTTGGTGGTGTACGCGTTCGGGTCGCTGGAGGCGTTCTTCTTCGGGTCCACCACCGTGATCGTGTTGCCGACACTGTCGTACGCGTAGGAGACCTTGTCTCCGTCCGCGTTTACCACCGACGTCAGCTGGTAGATCTCGTCGTAGTTGCTGGTGGTGGTGTAGGAGCCGGCCGCCGCGCCCGCCAGGTTGCCCTTGGGCTCGGTTGTCGTCTTGAGGTTGCCGGCCTTGTCGTAGGTGTAGGTCGTCTTGCGCTCATCCGACGTGGAGGTGTCCTTCGGCGCAGTCGCCGACGTGACCTGGTCCGCGTCGTCGTACACCGCAGTGGAAACGGCACCGTTGGGCGCCGTCGACTTGGTGACATTGTCGTTGGCGTCGTACTCCGGTGCCGGAGAGGTGATCACGACGCCCGGCTCCTTGGGCACCGTGTTGACCAGCGGACGCCCGAACACGTCGTACGTCTGCTTGGTCGCCTTCTTGTCGGCGTCGGTGACCTGGGTGACCTGGCCGCGCTCGTCGTAGACGAAGTCCGTCGAGTTCTGCAGCGCGTCGGTGATCTTCGCCGGGTAGCCGGTCGGCCCGAAGCCGCCGTACCAGGTCGGGTTGCCGTTGGCGTCGGTCGCCTTGGTCAGCTGGCCGTCGGCGTCGTACTCGTACTTGGTGGTGTAGCCGCTGGTGGTCGGCTCGCAGTCCCCCGGCTTCCAGGTCGCCGTGCCCTTGGGGTCGGTGACCGTCTTCAGGTTGCCGAAGCAGTCGTAGCCGAACGTCCAGGCGTGGCCCTTCGGGGAGGTCTTGCGGACCAGGTCGGCCGCGTAGCCGTCCTTCCTCGTCTGGTATTCGTACTTCGACGCGTTGGCCGGCCACTTGGAGGTGTCGGTCACGCAGGTGGCCGTCTGGTCCGGCACGCCTGTCTGGTTGTTCTCCGCGTCGCGCTGCCAGAGCGGGTAGCCGGTCTTCTGGTCGTAGCAGTACGCGGTCTTGGCGCCGTTGGCTTCCTCCAGGTAGGTGACGTTGTTGTCCGCGTCCCAGCTCATTTTCGTGGTCTGGGACTTGGCGTTGGTGGTCTGCACCGGAAGGCCGAAGTCATTCGTCACATACTTCGTGGTGTGCGACTGGGCGTCCTTGACGGTGGTGGCGAGGAACTCCTTGTTGTCCGCGTCCACCGCGTAGGTGAAGTCCGTCGGGCCGTTCAGGCGGTCGGTGATGGTCTTGGTCCACCAGTGGTAGGTCGAGTTGTCGCCGGCCTTGGGCTCGTAGTAGTCCAGCTTGGTGTCGTGGCCGCGCGGGTCGGTGGCCCTGACGAGCTTGACGTTCTTGTTGCCCTGGGTGGAGTCGTAGGTGAACTTGAAGTCCTTCGGCTGGCTGGAGCCGTCACCATCGGTGAGCTGACCGAGCTGGCCCTTGTCCGTGTAGTAGAACGAGATCTTGCGCACGGGCAGGCCCGTGACCGACCCCGAGATGTCCGTGATGGACTTGATGTGGTCGTAGATCTTGGAGTTGTTCAGCTTGGTGCCGCTGACCTTCTTGCCCGCAGCATCGATGTAGTCGTACGTCGCGTCGCTCTTGTTGTAGTACTCCACCGTCAGCGACTGACGCCCCACTGGGTCGGTGACGTACTTCAGGAACTTCGTCGGCTTGTTGTTGGACTGACGTTCCTCGTACGTGTACGTCTGCGTGTTGCCGTTCTTGTCGACCACCGACGTCATGTAGCCGTCGCAGCCGAAGAAGAAGCGGGTGCCGTCCGGGCGCAGCAGGGTCCAGGCGTCCGGGATCGGGTCCTTGGCGGGGGTGCAGTCCAGGTTTTCCTTGGAGTACAGCTTGTAGTGGACGCCGGCCGGGGCCTTCCACACCTTGTTGGTGGCGTCCCAGCGGAAGACGTGGGTGGTGCCGTCGCCGTCGGGCAGGCGGATCTCGGTCGGGTTCGGCTTCGGGTGGAACTCCAGGGGTGCGCCCAGCCGGATGGGTCCGGCTGCCTGGCCGGACCAGCCGGCGCCGAGGACGGTGTCGCTGGTGTCGAGGGAGTTGTAGGCGAACCGTGCGAAGGTGGTCAGGCCGCGTCCGGGGTTGGTGAAGGCGTTGTAGGACCACACGGTGTTGCCGGAGGCGAGGTTGTTCATGACCGTGGAGCCGGCGCCGGTGTTCTTGCCGGTGTAGGAGTAGAACTTCTCCAGGCCCAGGGTGTTGGAGGTGGGGTCCTCGACTGCGACGTTCTGCTTCAGGGCGGGGATGCCGCCGGTGCCGGCGGACAGCCAGCTGCCGTCGGAGACCTTCTTGATGTCCCAGCCGAGCACGTAGTCGGTGCGCTTGTTGCCGGAGTCGGAGTTGATCGGCGTGGCGACTTGCGCCTTGATCGTCGCCGACTCTCCCGATGCGAGCGTCGGGATGGCGGTGGTCAGCTGCTTGCCGCTCGAGGTCACGTCCGTGCCGTCGGGCAGCTTCCACGTGTAGGACAGGACCCGCTCACCGGCCGCCCACGCGGTGCTGGTGGTGTTGGTGACGGTGAAGTCCACCGTGTAGGTGGAGTTCGGGGTCATACGGGCCGGTGTCTGCGGCGCGTAGTAGGTGTCCTCGGTGGTGGAGTCGACGTAGATGACGCGCAGCAGGGGGCCGATTTGCCAGTCGGAGGTGGCGGAGGACAGGAATACGGTGCGTTCCTGCGGGCCGGTGGACGATTCGTCCTTCAGCCTGAGCAGGGCGCCCTTGTTGGAGGTGGGGGTTTTGATCCAGCCCTGGGTGAGGCTGGTGGCGTTCCACCAGTGCCGGCCTACGTCGGACACTTGTGCGACGGTGTCGGAGACGGTGGCCGAGTAGTCGCCGCCGGCCGTCGTCCATGGGGTGGTGGAGGTGGCGTTGTTCCAGGTGGTCGTCTTCTCGTCGAAGTCCTTGGTCAGGCCGTGGAGTTCGTAGATTGCTCCGTTGGTGTCGGTGTTGGTCTCCGCGCCCCACATGAACATTCTGGATTCCAGCACCGTCGCGGTGGTGGGGATGTCCTTGGTGGGGAACTTCAGGACCGTTCGGGTCTTGCCGTAGGTGGGTGAGTTGTTGCCGACGCTCACCCAGTTCTGGGCCTTGTAGGAGTCAAGGGTGTCCTGGTTGCTGGTCGGGCGTGCGGAGGAGAGTGTGGAGTCGGTGACTCCGGCGTCACGGCCCTGGATGAGGCGCATGGTGCGGCCTGCCTTGGGCACGCCCACGATGCGGGTGGGTGAGCCGAGCAGCTCGCCGTTCTTCGTCTTCACCGCGAGCTGGTAGTAGTACGACCGGCCGATCTGCGCTGTGGAGGAGTCCGGGGTGGGGGTCGCGGTCGTGTCCGTGTACTCCGTGACCGACTTGCCGATCGGCGCGACGAGAGTGGCCGCGGACGGGGTGAAGGACTGCTGCGTGGAGCGGTGCAGCTGGTACTCCGCGATGTCCAGCCCGCTGTTGCCGGTGGTGTTGGTGTACGCCTTCCACGACAGCTTGGGGCCGGTGCCGTGGACCACGGTGGGCGAGTCGAGTTCGGTTCCGATCGTGCCGTAGGTGACTGTCAGGCGCGGGATGGTCGCGGTCTCGCCGCCGTAGTCGCCGTCACCGGACTCGTAGCGCGGGCCGCCTTGGGGGGGCCGTGGACGACTCGTCCGTGCCCTTGAGTACGAACCCGTAGTTGGCCTCCGAACCATTCAGCCACTTCTGCACGGTGTCGGTGACCGGGAACTTGTGCCACTGGTTGAAGTCGCCTTTGGCCTTGGTGATCTGGGCGGGGTTCACCAGCCGGACCGCGTCCGCGATCACCGCGGTCGTCGCGGTTGCCGGACCATCCCCCAGCACGACCTTGCCCGCCGTGCCCTTGGCGAACGGCAACTTGTTGCCGTTGTTGAGCGAGGCCCACACGCCGTTGGTGCCGGACTGCTGGTTGACCGGGTAGGTCGCCGACCCGCCGTTGTACGTCACCGTGTACGGGGCGTTCGTGGCCCTGTCGCTCGCCGCGACGTAGTGCACGTCCACGCGGTAGTCACTGGTCTCGGGGACCTTCGGCTGCCAGGTGTAGGTGTCCCCAGGGATGGTGTCCCTGTTGAAGACGTAGTTGCCGCCGATGGCGTACTGCTTCAACGTGGATGTGGTCGCCGGCCAGTTGCCCTTCGCGGCCGTGCCCGGCTGCCCGTCGTCCAACTCGACGCTGGTTCCGGACAGTTCACCCACCAGTGCGCTGGTCTTCTCCCAGGTCGCGCCCGCCGCGTCCCACTTGCCGGTGGCCCGGTGCGCCTCGATGGTGACATCGTTGCCGCCGGTGGTATGCGTCTGGTCGTAGTACATCTCCAGCCGCGCGGAGTCGATCTTCGTGCCCGCCGGGATCTCATCCAGCGGGAACCGGATCAGTGAGCGTGCAGCCCCCGTCTCGGTCTTGCCCGCCGCCAGCTTCCAGCTCGTGTTGAAGTTCGTCGTCGGCAACTCCTGCAGGACCATCGTGTCCTGCGAGGCCGACGGAGACGGCGCGATCGTGATCGTCGGGTCGATCACCACCGGGTACTGCCGCTCCTTCGCGGCCAGCCACCCCGCATCCGGCGTGACCGTGATCTTCCAGCCCTTGCCGTCCCGGACCAGCCTCTGCGAGACCTTCGGACTGTAGGAGTACCCGTACGGCGAGGAGGCGTCCTTGCGGGCGTCCGTCATGAACGCCGCCGGGATCACCATCACCGGCGTGTTCGGCAACTCCCCGAACAGCGCAATGGAGCCGTCCTTGCGCGCCTTCGGCGTCAAACCGCCCGCATCCAGCGTAAACGTGAACGTCAGCGGGCCATCCGGCCGCTTCGCCAGGGTGATGTTCTCCTTCACCCGGCCCGGCCCCACCTCATACGCCAGCTCCGCACCGGGCACCGCATCCTTGTAGACGACGGTGGAGCCCTTGGCCTGCGGGGCGAAGTTCTTCTTGGTGGCGCCCTTGAGGCCGAGGGTGACCGACTGACCGTCGGCCCCCTCGAACCGCAGCAGACGCTCCGGGTCCGACCCGAACCAGCTCTTGCCGGAGTTGGTGGTGTTGGCGAACTCGAAGCCCTTCGCCGCGCTGCCGCGGACCGTGGTGTCGATCGACTTCCACGTCGCCTTCTGGCCGGAACCGGACCGGTAGGAGGTCGGCGCAGCCGACAACTCCGCCTGAACCCGGCCGTCCGACATCTGCCAGAACCGCGCCTTCGCCGTCCGCTGACCCGTCAGCTCCCGGACCCGCTTGGCCTTCGGATCCTTCTTCCCCTTCGGCAGTTTCTGCCGGTCAGCTATCCCTAAACCGTCATGCGACGGCGGCTTCCCGTTTACCTTGCTATCGTCCGAGAACCAGCCCTTGACGGTGTCGACGATTCCCTCGCCACCACTGCCATCAGCGGGCGTCGCATACGCGATCTGGGGTAGTGCGGTACTCGCCACCGCGGATACCACCAGGCACGCGATAAGCCTGCCCAATCTGGGTTTCACGCCAAACCTTTCCCATGCGTCGTGTCCGAAAACTGCCGCTGAGAACCCCACCACCAGCAGTGACGGGAAGTCATGCGCAGCGGCGCCGGGATTTCTAGTCACCTCAAAGACGCGATGTCAAGCGATTGGACATTGCCGACACTTGACCCTCTTTACTGACGCTTGAGGGCGAAAGAGGAGGGGTGAATGTCCGTTATATCTGGTCGCTGGACAGCCGTTTCCCGTGCCATGTATAAACGCCCGGCTCACGCAACAGCGAAATGGCATGTGCGAGAGGAAAAAGCATGGGCAGCACGCCCCGAAAATCCACGACGGACCAGCCGCTATCCGATACCAGGTACGAGGAAAGCTCCGGAAACACGCCCGAGATCGGATCCGGGACCGTCATGGCCGCACGTGAGGATGACGGCACGTCGCCGAACGGCACCGAATCCACGTCTGCGTCCGCCGACCGGCATTCTCTGCGCGGCGCACTGATCGCGGGCGGTGCAGTGCTGGCCGCCTGCGCCGGGCTGGTCCTCTACGGCGTGCTCAACACCGGCAACAGCGGCGGCACAGCCGAACATCGTGTCCCCGCCGCCCCGGTGACCTACGAGGTGACCGGCGAAGGCATCGTCGACATCACCTACCAGGCCCGCAGCACCTCAGGGACAGCCACCCGGGTCAACGCAGCCACACTGCCGTGGCGCACGACCGTGGACGTCCCGCTCGGCCAGGAACCGACGATCAACATCGTGCTCGGGGAGAAGGGCGGGCAGGCCCGCTGCGCCCTTTCCATCCGCGGGCAGCACGTCCAAAGCGGCACCGCCACCGGCGTGTTCGGCCGCGCCACCTGCGCCGGCCAACTCCCCCACGAGGACGCGCCGGAGAGCTGACGCGGGCCCTGTCCCCGGCACACGCCAAGAGCACGACCGAGCATGCACGAGACAACTCCGAGGAAATCCATGAGCTCCACAAGGTCCCGTTCCCGCCGCATACGGTCCGGCAGACGCCGGGTGTGGCTGGCCGTCGGTGCGACGGTGCTCGGCGGCGCGAGTCTGGCCACGGCCGCCGTCGCCTTCACACCCGATGACTCCGGGGACACCACACAGGCCCGCCCGGCCAGCTTGGACACGATCGCGCTCGTCGGCTCCAGCAGCTCGAAGCGCGCCCTTCCCCGCACCGACACCAAAGCCTTCTCTCTGATCGGTGTCTCCTGGAAAAACCACACCAAGGGCTTCGACGGCACCGCCCAGATCCGTACCCGCAGCGCCGGTACCGGCGAGTGGACCGACTGGCGCGACCTCGACTTCGACACGGTCGCACCCGAGACCGCCGAAGGCAGCGCCCCGGGCACCCGCGGCGCCTCCGAACCGCTGTGGGTGGGCCCCTCCAACGCGGTCGAGGCACGAGTCATAGCCAACGGCAAGCAGACCATCACCGTCCCCGACGGACTGCGCCTGGACCTGATCGACCCCGGCACCACCCCCAACGACAAGGCCACGGGCAAGAACAACGGCAACGGCAACGGCAACGGCCAGGGGAACGGCCAGAGCAAGACCAACGGCCAGGGGAACGGGAACGGCCAGAGCAAGGGCAATGGCCAGGCCGGCACGAAACCAGGCGACTCCGCGGGAGGCCCTTCGGCCACCGCCGAACAGCCGTCCTCCCCCAGCACCTCCTCCGCAGCCGGCGACACCCCACCGGACACGGCCCCGTCCAGCACGCCCACCCACGACGCCGGCAACGGCGGCCAGGACGACGCGCCCTCCACCACCCCCGAGGCCACCGCCGACGACGGCAGCAACACGCCGGAACCGACAGGCCCGGCCGACAACACCACCGAGGAGCCCACAGCCTCCTCGAGCACCACCCCGGACGCAGAGCCGACCGCGGGCTCCGAGACCCCCGGCTCGGCGGACTCCGACAGCCCCACCGCTCCCGCCGACAGTGCCCAGCCTGAGCCGACCGACCCGGCCCCCGAGCCCAGCGACGCCACCTCCGAGCCGTCCGCCCCCTCGGCGACCGAGACGCCCACGCCCACCGAGCCCGCCGCCCCCGCGATCGTCGACCGCGCCACCTGGGGCGCCGACGAGACCCTGGTCAAGGACCCGCCCGAGTACCTGGCCAAGGTGAAGGCCGTCTTCGTCCACCACACCGCAGGCACCAACGACTACAGCTGCGCCGACTCACCCGCCATCATCCGCGCGATCCTCGTCTACCACGTGCGGACCGAGGGCTGGAACGACGTCGGTTACAACTTCTTCGTCGACAAGTGCGGCACCGTCTTCGAAGGCCGTGCCGGCGGCGTCGACAAGCGCGTGCGCGGCGCCCACACCTACGGCTTCAACGGCGACTCCGCCGGTATCTCCCTGCTGGGCGACTACGAGAACGGCGGCACCCCGACCGCGGCCGCCAAGCAGGCCATCGCCGACCTCGCCGCCTGGAAACTCAGCCTGGACGGCGTCAACCCCCAGGCCCAGGTCACCCTCACCGCAGCGGGCGACACCGGCGTGTACAAGAGCGGCCAGAAGGCCACCTTGAACACCATCTCCGGCCACCGGGACGGCTTCGCCACCCTCTGCCCCGGCAAAACCCTCTACGCCGCACTCCCCGGCATCCGCACCGCTGCCGGACAGTCCCGCTACGCCACACACTGACCCACCCCGCTGCTGTCCCAGCCCCCGTCGGCCGGGACAGCGGCGCCGGTCCGTTCCAGATCGGTACCGGGGCCTTGTGCCGTACACGTCGGGTCTGCCCCCACCGTGCCGTGCCGCCTTCCGCCCCAGGGCCAGGCGGCCCCGTGCGCGAAACGAGTTCCTCACCCGACCGTCCCCCGTCACTCGTCCCGCTTGAACCTCCCGTTTCTCCAGATCAAGGAGCCATCGTGCGAGTCCTGCCCCGTCAGGTTCTGACCACCACCGCCGTCCTCGGTGCCCTGTCGGTGACGTCCGCCTGCGGCGGACACGACAGCCCTGCGGCCTCGGCGGCGGACGACGTCGATGTGTCGCAGCCGTCGCAGACGGGCCCCACCGAAGCCTCCCCCACCGGGTCCCCGAGCGCCTCCACCTCCGCATCCACCAGCCCGTCAACCTCAGCCTCGGCGTCGGCCTCGGCCTCCGCTTCGGCTTCGGCTTCGGCGTCCACAGCCGCGCCACATGCCGCAAACAATGCCAACGGTCCGGCGAGTGGTGCGGCTGCGGGTAACAGCGGTGCGGCAGCGGCCCCGGCACCTGCCGCACCCAACTTCCCGGTGCCGGTCCAGGTGGGCAACGCGACCCAGCTGATCACCGTCAAGGCCAGCGGCTCCTACGCCACCGTCACCGCCTGGAGCAAGACCTCCGCAGGCTGGAAGGCGCAGTTCAGCACCAGCGCGGGCCGGGTCGGCTCCAACGGCGTCACCGACGGAGCCACCCGCCGCCAGAGCACCTACACCACCCCCACCGGCACCTACACCATCACCGAAGGCTTCGGCGTCCAAGCCTCCGGCACCGCCATGCCCTACCACGTCGTCAACAGCGACGACTGGTGGGTGGAAGACCCCCAGTCGAAGTACTACAACTCCATGCACGGCGAGCAGGGCGCCGACTTCCCCCTCACCGAAGCCGGCGAACGCGGCAGCGAACACCTCATCAACTACCCCACCCAGTACGCCAAAGCACTCGTCATCAACTTCAACCGCTGGCCCGCCACCCCCGGCCGCGGCGCCGGCATCTTCCTCCACATCAACGGCAACGGCGCCACCGCCGGCTGCGTCTCCGTCCCCCGCACCACCATGGACCAGATCATGGGATGGATCACACCATCCGCCCACCCCCGCATCGCCATCGGCTGACAGCCAGCGCCCACCCCTTTTCGAAGATCCCGGACAGGTAGTCGGTGATCTCGCCTTCCAGCACAGCCCCCAGCAGTCGCTTGGGGCCGCCGGCAGGGCGTCGATCGTCACGTCAATGGCGTGCACGAACATCCGACCCCTCGCAGATACGCGAGCGAGCCCGGACCGGCTTGTCCGGGCTCGCGGGCTGTTCGGGGCCCGGCTGCTACAGGTCGAACTCCAGGTGCTCGATGTTCAGGTGTCGGATGCGGTCCTGGTCCGTGGAGCCGATCGGCGCGGTGTAGCCGCTGGTCGCCGCCTTCTGTCGGGCCTTGGCCCGGATCTGCGGTTGCCACCGCTTCTTCACCTCGCGCTCCAGGCGCGCGGCGAGGTCCGGGCGGGGCTTCTTGATCTGGTCTTTCACGTACCGCTCGACGGTGCGTTGGGAGATACGCAGCATCTGGGCGACGGCCTTGGTGCTCTTGAGCTGCTTGACCAGGCGCTCTTGGGTGTCGGGCGGGTGAACGCCTTCTGCACCGCGGCGTCCAGGCCGTCCCCGAACAGGCTCATCGTCCCCTTCTCCTACTCTCCGTTGTCGACGTCGGTGACGGTGCCGTCCTTGATGTACCGGGCGAGGTTGAGTTCCGGTGCGTTGAACCGCTCGCGGACCTCTTCGCCCCACAGGACGGTCTGGGTGCCCTCGTGCTTGACCAGGCCGGGGTTGATGCCGAGCTTGAAACCGCCGGGCAGCGGCTTGCCGTCCCGGTAGGGCAGGAAGTCCAGCGGCGAGGGCCCGTTGGCTGCGTAGACGACGCAGTCGGAGAGGATCGCGACCGGGTACTGCCCGGTGAACGCCGCGTGCTTGACGATCTTGCGGTGCAGGTTGATCCGGGTGCGGGAGATGACCGCCGCGCGGATGTCCGGCCGCCACGTCGGGCGGGACAGGGCGCGCCACGGCTCGCCCGGCCGACAGCGCTCCCCGCGCGGGCGCTCGCGCAGCTTGCCCAGGCCGCCCTTCACCGTCGCCTTGATCGCCGAGACGACCCGCGCCGTCGCCAGTGGCGAGGCCTGGCCGTCCTTCAGAAGTCGTAGCAGGCGTAGGCGCCGTCGGGCGCGCGGGCGATCCGGTCCGAGCCCCAGCAGTGGAGCATTGGCCCCACGCGGTACAGGGCGGCGCCACCGGCCAGCAGGACGAGGACGGCGAGCACGGCGGTCACGATCCGCATGACCGTCATCCGCCGTACGAGCCACCAGGCCCCGGCGACCGCGAGCGCCCCCAGCACCAGCATGACGGCCGATATCGAGGCGGTGTTGTTCTGGATCCCGGGAAAGCGGTCCGGGTGCGCGGCGGTTTGGACGGCGGCGAAGGCGAAGAAGAACAGCAGCAGCCCCAGCAGCAACAGTCCGACGGAGCCGGCCCCGCGGCCGACGGCCCGGCCCCGGCTCCGCGGGCTTCCGGGCACCTCGGCGGCGTCCGCGCGCACGAGCCGCCGGTCCAGGACCGCCCGCAGCCGGTCCACGTCCTTTGGGTCCGCCACGGCCCGCTTGGGCAGGACGACGACGCCGACGGCGGACTTGTCGGCGCTCAGCAGCACGAACAGCTCCGGGGTCTCGGCATAGCGCGGGTAGAGGTGCCAGTCGAGGGTGGCCGAGCTGTGCGCGGTGGTGAGCCGGATCCCGGTGTCGTCGACCGTCCCGCGGATGTCCCCCTGCCGTTCGGCGAGCCGGTGGAGCTGACGCGCCTGCAACCACGGCACCGCAGTCATGAAGGCGGCGAAGACCACCACCCCCGCATACAGCTGCCACGGTGTGTCATGACGGCCGGAGCCGGCCGCCGACAACAGGGCGCCGACGGCCGCGGCCGCCACCGTGAAGACCAGTACCCGGCGCTGAAAGCGTCCCGCGCCAGTATTCCTCGCACGTGCCCGCAGCGCGGACGCCAAGTCGCCGACGGTCGGCCGGTAGACCAGCTCCACCGATCTCCCCGCGACCGCGTCTGTCATTTCCCGGCTCTCGGCCATGTCCCCTCCCCGGTTCAGTGATCAACCGGATCGTAGAGGCATTCTCAGCCGCTCCAGCGATGACGTGCCCCGGGATGCGCTGACGGGCGCGGCCCTGTTCGGGAGCGCAACACCTGCGGGCGATGTATGGGGCGCGTCGACTCAGCGTCCAGGTGCGCGTATTGCCTGCCCACGGAGTCCTCACAGGCCGAGGAAGGCTGAGCATCCGCCGCACACCACGTGACGGCGAGGCCTTAGCGTCGTCTGACGCTGCGACCCGAGCCGGGCCCGGGGAATGTCATGGTCGATTCCCCGGGGCCCGGGGTGTGTCCAGGCGATCGGTCAGGACGCGCCGGTCGCCCGTCTGGAACCAGCGGCACATGCCCTGCGCGAGTTTGAGAAGTTCTACAACTCCCGTCGGCCCCACCAGGGCATCGCGAACGCCCGCCCGCTGAACCCTGTGCCGACGCCGATCGCCGATCCGGACGAGACAGCCCGCCTCGATATACGACGATCCGATCGCCTCGGCGGCGTTCTCCACGAGTACGAGCATGCCGCATGACCTGCGCAGACGGGGTTATCGGCAAAGGTAACGTTGCGGTCCTCGGTCGCCCCGGAGGACGACCGCCAGACGAGACGACCTCTCCCACGCCTCAGCGGCGGTGTGGTTGCGATCCTCGGTCGGCCCCGGAGGGCGACCGTCAGGACTCCCGGGGTCTGCGGGCTTTCCTCAGCGCGTGCCTGTCGTCGCAGTGCTGTAGGCGTACAGGGCGACGACGCCGACCACACAGGCGAGGATCGTCCAGGAGGCGAGGCTCATCCGTTTCCCTTTCCGCCCGGGCCGTTTCGGCTTCTCGGTCCGCTTGGTGCGGCCGGGAGCCGTCGGGGCGGGCGGTGTTGCGTCGGCGGCGGTCTCGGCGAGCAGGCGGCGGCAGGCCGTGGCGAGTTCGCCGGTGCCGGTACCGAGCGGGACGACCGTCTCTGAGCGCGCCGGAGCGGTGGTGCCGCCGTCGAGGATGCGGCCCGCACGGAGCAGGATCTCGTCCTTGCGGCCCGAGGGGGCGAGACTGATCCAGCGCTGCACATGCTCTCCCCGGATGACCACACCCCCGGCGCGGTCCCGGTACACGGTGTGCTGACGCCAGAGCATGTCTGCCAACTGCGCTGCGGTGTCTCTCAGTTGGGCGCTCAAGGCCCGTCCTTCCAGAGCCGTACGGTGAATCGAACGAGAATCGTACTTCGGCCTCTCTGTTTCGCTCGGGCGGCCCAGGGTGGGGGGATGCGACCTGCAGCATCCGCCTGCCCCTACGGCGTAGGAGCCCGCACTGGGGGGCAGCAGGCATGCGCGGGAGGCAGGTCCCACGCTTACAGCGCACCGAGAGTCCCTGGCGTCACACATCCAGCCGATCACCCGCGAGCACTAGGCACACGACGACTCGAGTTCAAAAGCTTGGTGATCTTGTAAGGTCAGGCCGCCACCCGTGACACGCAGGACCTGGAACGCGCTGAACACAGTGACCCCTGAGCAGGACAGGCCGCCTGCACTCCGGGGGGTACGCGGGCGGCACCAAGACAGGGTCGGGCCCAGTTCCGGTAGGCAGCATCGAGCAGGTGGTAGAAGCCCTCTGCGGCGTCCAGGGAGACGGGGAGGAGCCTGATGTCGTCGACGATGATCAGGTCCAAGCGGATGATCTTCGCGTGGTCCCGGGCGATGAGGTCGTCCGCGCGGTGGCGCCGGACCAGCGCCCCGAGGTCGACGGACAGGAGATCACGCCTGGTCGTCCCGCTGCTACCGGCCTTCCCATGTCCTGATCGAGGAGTTGCGGATGATCAGCTCGGGCAGGACGAGGACGCGTTGCGCCGGGCGGCGCTTGCCCTCCATCAGCCTCGAGACCATCATCTCCACCGCGACCCGGCCCACCCGGGACTTGGGCGGGCGGACCGCCGTCATGGCCGGTTCGGCGAGCCGGGCCACCTCGTCGTCGTAGCTGACGAGGGCCATGTCGTCCGGGATGGCGATGCCTTGTTCGGCGGCGTACTGGGCGACGGACATCGCGTCCTGGTCGCTGTGCACGATGAGCGCGGTGGTCCGGGACCGGCGGCAGCGGCGCAGGATCTCCTCGATGATCTGCCGGTGGCCGGGTATGTCGAGGGCCACGCTCTCGCGGACCACGAACTCGTCGGGCAGATCGAGTTCCGCGCAGGCCCGCAGCCAGCCCTGGGCGAGATGCGCCGAGGTTGGGCTGCCGTTCGCGAGCACCAGGCCGATCCGGCGGTGGCCGTGTTCGTGGAGGTGACGCACCGCCGTCTCTAGGCCGAGCGCGTGGTCGCTGCGTACCCATTCGAGTTGGCGCGGCGTCGGGGTCCAGGGCGATGTCTGCCGTTCCACGAGGATCGTCGGCACCGGCAGCTTGCCGATCCAGTCGATCATCTCATCGGAGCCGTCGGTCTCCAGGCTGGGCGCCAGCAGGAGCCCTTGCACCTGCTTGGCCTCGATCAGTCGGCTGATCTGACGGCGGTCCTCGGCCCGATCGTAGCTCGACCCGCGCAGCTGGATCTGGACGCCGAGCGCGACTGCGGCGGCCCGGGCGCCGGTCACGATGGCTGGCCAGTAGTAGTCCAGCGAGGGAACGACCATGCCGATGGTGAACGGCGTGGATCCAGGGCGGGTCCGGCGCTGGGGAGCCGAGTCGGTTTCGGTTGGGAGGGTCGCGCCGCCGTGCACCTTGGTGAGCAGGCCGCGACCGGCGAGTGCGCCGATGTCGCGCCGCACCGTCAGCTCACTGACCTCAAGCATTTGGGCCAACTCGGGGACCCGGACGGCGCCGTGCCGGCGTAGTTCGTCCATGATCCGCTCCCTGCGTTGCAGAGCGAAGAGCCGGTCACCGGCCATCGGTTCACTCTCCCCTATCCTGTGTGTTCGACTCTGAACGAATCGCTTCGTTCATGTACGAGCCGTAGCGGGTTTGTGCTCACCACCACTATCTCTTTCCCCACGCGACCGGCAAGACGCGCTCGCCAGCGCCGGTGTGAAACCGGCCGAGGGAAGGACTCGACGCTTGATACAGACGAAGCCATACGCACTGGTCGTAATGAGCAGGGAAAGCTTCGAAGCGCACTTCGACGCTGCCCGTCTCGCACGGCTGGCGGACCTGGTGACGCTGGGTGATCCTGTCTGGACCGACGACCTCGACGCCCCGGCGGTACGGGCCCAGCTGGCGGACGTCGAGGTGATGCTGACGTCCTGGGGCGCTCCCCAGCTGACACCGGAGCGGCTCGACGCGGCACCCGCGCTACGCGCGGTGCTGCACTGCGCCGGCAGCGTGCGGGGCCTGGTGAGCGACGACGTGTGGCGGCGGGGGATCCGGATCACCAGCGCAGCCGACACCAACGCCATTCCGGTGGCCGAGTACACCCTGGCGGCCATCATCTTCGCCGGCAAGAAGGTTCCCTTCCTCGCCGCCGACGAGCGCCTCGCGTACGAGGGATGGGGCAGGGTGACGGGCTACGGGGACCTGTCTAACTTCGCGCAGACCGTGGGCGTCGTCGGGTTCTCCCGAATCGGCCGCAAGGTGGTCGAACTCCTCAAGGTTCTCGACGGCACCACCTGCCTGGTCGCGGATCCGCACGCCGATCCGGCGGAGGTCTCGGCGGCCGGCGCGACCCTGGTCGAGCTGGTGGACCTGCTGCCCAAAGTCGACGTATTGTCCCTGCACGCTCCCGAGCTGCAGGAGACCCGGCACCTCATCGGTGCCGAGCAACTGCGTCTGCTTCCGGACCATGCGACGGTCATCAACACGGCGCGCGGCAGCCTCGTCGACTCCGACGCACTCGCTGCCGAGTGCGCGTCCGGTCGCCTCTTCGCCATCCTCGACGTGACCGACCCCGAGCCGCTGCCCGCGAGTTCACCGCTGCGGCGGCTGGCTCAGGTGATGGTCACCCCGCATGTGGCGGGGTCACTCGGTTCGGAGATCGGGCGCCTCACCGACCACACCATCGACGAGCTGGCCCGGTGGCTCCAGCGGCAGCCGCTGCGGGGAGAGGTCACCGCGGAGTCCTGGGCCCTCGGACTGAGTGCCTGAGCCGATGTCTTCCAACCGAAGGAGATACGCACCATGAGAAAATCCGCCAAGGTCCTGACGGCAGCCATCGCGCTGGCCCTGCTCACCGCAGGGTGCAGCAGCAGCGGCGGTTCCGACACCACCGCCGACGGCAAGAAGGTACTCAGGATCGCCCTGTGGAACTACGACCAGACACCCGAGTTCAAGGCGCTGATCGACGGGTTCAAGGCGAAGTACCCGGACATCGAGGTCCGCCCGGTCGACATTCTCTCCGACGACTACTCGGAGAAGGTCACCACGATGCTGGCCGGTGGCGACACCACCGACGTGCTGACGATGAAGACCCTCACGGACTATGCGCGGTTCGGTACGCGGGGCCAGCTTCAGTCGGTCACCGATGAGGCCGGCAAGCTCGACAAGGCGAAGTACGGCGGGCTCGACGCCTACGACCTGAACGGCGAGTACTACGCGCTGCCGTACCGGCAGGACTTCTACGTCCTCTACTACAACAAGGCGTTGCTCAAGGACAGCGGCGCGGATCTGTCCAAGCTGACCTGGCCCGACTACGCCGCGCTGGCGAAGCGGCAGACGAAGGGCAACGGCGCGTCGAAGGTCTACGGCACCTACCACCACACCTGGCGTTCGCTCGTCCAGGCGATCGCGGCGGCGCAGACCGGCGGCGACCTGCTCGGAGATGACTACGGGTTCTTCAAGGACCAGTACGCGATGACCCTCGACCTGCAGAAGTCCGGGGCGACCATGCCGTGGGCAACGGCCAACAGCCAGAAGGTCACCTACAAGACGATGTTCACGACCGACAAGGCCGCGATGATGCCGATGGGCACCTGGTTCGCCGCGGTCCTGGTGCAGGAAAAGGCCGCAGGCAACTTCAAGGACGACTGGGGCATGTTGCCCCTGCCGCAGATCACCGCCGACGGCAAGACGACCACCTTCGGCGCACCGACCGCCTTCGCCATCAACAAGAAGGCGAAGAACTCCGACGCGGCCAAAAAGTTCTTGACGTTCGCGTCCGGTCCCGAGGGCGCCGCCGCGGTCGCCAAGATCGGCATCACCCCGTCCTACACCGACGAATCGGTCATGAACACCTACTTCTCCGTCCAGGGGATGCCGACCGACGACCTCACCAAGAAGGCCATGCACCCGGACACGGTGAAGCTGGAGATGCCGATCAGCGAGAAGTCCTCTGACGTCGACACCATCCTCACCGAGGAGCACCAGCTCGTGATGACCGGTGAGAAGTCGCTCGACCAGGGCATCAAGGAGATGAACTCCCGAGTGAAGTCCGAAGTCGGATGAGCCCGGAATCCGGCGCCGCAGCCGCCAAGCGGCGAAGTCGGCGCACCACACTGGTCGGCTGGAGTTTCATCCTCCCGAACTTCCTCGGTTTCGCGGCCCTGACCCTGGTACCGGTGCTCGCGACGCTGCTGCTGGCGTTCACGAACTGGAACTCGTACTCCACACCGGAATGGGTCGGACTCGAGAACTTCCGCAGGATGTTCGACAGCGACACCTTCTGGGTCGCACTGAGCAACACCGCGTGGTACGCCGTCGGCCATATCCCGCTCACGCTGGCGGCGTCCCTCGGCCTGGCCGTGCTGCTCAACCAGAAACTCCGCGGCGTCGGGTTCCTGCGTACGGCGTTCTTCTTCCCGTACATCACCTCGCTGGTCGCGGTGGCGGTGGTGTGGAACATGCTCTTCAGTCCCGACCTGGGGCCGGTGAACCAGCTGCTGCGGGCCGTGGGTGTCAGCCATCCGCCGGGGTGGACCACCTCCACCGACTGGGCGATGCCCGCGGTCATCATCACCAGTGTGTGGCGGGACATGGGCTACTACATGGTGCTTTACCTCGCCGGGCTCCAGGCGATCCCCGCGGAGCTGTACGAGGCGGCACGGGTGGACGGGGCCGGCCCGTGGCAGCGGTTCTGGCACATCACCGTCCCGTCCCTGCGGCCCACCACATTCTTCGTGCTGGTCATGCTGACGATCTCCAGCTTCAAGGTTTTCGACCTGGTCCAGATCATGACCGAGGGAGGCCCCGGCCGGTCGACCCTGGTGCTGTCCCAGGTGATCTTCCGGGAGGGAATCAAGCAGGGGCGCTTCGGCTACTCTTCGGCGATTTCCCTGGTGCTCTTCGTCATCGTGTTGATGATCACCGTAGTCCAGTTCCGGTTCCAGCGGAGGAATGAGCGATGAACACGAGCGTGCTGCGAGAGGACAGCACGACGGCCGGGGCTTCGCGCCCGACCGGTGGCGGGTGGGGCCGGTCCGCTCCGGGGAGTCGCCGCCGGACGGCGCGGCTCCTGGGCCGCGCCCTGCTCTACGCGGCGCTGATCGCGCTGTCGGCCGCGATCCTGGTGCCCTTCGCCTGGATGCTGGTCTCCTCGGTCAAGCGGGACAACGAGGTGCTCACGGTCCCGATCCAGTGGATCCCCCAGGAGTTCCACTGGGACAACTTCTCCCGCATCTGGACCCGGATCCCGCTGCTCACCTACCTGGGGAACTCGCTGTTCCTCAGTGTCACCATCACCGGGCTGCAGGTGCTGACCGGGAGCTTCGCGGCCTACGGCTTCGCCAAGGCCCGTTTCCCCGGCCGCGATGCCCTGTTCCTCGCCTACGTCAGCACCATCGCGGTGCCGTGGCAGGCCTACATGGTGCCGCAGTACATCATCATGGAGCGCCTGGGACTGGTGAACACGCACCTCTCGCTGATCCTGCTGCAGGCCTTCGGTGCGTTCGGGGTGTTTCTGATGCGCCAGTACTACCTGACGATCCCGGACGAGATCGGCGAGGCCGCGCGGCTGGACGGGCTCAGCGAGTACGGCATCTGGGCGCGGATCGTGCTGCCCCTGTCGAAGCCGGCGCTGGCCAGTCTCGCGCTGCTGACCTTCGTCAACACTTGGAACGACTACATGGGGCCGTTCATCTACCTGACCGACAACGAGCTGTGGACCGTGCAGATCGGGCTGCGGCAGTTCGTCGGCATCTACGACTCCGAATACGCCATGATCATGACCGGATCGGTGTTGTCGGTCCTGCCGATCCTGGTCGTCTTCCTGCTCGGACAGCGCTACTTCGTCCAGGGCATCGCCACCAGCGGAATGAAGTGAGGCCGCGATGAGCACCCCCGTCACCGGCCGGCGCCTCAGGCTCAACCTCGACCACGGGTCCTGGGAGCTGCTCTGGTCGCACGTCCACCGGGTCCTGGTCGTCAACCTGGGCCTGGCGGCGACGAACGCGCCCCTGCTGCTGGCACTGGGCGTGGTGCACCGGCCGTGGCAGTACCCGGCCTTTTTCGGACTGCTGTCCCTCGGCCTCGGCCCCTCGCTCGCCGCCGCCTTCCACTACCTGCGGCGGACCACCGAGGACGACCGGGCGCCGGCGGCCGACCTGTTCCGCGGCTACCGGCGCCTGTTCGGCCCGGCGCTGCTCGGCTGGGCGCCGTGCGTGCTCCTGATCGCCGTTGCTGCCACCGACGTGGCCGTCCTCCGTACGGCCGCGTCGGGGCCGGCCCTGATACCGCTGCTGGCCGTCGTCATGCTGGGCGCCGCGAGCTCCGGGATCGTGACAATGGCCGCCGTGGCGGACGATCCGCGGATCTCACCGCGCACGCTGCTGACCGCGTCGTACGCGTCGGTACGTCGCTGGTGGCTCGGGCTGCTGAACCTCGGGCTGCTCGGCATCACCCTCGTCCTGGTCAACCAGGCGCCCCTGCTCGGCCTGGCCGTACTGCCGGGCTGCACGCTCTTCGTCGTCTGGCGCAACAGCCGCGCCATGCTCGCGTCGTTGGCACCGGCCGCCAATCCCGCAGTCAGCCACACCCATCGAGACCCAGTGGGAGCCAAGGCATGATCATCCGCCCCGGCACAACCGTCCCGGAGGACCGGGTCCGCTCCCCGTACACCGGGTGGACCCGAGAGCACTGGACCACTCTCGCGGACCGGATGCTCGCCGCCCTCGAGCCGTATCGCTCCCCGGCCGGCGCCCGCGTCGCCCTGCCGGGCCCCGTCAGCATGTACGGCACCGACTCCGACGGCCTGGAGGGCTTCGCCCGCACCTTCCTGCTGGCCGGCTTCCGAATCGCCGGGGAGCACGGCGCCGACCCCGGCGGGCTGCTCGACCGGTACGCCCGCGGCCTGGCGGCGGGCACCGACCCGCGTTCCCCGGAGGCCTGGCCGCGCCCCGACGAGCTCGGCCAGGCCAAGGTCGAGGCCGCGTCGATAGCCCTGGTGCTGCAACTGACCCGGCCCTGGCTGTGGGACCTGCTCGACGACGGGGTGCGCGAGCGCACCGTCGACTGGCTGGCGACCGTGCTCGGCCAGCCCTACCCGCGGAACAACTGGGTCTGGTTCAGGATCGTCGTCGAGTCCTTCCTCCGCGAGGCGGGCGGCCCGTGGTCGGCCGACGACATCGAGGAGGACCTCGACTTCCACGCCTCGATGCGCAGGCCTGGCGGCTGGCTCAGCGACGGCCAGGAACGGTCCTACGACCACTACACCGGCTGGGCCCTGCACCTCTACCCGCTGCTGTGGACCCACCTGTTCGACGTCACCGGCTCGCTCTGCCCGCCACAGCTGCACAAGACTTGGGCGGCGGACCTGCGGGACTACCTCGACGACGCGGTCCGGCTGGTGGGCGCGGACGGCTCCCCGCTGCTACAGGGCCGCAGCCTCACCTACCGGTTCGCCGCCGCCGCACCGTTCTGGGTCGGCGCGGTCACCGGAGCCGGCGGGCAACCACCGGGACTGGTACGCCGCGTGACCGGCGGCATCGTCCGGCACTTCACCGACCGGGACGCCCCCGACGCGGAGGGGCTGCTGACACTGGGCTGGCACCACGCCTGGCCGGCGATGCGGCAGTCCTACTCCGGCTCCGGCTCACCGTACTGGGCGTCCAAGGGAATGCTCGGGCTGATACTGCCCGCCGACCACCCGGTGTGGACGGACACGGAACTCCCGCTCCCCATCGAGACCGCCGACACGGAGCGGGTGCTCACCGCCCCCGGCTGGCTGCTCTCCGCACGGCGCCGCGACGGGATCGCGATGGTCCTCAACCACGGCACCGACCACGCCCGCCCCGGCGACACCGGCGCGGACTCGCCCCCGTACGCACGGCTCGGCTACTCCACCGCCACGGTCCCCCCACTGACCGCGGACGCGGTGGCCTCACCGATCGACAACGCGGTCGTACTGCTCGACGAGGCCGGCCGGGCTTCCCACCGGTCGGGCTTCGAGCCGTTGTTCGCCCGGGAGTTGCCGGGTGGTGTGCTGGCGGCCGCCTCCCGCGGGCCGGTGCGCTGGGTCGACACCGCCGCCGACGACTCGCCCGACTACGGCTCCGGCCGGCGCGGACCGGTGACCCCCGGACCGATGATCACCGTCGCCTCGCTGCTGCGCGACGGGGTGGAGATCCGCCTCGCCCGGGTCGACACGCCCGCGACCGGGGCGAACCCGTCCTGGCGTGCCGTGCGGCTGGGCGGCTGGCCGGTGGCGGCCGACACCCGACCGGGCACACAGATCACTCCCGGCGAGCCGGGCCCGTCCGCCGAGGTCCGGACCGCGTCACTGCGATCTCGCCTGCGGGCCCTGCGGGGATTCGACCTCGGTGGAGTCACGACCCAGCAGGACTCCAGTCCCCTCGGCTCCTGGACGGCGATCCCCTGGCTGGTCACGGACACGGACACACCGTTCGGCGAGGTCCTCGCCGCCATGGTGCTCCTGGATCGGGGAGGCCCGGATGCCGCGGACCCCTCTCTGACCGTGTACCCCGAGCCCGACGGCGGTCATCTCGTCGCGCTCACCTGGGCGGACGGCCTGCGCACCGAGATCGCCCTGCCCGCCGCGTCGGGATAATCAGCGAGTGTGTCAGTCAGGGAGGCGGGCCGGTTCCTCGTCGGCGCGGCCGCCAGTTCCGAGGGTCCGCCGCGGGGACGGGGATGTCTCCGGGCGAGTACTGAGAACACCCCGGTCCCGCAGCTCATCAACATCGGGGAGGCGGATTCCGGGGAGAGCGTCGAGTAGGTCGGCCTGGGCTGCGCGGATGCTGTGCGCTGGAGCCTGGGGGCCGGTGCCAAGGGTGCGGCGGTCGGTCACGCTGGTCATCGTACGGGCCTCTTGGCTTGCGACGTTCGCCTCCCACCTGCGTAACGGCTTTCGGGTCGTCTGTCCCGGCCGCCGTCCCTGGACCATACGGGTCATCGAGTGCCGCCGTTCGATGGATGCGGCGGTCGGGTCCGATGCGGCTGTCGTCCGGCTGGGACACCTTCCTTGCGGGCGTACCGGGGGCTACGCCCCGGCTCGAAGAGGAAACCCGGTGTCGTGTGGGTTTCGAACCGCTCGCCCGTCGTTCACCTGGGTGGTTGCAGGAAGGACCCTCGACATGCCTTATCCCGTCGTCCTCATCACGGGCGCGCTCACCGGTATCGGCCGCGCCACCGCCTTGGCTTACGGCCGTCAAGGCGCGAACCTTGTGGTCTCCGGCCGACACGAGGACGTGGGTGAGCAGTTTGCCAGGGAGCTCTCCGACCTCGGCGCCCAGGCCGAGTTCGTGCGTGCCGACGTCCGCTTCGACGCCGATGTGAAGGACCTCGTCGACCGCGCGATCGCGCGGTTCGGGCGGATCGACGTCGCCTTCAACAACGCCGGCACCGAGGGAACACCCGGCCCTGTCACCGAGGTGACCGACGAGGGTTATCAGGCCACCTTCGATACGAACGTCAAGGGAACGCTGCTGTGCCTGAAGCACGAGTTCCGGGTCATGAGGGAACAGGGCGGCGGCAGCATCGTCAACGTCAGCTCCACCTTCGGCCTGATGGGTTACCCCGGTGCGACTTTGTACGTCGGGAGCAAGCACGCCGTCGTCGGCATCACCAAGGCGGCCGCACTCGAAGGCGCCGCTCACGGTATCCGGGTCAACGCGGTCGCGCCCGGCTACACCCGGACCGCTATGTACGAGCGGTTCACCGGCGACGACACGGTGCGTGACGCCGTCGATTCGGTGCTGCCCATGCACCGGGCGGGCACCCCGGAGGAGATCGCCGAGGCCGTCCAGTACCTGGGTTCGGACAAGGCGAGCTACGTCACCGGGCACATCCTCCTGGTCGACGGCGGCCTGATGGCGGGCGGGCCCCTGTTCCCGAGCACGTGAATCGCGAGGTCGGTGCAGGCCGTGCGGCGGCCGCTCAACGGGATGTTCCGGTTCTCGTCATGCCCAAACGGGCGGCTCCGCAGCACACGAGCGACATCAAGAGTCACTGACATTGGTCACGCCGCTCCCCGAGAAACGACTCCCGAAGTCACGACGAAACGACTCCCTCAGAAACTGACACAGCCAGGCGGGCCCCTCCCGGTAGCCGTCCTGGCCTCTCCTCACTCCTTTCGCCTCACCGCGGACCACCGTTCCACCCACCCTCGTTTCCCCAGGTCAAGACTCCTGCGGAGTGGCTCGGCGTGGACACTGGAACAGGTGGAACGGCAGGAACGCGGGTCGGGCTTCCAAAGGAACAGCGGTACGCCAACTCTTCACCTCGTCAGCGCCGCCCGGCAGGACGGCGAAGCACCCCACGCCTGGGCCGCAAGCGGACAGGCCGGGACACACGAACGAGGACAAGACATGCGTAAGAACGTCAGGAACCTTCTGCTCCAGGGCCTCGCGGCCGTGCTCCTCGCCGGCGGCGCGCTCGGTGCGGTGAACGCGACCGGCGACGAGGCCAACGCCTCGACGAAGCCGGGCCCCCGCAGCGGCTCCCACGCCACCCCCCTGAAGGCGGTGTGGCCGACGCTGAAGACCGGCTCCAGGGGCACCAATACTCTGACCGCCCAGCACCTCCTGGCCGCCCGCGGACACCGCCTCACCGCCGACGGCGTCTTCGGTCAGAAGACCGCCAAGGCGGTGAGGGACTTCCAGAGGAAGAACCGCCTCGCCGCCGACGGGGTCATCGGCCCCAACACCTGGACCAAGCTGACCAACCTCACCGTCGCCCCCGGCGCCCGGGGCCAGGCGGTCAAGGCCCTCCAGGTCCAGCTCGGCGTGAGGGCCGACGGCATCTTCGGCAAGAAGACGAAGACCGCGGTCAGCAACTTCCAGAAGAAGAACCGCCTCCTGGTCGACGCCGTCGTCAGGCCCGCGACCTGGCACCGGATCGTCGCCGGCACCACCACCCCCGCCATCCCCACGTCGGGCCGCGACGTCCGCCTGGACCACCGACTGGCTCTCCAGCAACTCGCCGCCGCCGGCATCAAGGCCCCCGTCGGCCGCACCTCCCTCGACGGCGTCCGCGCCCGCACCATCCAGGGCGTCATCGCCCTGAAGAAGGCCAGCCGCTGCACCATCACCATCACCGGCGGCACCGAGTCCGGCCACAGCAACGGCAAGTACTCCCACGCCAACGGCTACAAGCTCGACCTGCGCACCCGCGACGAGGGCCGCTGCGTCACCAACTGGAGCAAAACCACCCAGCGCAAGGGCAAGCCCCGCGGCAACGACCCCCGCTGGCACGGCACCCTCAACGGCATCTCCCTTGAGTACGTCTACGAGACCCCCCGCAACGGCGGCATCCACTGGGACACCACCTTCAAGTAGGCCCACCTCCTGCCCCACCCGCGGCCGCGCCGGGAGTGTCTAATCAACGGCGGATCTGATGATCGAGGAGACGCCAGAGATGACCGAGACCGTTGTCGAGCAGGAGTCCGTGGAGAAGCCGGCGGTCACGCCGGTGCCGGCCGCGTCGGATGAGCAGTTGGTCGCGATGCTCGTGGACCGGGCCCGATCCGAGGGCCTGCAGCTGACCGGCGAGGGCGGCCTGTTGCAGATGCTGACCAAGCGGGTGCTGGAGTCCGCCCTGGAGGGCGAGATCACCGATCACCTCGGATACGAGAAGCACGACGCCGAGGGCCGTAACAGCGGCAACAGCAGGAACGGAACCCGGGCGAAGACCGTGTTGACCGACGTCGGCCCGGTCGAGGTGAAGGTCCCCCGGGACGTGGCCGGCACGTTCGAGCCGCAGATCGTCAAGAAGCGGCAGCGGCGCCTGACCGGCGTGGACGAGATGGTGCTGTCGCTGTCCGCGAAGGGGCTCACGCACGGGGAGATCTCCGCGCACCTGGCCGAGGTCTACGGCGCGGAGATCTCCAAGCAGACCATCTCGACGATCACCGACAAGGTGATGGAGGGCATGGCGGAATGGTCCAACCGCCCGCTGGACCGCGTCTATCCGGTCCTGTTCGTGGATGCCATCAACGTCAAGATCCGCGACGGCCAGGTCGCGAACCGCCCGGTCTACGTCGTCATGGCCGTGACCGCTGAAGGCACCCGGGACATCCTGGGGATCTGGGCCGGCGACGGCGGCGAGGGCGCGAAGTACTGGCTGCACGTGTTCACCGAGCTGAAGAACCGCGGCATCGACGACGTGCTCATGCTGGTCTGCGACGGACTGAAGGGCCTGCCCGATGCGGTGGAGGCCGTCTGGCCTCGAACGATTGTCCAAACCTGTGTCGTTCACCTGCTGCGGAACAGCTTCCGTTACGCGGCCCGCCAGGACTGGGACAAGATCGCCAAGGCACTGCGGCCCGTTTACACCGCGCCGAACGAGGACGCGGCGATGGAGCGGTTCCTGGAGTTCCAGGAGGCGTGGGGCCGGAAGTATCCGGCGATCGTGAAGCTGTGGTCCGACGCCTGGGCCGAGTTCGTGCCCTTCCTCTCCTTCGACGTCGAGATCCGCAAAGTCATCTGCTCGACGAACGCGATCGAGAGCGTGAACGCCCGCATACGCAAGGCCGTCCTTGAGTTCTAGTGATCGTCGCAACACCCCAGCTCAAGGGGTGCGATGGACTTCAAGATCCGCGAGAACCGGAAGCCGCAGGGGGCGAAGAGGCTCACCGCGGAGCGGGCTGCATACTTCCAGCTCATGCAGCAGGGCTACAGCAACAACGAAGCCTGCCGGATCGTCGGGATTGACTCGAGAACCGGCAGACGCTGGCGCAACGGATACGTCCCGTCGAAACGAAGAGGGGCGGTGCGTCCGGTTCCGCCGGCAGTGCCGCCGGCGTCGTCTCGGTATCTGAGCGTGGACGAGCGCATCTACATCGCCGACCGGATGCGAGAGAACGCGACGGTCCGGGCGATCGCCGCCGAGCTGGGGCGGAGTCCGTCCACGGTCAGCCGGGAAATACGCCGCAACCGGCATCCCGACAGCGGCGTCTACCGACCTCACGCCGCCCAGGCACGCGCCGAGGCTCGCCGCCCGCGACCCAAGCTCGCAAAGATCGAACAGCACCGTGAACTACGGCAGTTCATCCAAGAGCGGCTCGACCTGCGGTGGAGTCCCGAGCAAATCTGCCAGGCTCTTCCTGGCGCATTCCCCGAGCGGCCGGAGCTGCACGTGGTCCCCGAGACCGTCTACCAGGCCCTCTACGTCCAAAGCCGCGGCGAGCTACGCCGCGAGATCCACCGCGCCCTGCGCACGGGCCGGGTCCGCCGCAAGCCGCGCCGCCAAGCCCAACAGCGCACCCCGCGGTTCACCGACCCGATGGTCATGATCAGCGAGCGCCCCGCCGAGGCCGAGGACCGGGCCGTGCCCGGTCACTGGGAGGGCGACCTGATCATCGGCAAGGACGGCGCATCGGCGATCGGCACACTGGTCGAACGCACCACCCGCTACGTCATGCTCGTTCACCTGCCCGACGGCCGCAGCGCGGAACTGGTCCGCGACGCTCTCGTGGGCACTGTCCAGGGCCTGCCCGCTCACCTGGCCCGCTCGCTGACCTGGGATCAAGGAAGCGAGATGGCCGCGCACGGCTCCTTCACCACAGCCACCGACATCCCGGTCTACTTCTGCGATCCCGCCAGCCCCTGGCAGCGCGGCTCGAACGAGAACACCAACGGCCTGCTGCGCCAGTACTTCCCCAAGGGCACCAACCTCTCGGTCCACGGCCGCCAGCACCTGGACGCCGTCGCTGCCGAACTCAATGGCCGACCACGCAAAACGCTCGACTGGGATACCCCGGCCGAGCGCCTGCATAGACTGATCGCCGCCTGACCAACCGACCACGTGTTGCGACGATCGCTGGATTCCAAGGTCCGGGCCCGCGGGCACTTCCCGAACGAGGCCGCGGCGCTCAAGTGCATCTACATGGCGCTGATGAGCCTGGACCCGACCGGCAAGGGCCGCAAGCGGTGGACCATGCGATGGAAGGCGCCCTTGAACGCTTTCCAGGTCGCCTTCGAGGGCCGACTGACCCCCACCGACCACTGACCAACTCAACAACCAAGATCAGCCGTTAAGTTGATTCATGACACTCCCTCTCCTGACGCCCGTTGTCGCGCGGCTGGGGTCAGGCGCCGAGGTGGGCGAGGACCTCGGCGGTGGTCCCGGTCTCGCCGAGCTTGGGGAAGATCAGCGCGACCGAGTTGTCGTGCGTCGCGGCGTCGAGGTCGGTCATGGCGTCGATCGGCAGCGCCACGTGGAAGCCGTGCTCGTGGGCCTGTCGGGCGGTGGATTCGACACCGATGGCAGTGGAGAGTCCGCAGACGACGATCTGGGTGACGCCGAGTTCCTGGAGGTGTTCTGCCAGGTCGGTGTTGTGGAAAGCGCCCCAGGTGTACTTGGTGACCGTCTTGTCGCCGGGCTGCTGGTTGAGTTCCGGGAGAAGGTCCGACCAGCCAGCGGGGAGGTCCGGGGCCCCGAAGCCGTGCTCGGTGCGGCCCGGGGCACCGCCGGCGACGTTGACCAGCACGACGGGGAGCTTCTTGGCCCGGAAGGCGTCGGCGAGCCTGACCGCGTTGGCCAGGACACCGTCGAACGGGTGAACCGTCGGCATGTGGACGGCGGCGGCCTGGAGATCGACGACGATGAGGGCCGTGTTGGGGTCGATCGTGGTGATGGTCATGTGTGTCTCCTGGATCAATCGGTGGTGTTGAGCGGTCCGTTGGGTTGGGCGGTCAGTGGCGGACCGGCCGCATGGTGCGGTCGGCGAGTGTGAGTGCCACCAGAACGAGGCTGACGGCCGTCATGATCCAGCCGATCTGGTGGACGCCGTGGTCGGTGACGTTGTGGTGGAAGACCAAGCCGGTGACGGCGCTGGCGCCGATGGAGCCGACGTATCCGAAGGTGCGCAGCAGCCCGGACGCGGTGCCCAGTTGATCGGTCGGCGCGTGCTCGGTGAGAGAGGTCTGGTTGCCGGCGGTCGAGAAGCCGATGGCGAGCCCGAAGACGAGGGTCACGATGACCACGATGCCGATCCAGGTCGTGGAGCTGAGCAGCAGGACGCCGGCTGATCCGAGCAGGCAGGTGGCAGCGGCCGCGATGACCGGTCCCCGGACGAGCCTGCGCTGGGAGAGCGGCGTGATGATCATTCCCGAGACCACGGTCATGGGCAGCAGGAGCAGTCCGGAGGCGGACTCGCTGAAGCCGCGGACGCTCTCGATCCACTGAGTGATGCCATACAGGACGACGTATACACACAACTGGGTCAGGCCGAAGCGCAGGTAGGTGTTGGCGAGTCCGGTGTTGGATGCCAGGAGCCGCACGTCGAGGAAGGGGGTGTTGGCGCGCAGCTCCCACAGCACCAGCACGGCCCAAAACACCGCGGACAGTCCGAGGACCCACCAGTGCGCAGTGGGAAGGCCGAACAGGAATATCAGCAGCGTCAGCATGGCTCCGACGAAGCCGAGGATGCCGAGCACGTCGAGCTTCGACGCGATCTCATGCGCGCTCATCCGTTCGGCACGCTTCGGGTCGGGTTCGATCCAGGCGGCCGCGGCTATGAACGCGATGACGGCGACGGGCACGTTGACGAAGAAGACAGCTCTCCATGTCAGGGCGTTCACCAGGACGCCGCCGATGGGCAGGCCGAGCGAGGCGGTGGCGATCCCGGCGATCATGAGTCCGCCCAGGACGCCGCCCGGCGCGTTGGCCATTCCGGCGTCCTGTGCGCGGCGTTGGATGATCAGCATTGCGGTCGGGTACGCGCACGAGGTGCCCAGTCCGATCACGACACGGCTCAGGATCAGCATCCACAGGCTCTGCGCGAAGCCGCCGAAGGCGGCGCCGAGGGAGACCATGACGATGCCGGACATGAAGATCCGCCGGGGCCCGAACACTTCGGCGGCCTTGCCCGTGGTGGGCAGGGCGATCGTGCTCGCCAGATACAGGGCGGCCACAAGGGCCGCGGTCTGGCCGATCTGGATGCCCAGGTCGCGGGCGATCGGCAGCAGCGCCGTCGCGATGAGCGAGCTGTTGATCGGGTTGAGTGCCGAGCCGAGGAATAGAGGCGTGGTGAAACGCCAGGAGAACGGGTTGCCACTGTACGCAGGCACAGTCGGCGATTGCTCTTCGGTCAATGACATGCGCACCTCCTTCATATGCGGTCCAGGCAGCAAGCCATCGGCCCTGCACGCTAGGCGTGTGGGCTGGTTCGCATGGGGGGTCAGAAACGCTGGGCGAGGCGCTCCAGCAGCGGAGCCGCGGCCGCCAGGATGGCGACCTCGTCATCGGTGAACGACTCGCCGAGCGCGACGGCCATGCGATCGGAAATCACGTCGCGGCTGGAGTGCAGGACGTTGCCGCCCGCACTGCTGACCGTCAGCAGTGACCGCCGCCGGTCGTCGGGGTCCGGGGATCGCGTCACCAATCCATGCTTCTCCAGCGACGCGACGGTCGAGCCCATTGCCTGCGGGGTGATCTGCTGCAGCCGGGCCAGATCGGCGACGGTGATCGGGCCGTTGCGGTCGATCTGCGCCAGCACGGTCAACTCCGGATTCGTCAACTGGCCGTCCGTGAGCGCCTCGCCGGTACGTCGCTTGAGCATCCCCATCGCCACCCGGATCGAAGTGGCCGTGGAGCGGTTCAGAGCGTCGCGAGGTCCCATGAATAGAAGGCTAGGTTTCGAAGCTCGATATTGCAAGGCCAGCCTTCCTAATGCCTCGGCGGCAGCGCCGGCCGGTCGAAGTCGGCCAGCCTGTGAGTCGCAGGGCGGCCCCGCAAGCTCGACTCGTCACCGAACAGGCTGTCCTCGGACTCCATCGACTCCTCCCTCGCCAGCAGGGCAGGTCACCGTCCGCCCCAGGAATGGGTCTCGCCGGCAAGGGAAATACGGGCCCAGGGCGGAGGAGCATCGCCGGGTGCGACGGAGGTGGGCCGCGGGAGGTCCGCTCGCGAAGCGCGCGGCGGTGGTGAGGCCGAAGCGCCCCTGACCCAAACAAGCAGGTAAAACGGTAGAAGACTCGCTTATCGCCCTCTGAGAGGGCGGTTAAAGGGCCTGTCGATGAATTAGTGGGTCGTGTCGTGCTCGCTGGCCTGGGATGTCGCGTGCATGACGTAGCGGGCGAGGTCGCTGGGGTCGATCAGGCGGGCGGGGATCGGCTTGGGGCGGTGGCCGTGGTCCTCGAGGAGGGGGGCGGACCTGTTTGATCAGGGCTCTCATCTGGTTCTCGCCGATGCGGAAGAGGTAGGCGGTCAGTGAGCAGGACAGGCCGCGCTGGTCGAGGACGGTGGCCCAGATGATGTTCTCGGTGGTGAGCTTGCGGTGCTGGGGCCGTTGCTTGGGCGGGAGGGCGTCGAGTCGGTCGCGGATGTCGGCGGTGAGGCGGTCGAGGTCGTGGCGGTCCAGGCCCGTCAGGAGGGGATGGGTGGCCAGCGTCGGGCCGAAAGTGTGCGCGTGGCGGGGATGGGACCGGGGGCCGGGTGGGTGGAGCGGGACGTCGGGAATGCCGGGCTGGGGCGGGGTGAAGTCGACCTGGGGCGCGGTTCCGGTGTCGTCCACCGGCCCGTTTCCCCAGGCCGCTTCCCGCACCCGGCGTGCCCGTTTCCGAGCACCGGGCGCTCCACAAGCCGTGCTGGTTTCCGGTCGCCTCTCTCATCCCATGGTCGGCCACGGCGTCGGGATGACTGCTCCCCGGTATCGGTAACGTGTCGTGCTCACCTTGGCCGGATTGAACAGTGATCTTTCTTCCGAGGCGGGCCACCATCCGTCGACGCAGTAGCGGCGGCGGAGGACCTTCCATCCGGATCGGTGGTGTTTGCGGCACAGCCATCGGCCCACCCGCAGCCACGCGTAGTAGCTGAGGTAGCCGAAGGCCGCGCTGGACACCCCGGGACGGAAGTAGGCGCACCAGCCCTTCAGCGCCGGGTTAAGTTGGCGCAACAGGGCATCGAGCGGCTGGCTCGTGTCCATTCGTCGGCACAGTGTCTTCACCTTGCGCGTCACGGCCTTGACGGACTTGCGCGCCGGATAGGTGTAGACGTACTGCTTGGACGTGCCTCGTTTTCGGTGGCGTTGGATGCGCCAGCCGAGAAAATCAAGGCCCTCGTCGATATGGGTGATCAAGGTCTTCTCCTGCGACAGGCGCAGGCCCATCGTGGACAAGACCCCTGCGATCTCTGCCCGTAGGGCTTCTGCGTCGGTCTTGGTGCCGTGCACCATCAAGCACCAGTCGTCAGCGAACCGGACCAGCCTGACGTTGGGCAGACCGCGACGGCGACGCTTCTCCCGTTCCAGCTTCCCAGCGCCGGGACCCCCGGGGTGCTGGGCGATGAACTCGTCCAGGACGGTGAGGGCCACATTGCTGAGCAACGGGGAGAGAATCGAACCCTGTGGAGTACCGGCGTTGTTCTCTCGCAGCACGCGGTCCTCGCCGAGGATGCCCGCCTTGAGAAACGCCTTGACCAGGGACAGGACGCGTTTGTCCCCGACACGATCGCGCACCCGAGCGAGAAGCCTGGTATGCGAGATTTCGTCGAAGCAGGCTTTGATGTCGCCCTCAACGACCCACTCATATGAGTGGGACGTGAAGTGGCGCACCTCGGCCACCGCGTCGTGAGCCCGGCGGTTCGGGCGGAACCCGTAGGAACACGGGAGGAAATCCGCCTCGAAGATCGGCTCCAACACCAGCTTGAGGGATGCCTGGACCACCCGGTCGGTGATGGTGGCGATGCCCAGACGACGTAGCTTGCCGTTCGCCTTGGGGATCATCCGCTCCCGCACCGGCAGCGGCCGGAAGCCGCGGTTCTTCAGCGAGGACTGCAGCGCGTCGAGGAACTCCTCGACGCCGGTCATCTGCGCGATGGACGGCGCCGTGCGGCCGTCCACCCCGGCGGTCTTGGCTCCCTTGTTCCCCCGCACCCGATCCCACGCGACCAGGAGGAACGCGGGGTCGGCGACGAGATTGAAAAGATCAACGAACCTGCGATGAGGGTCATCACGGGCCCAACAGTGCAGCTTCGTCTGGATCTTCAGTACCTTGCGCTCGGCCTGGTACAAGGCGAGCTCAAGGTCGTCGGTATTCACCGGCGACGTCCTCCTGATCTTCCAGTATCTCCACCACTGACTTGCTGGCCTCCTTTGCCATGTACGGAGCTCTCCTCCGTTCGGACTACTACGAGGCCTCCGCCCCACCCGACGGCCCTCAGCCGGCAACGGACCTGCCCTCCACCGAGCTGGCTGCCCGGAGGTTGGGGCGACCGCGGGTGGTTCCCACGTTCACGACCAAATCGATCAAGGAGTGAGGTGCCCACCTCTACCCCGGCAGCATCGCCACGCCTACGCCGCAGGCATTCACCGTGGCCTCCCCACCGGACACCCTGACCGGCTTCGGAGTTGACCAACCGCCACTTCGCGGCGATGGTCACGCACTGCATCCCGGGCCCGTATCCGTCAGATTTGAGCCGGGTGGAACTGTTACGGGGCATCAGACAGTGGTTCCTCGCGTACACCTTCTCCTCGCTGCTTGCCGGGCCCGGACCGTCTGACAGTGCCGACCCGTCCCGTACTTTGTCAGGGCTGCTCCCAGCCTTCCCGACGTTCCCCGGGTCGGCCTGCCCTCAGCTTCACCGGGCAGCTGCGACTGCCCAGCGGCAGGGTCCTTTCACCCCCGCTCGATCTCGTCGCGCCTCGTGGCGCACATGGTGTAGTTCCACTCGCCGTGGAACGCGTCGGGGTGGATGGCCAGGGCGGCCGCGTGCTGCTGGCTGATCTCGATCCCCGTGGGGTAGCTGCTGGTGTCCAGGCGGGCGGTGACGGTCAGTCCGGTGCGGGTGGTGGTGGAGGAGATCAGGTTGAGGGCGACGTCGTAGCTGGTCAGCGGGCGGGCGCGCCAGTTCATCGAGATGAAGGAGAACAGGCGGTGCTCGACCCGGTTCCACTTCGATGTTCCCGGCGGCAGGTGACACACCGTGATCTCAAGGCCGGTCTCGGAGGCCAGGAGGGCGAGGTTGGCCTTCCACGTCTTGGCGCGGGAGCTGTTGGAGCCGCCGCCGTCCGCGGTGATCAGCAGGCGGGTGGCAGAGGGGTAGGCGCTGCGGCCCTCTTCCTTCCACCAGCGGCGAAGGCAGGCCACGGCGAATGCGGCGGTGTCGTGATCGGTGCCGATGACGACGTAGCCGGTGTTACGGGCGACGTCGTAGATCCCGTAGGGGATCGCGCTGCCGGTCGCATGGGTGGGGAAGTCGTGGTCGAGGACCTTCACCGGCGCCCCGGGCGGCCTCCACTCCCGTCCCGCCTGGCCGAACAGGCCGATCTGCTCCTTCTTCTTCGTGTCCACGCTGATCACCGGGTCGCCCCCGTCCAGGAACGTTTTCACCGTGTCGTTGATGTGCCGGAACTGGGCGTCCCGGTCCGGGTGGTGGCTGCCGGCCAGCACCCGGGCGTTGCCGCGCAGGCTGAACCCTGCCGCCTTCAGTAACGCGGCGACGGTGTCGCGGCCCACCTTCCGCCCCTGGGCGGCGAGTTCGTCCGCCAGCCGGCGCAGCGACTTCGTCGTCCACGTCAGCGGTCCTATCGGGTCGCCCTGCGTGGTGTCCTCGACCAGCGCCAGCAGGGCCGGACCCAGGCCCGGGTCCTTCTCCGACAGTGCCGGGCGACCGGCCCCCGGGCGCCGCACCCGCCCGTCCGGCGCCCGGCCCGCATCGAGTTCGGCCAGGCCGCGGCTGACGCAGCCCTTCGAGACGCCCGCGGCCCGCGCCACCGCAGCGATCCCGCCGTGCCCGAGCTGCCGAGCCTCCGCCGCGTACAGCACTCGGCGCTGCCGCTCGTCCAGGTACGGCGTCACCGCCCCAAACTTCTCCTCCAACGAACCGATCAACTCATCGAAGCGACCCATACCGCATCAACGAGCCCAACTACCCTAAGAAACCCACTAATTCATCGACAGGCCCGCTGCTGCCTGCTTGCCCTCCCGCCTTCTCGAACCAGCAGTAGAGATTGCCTCAAGTGTGCCGTTCAGTATCGTTTCCCTCAGCTTCCTGCCCGGAGGTCGAAGGTGCACTGTCGGCTATCGAGATCGACAGTCCGTCAGTTAGCCATCTATGAGCCACCGTCATATTCAGCACGCGCCCGCCGGTGACGGTGCCGACCAGGGCCCAATAGCGTTCCAGGCGGGGGTCGAAGCCGGATGACCTAGACACCAGCCCATGCAGGTCTTCGCGGAAGGCGGGGGTGTCCGACTCCCGCCGGGCTCGTGCGTGGGCGGATACGAAAGCGTTCACCGCATCCCCGGCGCTGGGCGGCAGACCCTGGGCCAAAGCGGCGGCCGTCAGGACGGCAGCATCGTCGATCTCCCCGTAGAAGGCCGGGGCGTCCCTCATCTCTTCGTCGTGGTCCTGGGTCCAGCGGTTGAAACTGGGTGTGGAGACGAGCAGATGAAGCTCGGCGTAGGCCAGGACCGTAGCGGGATCGGGGTCCTGCGGCGGGTCGGGTGACAGCATGGCGATCATGATGTCGAGCCGGCGCTTGGGCATGGCCGCGGACAGCTCGCGATACCAGTGATCGGTGAGAGTGCGATGCGCCTGCGGGAGGCGCTGCACGCGAGAGAGGATCTCCAGACGTCGGAGCCGTTCCTCGCTCGGGCAGTCGTCCAGAGACTTGAGTGTGGCCTGGCGCCACCGCAGTTCGGTTAGTCGTTCCTGCACCACTTCGAGCTCGGTTGCCACCAGTTCGCCGAAGGAGCACTCACCGGTGACCACCTGCGTGATGGTCGCGATCGGAGTGTCCAGCGCCCGTAAGCGTCTGATGAGACGGATCCGCTCCCACGCCTCAGGACCGTAGCGTCGATGACCACCGGCGCTACGGCCGGCCACGGGCAGCAGACCGCTGTCGGAGTAGTAGCGGAGGGTCTTCACCGGGACCCCCGTTCCGGCCGCGAGTTCGCCGATGCTCCACGTGTCTTGCGTCACAGGCTCTTGAACCTCCAGCGCGCGGGAGGTCCTAGCGTACTGAGCACTGACCGCGTCAGTCCGTACCGTTCCCCCACCGCTCAGGCTTAGTACCGGCCTGACCGGCCTCGTGCGGCCTCGTCCGATCCCGTCCGACCAAGAACGGTGGGTACATATGTCCCCGACCATGACAGCACCGCGTCCATGCCGAAGAGACAGGCTCCGTGCGGTGCTCTTCCCCTTGCTCTGCGCTGTGGCACTACTCGCAGCCACCGCCGTACCGGCGACCGGCGCACAACCCGGTTCCCCGCACTCCGCAAGACAAAGCGGTACCGTCGTACGGACCGACCACGGCCTGATACGCGGCGTGTCACACGGCTCATACACCACCTTCGGTGGCATTCCCTACGCTGCGCCGCCGACCGGACCGCTCCGCTGGCGCGCACCAGTGCCCGCCGCCACGTGGCATGGTGTCCGGGATGCGACGACGGCGGCTCAACGCTGTGTGCAGATGCCGACACCAGGTGCGGGCGCAGTCCTCGGGTCGGAGGACTGCCTCTACCTCAACGTCACGATGCCGACGCCAAAGCCGGCCGGGCAGAAGCGGCCCGTGCTGGTGTGGATGCACGGCGGTGCGTTCCTGGGCGGTTCTGGCAGTGACTACAGCACCGAACAACTGGCGGTCAGGGGTGACACGGTCGTCGTCACGGTCAACTACCGGTTGGGTATTTTCGGTTACTTCGGCCACCCCGAGTTGGGCTCCGCCCCACCGTTCGGCCTGGCGGACCAGCAGGCCGCCCTGCGCTGGGTGCGGGCGAACGCGGAGCGCTTCGGCGGTGATCCGGGCAGTGTCACGCTGTTCGGCGAGTCCGCAGGCGCCCTCAGCATCTGTGCACACCTCACCTCGCCGACGGCCGTCGGACTCTTCCAGCGGGCCGTGCTCCAGAGCGGTTCCTGCCTCATGTCCTTCCCACGCGGCGCTCTCGGGCCCGGAATACCGGCGTACGAGCCGTTCGCCTCACAGCGTGATGTCCAGACGGCCGGTGCAGAAGCCGCCCGGCAACTGGGCTGCCCAGCGGGCGGTGGAGGCGAGGTGCTGGCGTGCCTGCGCGTGCAGAGCACGGATCGCCTCGCCACCGCGCAGCTGATGCAGTCCTTCAACCGGCCCGCCTTCGGCAATACGCTGCTGCCCGTGGCGCCGGACCAGGCGTTGGCGTCGGGGCGCTTCCACCGCGTGCCGATCATTCAGGGCACCAACCACGATGAGATGCGGATGTTCGTCGGCCTGTCGCTCGCCGCGTTCCCGATCCGCACCGAGAACGACTATCGCGCCCGTCTGGTGGACGCCTTCGGGCTTGCAGCCCCAGCCGTCGAGGCGCAGTATCCGGCAGGACACTACCCCACGCCCGCACTGGTCTGGGCCGCGGTGCTGACCGATCGATCCCTCACGTGCACCACACTGGCAGTTGGCCGGGCTATCGCCGCTCATGCCCCCGGCCTCCCCCTCTACGGCTACGAGTTCAGCGATCCGGATGCTCCTGTCCTCACCGGTCTGCCAGCGAACCCGCACTTCCCCTACGGTGCGGCGCACGGCTTCGAGATGCCGTTCCTGTTCTCCTCCTTCCCCACCGAGCGACCACTGACCGACGCCCAGCGCGCCCTGTCGGACCGGATGGTCGACTACTGGACGAACTTCGCGCATACCGGCAACCCGAACACCCCCGACGCCCCGCTCTGGCCTGTCCTCCGCCCTTCGTCACCTCTCGCGCAGTCGGTGCAGTCGTTGGCTCCCGGACCAGGCGGAATCCACCCCGTCGATGCGTATTCCGCACACCACTGCTCGTTCTGGGACCGCCTGCCTCAGTGAGCCTCCGCGCGGGCACTGTCGGGAGTGTCATGAATCAGGTGTGATCTTCCCCGAAGGAGTCACCTGATGAGTACGACGACGGATCACCGGATCGAGACCCTGGGCAGCGTGTCGCTTGCCGTGGCCGACGGCAGTGTCCAGGGTGCCGACGTGAAGTCGATGCCGGTGTCGCCGAACGGTCTGTCCAGCGAACTGCTGGAGGAGCTGGCCACGCTCGCGGCCGAGAAGGTCCGCGGGGAGGGGCTGAGACTGATGGGCGAGGGCGGGCTGCTGCCCGAACTGGCCCAGCATTTGATGCAGGCCGCCCTGGAGGCCGAGATGGATGAGCACCTGGCCGCCGAGGCCGGCCGGGTCGGCGGGCGCGGATCTCGCTCGGGCGGCAACATGCGCAACGGCTACCGGGCCAAGAAGGTGATGACGGAGGTCGGCGCCGTGACGGTGCAGGTCCCGAGGGACCGGCTGGGTACCTTCCGGCCCCGGATGCTGCCCGTGTACGCCCGCCGCACCGGCGCGCTGGACGACCTGGTGATCTCGCTGACCGCGAAGGGCCTGACCTCGGGCGAGATTGTCTCCCACCTCGCCCAGACGTACGGAATGACGACCACGAAGGAGACCATCTCCACGATCACCGACAAGGCCCTGGAATCGATGGCGGAATGGCGCACCCGCCCGCTCGATCCGGTCTACCCGGTCGTCTTCATCGACGCCGTGCACGTCAAGATCAGGGACGGTCACGTCGCCAACCGGCCCATCTACGTGGCCATCGCGGTCACCACCGACGGCTACCGCGAGATCCTCGGCCTATGGGCCGGGAACGGAGGGGAAGGCGCCAAGTACTGGCAGACCGTCCTGACTGAAGTCAAGAACAGAGGCGTCCGGGACGTGCTCATGCTGGTCTGCGACTGTGAGGATGATTGTGTTCCGTACGGGGCCGCGGCCTGACCCGGTCTGCGACTGACCAAGGTGTCCTGAGCGCCGATCTGTCGGTCACGGCGGTGGCGGGCGGACCTGCGCGAGATGGGCCTGCGCATCCACTCCGCGTACGTCGCGCATCCGCATCCTCCTTGACCACCTCCTTGACGGGTGGATTTGTCCGTGGCCGACGCCACACCGCCCGGCTGGAGTTCAGCGGGCGGGCCGGGTGCTGGACGGCGAGGCTCCGCGCCGCCATTCCGAAGGCTTCTGCCCGCGGAACCGCTCGCCGCTCTCGATCCGGGCCTTGTTCCGGGCGAACTCGCGCTCGGCAGCCGACATCTGCCGGGGCGCGCAGCCGCGCCACCTGGTCCTACGGGCCGCAGATACTCCCGGGTGAAAAGCACATCGTCTGGCGCCGGGTCGGCACGCACGACATCATCACCGGGCCCTGATCCCCCAGCGCCGTGTGCGGACGTCTCAGTGCCCGTCCATGAACTGATCGTCGAGGCGGTGGAGCGGAATCGGTGAAGTCGTCCGGACGAGCAGGACCCCTTGGTAGCAACAGCGGTGTCCAAGCCGACCGCTGCACCAAGAGGTCCTGTCATGCCGTTGTACGCCACCTCACCGTCCTCTGTCTCCGCAGTCGAGGAAGTCAGCTGCTCATGCGCTGCCTGCCGGTTCGGCCACGGTGCCGGCCGTCCTGCCCGTCCGCGCCGCTACACCACGGACATGACGGATACGGAGTGGCAGGCCATCGCGCCGCTGCTGCCCTGGCCGACCTGGCTGGACGGCAACGGCGGGCGCCCGGAGGAGTACTGCCGACGCCTGGTCATCGACGCCATCTGCTACGTCGCCGACAACGGCAACAAGTGGCGCAACCTGCCCGTCGACTACGGCATTCACTGGAAGACATTGCACGCGACCTTCACCCGGTGGAGCCGGGACGGCTTCACCCTCGCCCTCCACAACGACCTGCGCGAGAAGGTCCGCGAGGCTGAAGGGCGTGACCGGGAACCGTCCGCGGCGGTCATCGACTCGCAATCCATACGGGCCGCGGAGACTGTCGGCGCCGACAGCCGGGGATGGGATGCGGGCAAGAAGGTTGGCGGGCGCAAGCGCCACGTGATCGTGGACACGATCGGCAATGATCGACTACTTCACTGAATGCCAAGAGCACGTCGCCGCCTGCATCCGGGCGCACATCGCCGTGACCGGAGAACCCCTCTCCGGTCAGGAGATCGCCGCCCCGTAGCGCGCGGGATTTCCTGACCGGGGCAGCCCGTTGTGGGTAGTTGAGTGACAAATACGCGCGGGGTGCTACATCATGGGCAGGTCATGGCGGGCCTGGGCGTTGTGCCTTATCTGCGTCGGCGTGGCCACATCGTGGCCACGCTAGTCACGGCTGGTGTCAGGGCGGGAACGTTCTCGACGTCCTGCACTCTGCTGGCCATGCAAACTCACCACGTTTTCTTCAGCGGTATGCCGTCCTGGCCTGAGCGCCTTCTTGTCGTCGCCGGGCTCTTCGCTGTCGCGCTGCCGCGTGCCACGCGCACGGCGTCCGCAGGGCGCTGGCTGGCCGTTGTCGTGGCGGGTCAGACGGTTGCCTGCTGCTGCTTCGAACTGCTGCGCGTCTTTGGGTCCGCCAACGAGGGCCCGTGGGGCGCAGAGGTGCGCCGCCGCCCGTCGCTGGCGCTGCTGCAGATCTTGCTGACCCTGCTGGCGTCCTTCATGCTGCACCGCGCGGACGCCGGGTGTCGCCGTGTCCTGCGGGACCTGGAGGGCGCTCTGCGCCGTCTGCCGCTGCCTCTCTGGCGTGAGCTGTACCGGCTCCTCACCCACGCCGTGCCCGAGGCACCGCAGCCGAGCGTACCCGCCACCAGCGGTCCGACACGGACCTCTCCACGCCTGCTCGTACTGTCACAAGCAATGGCCCGCCGCGGGCCTCCCTCCCCCCTGCCGCTCTCTGCCTGATCGCTGCATGTGCGGTGAGCGGCTCCGGCACGCCGTCACACACCACCGCTTTGTGGCACCGCGCGTCGCGGCCGGTGCCAGGGGGGATCTCTCATGCCCAAGACCGTCGTTGTCATCGGGGCCGGCCCTTATGGCCTGTCCACCGCCGCACACCTGCGCGCCCGGGGGCTGTCCGTGCGCGTCTTCGGCACGCCCATGGCGAGCTGGAGCCAGAACATGCCGCAGGGCATGCTCCTGAAGTCACCGCCCAGCGCCTCGCTGCTGTCCGCACCTGAGCCGGGCTTCACGCTGGAGGACTACTGCCGGCAGTCGAACGAAGCACGCTTGTCCGGACATGACCGGGTGCCAATCGAGCTGTTCGTGCGCTACGGGCGCTGGTTCAGCGAGCAGTTGGCGCCCGACGTCGAGGACGTACGGGTACTCGAAGTCGACCGGCAAGTCGACAACACGTTCCATCTCAAGCTCGCCTCGGGTGAGGAGGTGCAGGCAGCTGCGGTTGTTGTCGCGAGCGGCATGGACAGTATCGCCCATATGCCCAGGATCCTGGCCCCTCTCGTCGCCGAGGGCCTGGTCTCACACACCGCACAGCATGCCGACCTCTCGGCGTTCGCGGGCCGGCACGTGCTCGTGGTCGGTGCCGGGCAGTCTGCGCAGGAAAGTACCGCGCTCCTGCACGAAGCCGGAGCTCACGTGCAACTCATGGCCCGCACCGAGCGATTGGTCTTCGGGGCGGCCCCTACGCCGAGGCCGCACTGGCAGCCGGACACACCGCTGGGCCGTTCCTGGGCCCTTTATGCCGTCGTGCACCAGGCGGCCTTCTTCCGCTACCTACCCGCCCCGGCCCGGCTGCGCCTGGTGAAGAGGGTCCTGGGTCCGTTCGGCTCCTGGTGGCTCAAACCCCGCCTGCACGCAGTGCCGCAACTCCTAGGGCAGCACATCACCGCCGCCTACAAGGAAGCCGGGGGCATCACCGTAACCACCCAGGACCTTCAGGGACGCACCCACACGGTGCGCAGCGGGCACGTCTTGGCCGCGACCGGCTACCGCGTCCACCTCGACAAGCTGGAATTCCTGGCCCCTGAACTGCGCGTCGCGGTCGATCGCACCGGCGGATTCCCGCGCCTGGACAAGGGACTCGGCTCGTCCGTGCCGGGCTTGTACTTCACCGGCATCCACGCGGCAGCGACGTTTGGACCATTGCTGCGCTTCACCTGCGGCACTGCGTTCGCCGCCCCACGGCTGTCCGACGCCCTCGCCCGGTCCGTCATGTAGGCCCCGCGGCCGATACTTCGGTGACAACACACGGACCGGACCGGCCGCAGCACAGCGACCGGTCCGGCTCCCTGGCGGGAGGCGACCAAGCGGACGAAGACGGCGAAGCCGGGCAGCGCGAACGTCCCGGTGCCCGCGCCAATCGCTACCGGTCAGCGATCCCTCTGGTGAGCTGACAGGTCTGTCAGGTCCTTCGGTAGCGCCCGCCGGTCGAAGAGGTCAGGCTCCGAGCTGGCCAGGGAGATCATGCGAGGCCCTCTTCCGCGGCCTTCGCCACGGAACACGTCCTTGGCAGGCTCCATGTGAGCTGCATCACGGCCCGAGGTCGGTTACGTTGATAAAGCACCTGGTCAGAGGGGGTAACAAGCCGTAACCCACCGGGGACGTTCCATGACCGGCCTGACCGTCATCCTGCTGCTCGTGGTCCTGGCCACAGCCGTGACGACCGGCGCTCGGCGCTGGCGTATGCCCGCCCCTTCGCTCCTGGTGGTTGCCGGTCTGATCGTTGGGTTGATGCCCTGGGTCCCCGGGGTCCGCCTGCCGCCGCACGTGATCAGTGTGTTGGTGCTGCCGCCACTACTCTTCGCCTCGGCCGGGGAAATCTCTGTCCGTGACCTGCGCACCGTGTGGCGGCCTGTGACCGGCTTGGTCTTCGGCCTGGTTCTCGCCTCAGCCATCGCTGTCGGGTACGTCGCGCGAGCGATCACACCGCTCACCACGGCGTCCGCGTTCATCCTCGGATCTGTCCTGGCCAGCACCGACCCCGTGGCGGTCTCCGCGCTCGGTCGGCGCCTTTCCCTCCCACCCCGTGTGCAGGTGATGGTGCAGGCGGAAAGCCTGTTCAACGATGCCACGTCCCTGGTCCTGTACAAGGTCGCCGTGGCCACCGCGGTTTCCAGCAGCGCCATCACCGTGTCCGGAACCGTCGGACAGTTTCTGATCCTTGCGGGCGGAGGAGCCCTCATCGGCGCGGCTGTCGCCGCAGTGGTGACTCTCATCCGCAGACGGACCGAGGACCCCATGTTGGAGACCGTGATCGCATTGGTCACCCCGTACGCCTCGTACGTCATCGCGGACGATTCGCACACCTCCGGAGTGACTGCCGTCATTGTGTCCGGGGTCGTCCTCGGCAGCGCCGGCCACAAACTCAGCAGCGCCCCCAACCGCCTCCAGGTCCACGCCGTCTACGACACCGTGACCTTCCTGCTGGAGAGCGTCGTCTTCGCTCTCATCGGCCTCGAACTCCCCTCTCTCGTCCGTCAGCTCGCGCACGACGAGCACGGCTGGCCGCTGTGGGTCCCGGTGATCGTCTTCACTCTGCTCACGATCCGCCTGCTGTGGATCTTCCCGCTCTCCGCCCTGATCCAATACCGGCACAGAGAGGGCGACAGTCGCCTCTCCTGGCGCGTTCCGGCCGTCCTGTCCTGGGCAGGCACCCGAGGCGTCATGCCGCTGGCCGCCGCACTCTCCATCCCCCTGACCACCCACACAGGTGCGCCGCTGCCGCACCGGGCCCTCATCCTCATGCTCACCACCGGAACCGTCGCGCTCACCCTCATCTTCCAGGGATTCACCCTCGCCCCTGTCGTACGCCTCTCCGGCATCGCTCTGGAGCCGGAGCACTCCGTGCGCGAGGAGGTCCGGACCCGCCGACACATTGCGAAGGCCGCTCTCGAAGAGCTCAAACAGCTTGGCGATCTGGATCAGCTCGCGGATCTGGGTGCCGCCGCCGAGACCGCCTTGAAACAGGCCCGTCGCCAATTGGAGGCGCGCATCCACCAGGCCGAAGATGCCCACTACAGCGACCCCGACGCCCGTCCTGCCGACGCCTACCGCGAGATACGTCGGACACTCATCGCAATCGAAGCGGCCGAGCTCCAGCGCCTCTACGAAGCGAACAAGATCAGCAATGCCACCCGGCGCCGGATCCAGCGGGAACTCGACCTCGAAGAAGCCAGCCTCCGCGCCCGCGGCTGACCAGCAGTCCCGGTAATCCTTAGCTACTGCTCTGACCGGGGCGTTCGCCGGAACGGCTGTGGTCGGCCCCGGACAGGGCGCCCCCCGCTCCATTTTGGGTCCAGCGCATCGAACCCCCGCTCGTTGAAGCCGTGGATGACATCGCGGACCTGGGCTCCCCCGGCACACCCCCCCGCGGGACACCCACAACAGGGCGGACAGCCGGCAGCAGCAACCGGAAGACCGGCGGCATCCGGAGGCCGTCTGCACCGTCGGCCGCATCCACTACTTCGACCAGCAGGCCGTCGAATCCTTCTGGGCGGCCTGGCAACAAGACGTTGGCACCGCCCGGTTGGGCGCCGCAGGGCGCCGGCCCGGCGACGGCAAGGGGGCCAACCGGGGCGGTCCGAGCCGGCAGCAGCGTGAGCAGGTGGTTGGTCTATCGCCGACCCGGGTGCACCAGCTGACCAAGGACGCCTCGGCGGACGTGCTGGAGGCGGTGCTGGCCGAGTTGCGGGCAGCAGGCTGGCCTGCTCCGCCTCCTGGTTGCTCGCCCTCCTGTCCTGTGAACCTTGACCGGTTGCCATCGAAAATTGATGGACGGCGCGTAGACCTTCGGCCGGTGTGAGCCCGTCCCCGGCGTCGCACTGCCGTCGACGCCGGGGACGGCTCAGCTGATCCGCGACCCGGTGCGTCGTCACTCACCGACGCTCAGAACGATGCGTCCCCTGCCGTGACGCGTCGCGGCAAGGCGGTGCGCATCGGCGGCCTCTTCCAGGGGAAGGACCACTCCGACGTGCGGGAGGAGACGGCCGTTGGCCGCGAGTTCGGTCACCGCGTGCAAGTCTTCCGGCACCAGGCGTGCGAACACCGGGCGGGTGGCCGGATCCGCTATGTCGACGGTCGACGCATAGCGCGTGGCGTCGTGCCCGGCCGCAGCCGCGCGCACGAGTGTGCCACGGCCGACAGTGTCGAAGACCGCGTCGACGCCGTCAGGTACCAGCGTGCGGACCCTCTCGGTGACCTGGTCGTCGTCGCCGACCGGCGTCGCGCCAAGGCTGCGCAGGAGCTCGGCGCGATCGCCTGCGTCAGCACCCAGCGCTGTTGCGCCGCGGGAGATCGCAATCTGGACGGCCATCGAGCCCACGCCGCCCGCAGCGCCGTACACCAGCAGGGATTCCCCCGGCTGCACGTCCAGGACCCGGGTGACGGCCTGGTACGCCGTGAGTCCGGTCAGTGGAAGCGCTGCCGCCTGCTCCCAGCTCAGCCCGGCCGGCTTCGGTGCGAGAGCGTGCACGTCGGTGGAGATCAGTTCGGCGTACCCGCCGTGTTGGTGGCTGACGCTTGTGCGGACGTAGCCGACCACTTCGTCGCCGGGGCGGAACTCGGGGGCTCCGGGGCCGGCCTTCTCGACGACGCCGGCGATGTCCCAGCCGGGGATGACGGGGAAGTAGGTGGGAACGTGCGCGTCCGCCAGTCCCTCGCGCATCTGGAGGTCGGCTGGGTTTACGGCGGCGGCTCGGACACGGACGAGGACGGAGTCGACGTGGACCTTCGGCGGCTCCACCTCGGCCAGTTCGAGTACCTCCGGGCCGCCGTACCGCTGGTAGATGATCGCCTTCATCTCAGGCCCCCGGGAAGGCCATGGGCTGGTCCATGAGGATGGTGTGGTGGACGATGCGCCAGGCGCCGTCGAACCGGCGCAGTCGCGGCTGGTAGTAGCCCGACTCGATCGGGGTGATCGTGCCCTGCGCGCCGAACGCCCCCTCGGGCCAGCCGTCGGCGGGACGCTCGTGGCCCTGGATGCTGTAGACGATGAACTGGGCGTCGAGTGTCGCCTCGTCGCCATCGATCTCAATGATGTGGTCCTGGGTCGTGTGGTGGCTCCACCCACGCGGCGGGTGCGGCGCCATCAGCCCGGCGACGGCGTTGCCGATGGCCTCGGCCCCGGTGAGCTCGGCGAGCTTCTCCCGGGTACCGCCGTTGCTGTAGTAGATCTCAGCAACGGCGTTCTCCACGAACAGCGCGGACATCGCCGCGCCGTCGCGGTGGTCGGCCGCTCGCACGTACCGGGCCAGCACCTGGGCAACCGCGCGCTCGTCGTCCATCTTCTCTCCTCTAGCTCTTTGTCTGTCTGAGAACGAGTCCAGCGTGCCGCCTGGTCAACGAGGAGCGCGATGCAGACTTGTTCGCAGATCATTACTCTGAGGGTATGGATCGTCTTGAGGTTCGGCAGCTCGAATACTTCATCGCGGTTGCTGAGGAGCTGCATTTCAGCCGTGCAGCTGAGCGGCTGGGCATCGCTCCCCCACCGCTGTCGCGCGCCATCGCGCAGTTGGAGCGTCGCCTGGGTGTCACACTGTTCGAGCGGACCAGCCGACGCGTCGGCCTCACGCCGGCGGGCGAAGTCTTCCTGGTCGAGTCTCGCAAGGCTTTGCAGTCGATCGATCGTGCTGCCCAGCGAGCGATCCATGCCGCTAGCGGCGCGTTGCGCATCGCCGTCGCCCCGGGCATGGGCTCAGGGCTGCTTCGTGACCTCCACCGCCGGTACGAGGGGCGCTACGGCCACGACATGATGCAGCTGTTCTTCACGCGTGATCAGGCCACAGCCGTGCGAAGTGGGCAGGCTGACGTTGCCCTTCTCTGTGCGACCGAGGACCTGCGCGACCTTGAGAGCAGCGACGTCGCCGAGGAGTACCCGGTGGCCCTTCTGCCCGCGAGTCATCCCCTTGCCGGGCAGCGCAACATCCCCCTCGCTCGTCTGCGCAGCGATCCCGCCTACGTGCCCGAGTGCCCTGTGAACAGTCTGGACGAGCTCATCGATCGCGTCGCACTCGGACGGCTCGTGGTCGTCGTCGGCCACAGCGTGACGGATCGCCTCGGCTCCGCCGTTGTGGGGATTCCGGTCACCGGCCTGCCCCCGACCGAGCTGCTGCTCGCATGGCCGGCAGAATCGCGTGACCGCCGGATCGCGAGCCTCCTTGACCTTGCCCGAAGGGTGTCGTTGGCGCCGTCGCCAACGACGGCCAAGGCTGCTCCCGCCGCCAGCTGAACGGCGTCAAACGCACCGGAAGAAGTAGGCGCTTCCTGCAGTTCAGGCCGCGCCCGACCTGCGCCAAGTACTCCGCCGCGGCGCTTCGTGCCCGTTTACGACGGACGCGGCGATCGGGCTGGTTGCAGCGGCCGCCGGCCTGCTACTGCTCGGCCTCCTCGACGTGCCCTACGCCGGGCTGCTCATCTTTCCCTTCGGAGCCGGTGTGGCATTCGCTGCCGTCACGCTCGCCGCGATGCAAGATGTGAACGAAGACCAGAGGGGCCTTGCGGGCGCTCCCGCAGCAGCGCCAGGCGGCGTTTGTACTCCTCGTCGTCGATCTCCCCGCGGGCGAACCGCTCGGCGAGCAGGTCTTCCGCTCTCCTGCTGCCCCACCCCGGTTCATCGGATGCGGAAGGCGGGCCGGGCCGGTGGCCGCAGTGGGGAGCCGTGAGGTAGCGGACGAGTGCGATGACTGCGGCGATCACCACCACGGCCGCCCAAGGTGCCCCTGTGCGCAGGCCGCCTGCGGGGGGCGCAGGTCCTGCGCAGTGATCACTGTGACCGCGCATTGGCCATCTGATCAGGGGTTTACTGATTGCGCACCCTGCCTGTGGGCGGCCGGGTTCGGATGCGCAATAGGCCCGGACGATGCCTACTGCCGGGCCTCGGCGTGATACCGGGTGAGTGCGTGCCAACGCCGCTCGAAGTCTTCGCTCTGCTCTGTGATCTGAGCGGGGCTAACCGGCTTGTTGTACTGGCCGGTGATGCCGCGGGCTGCGCAGTCCCGCGCAACCGCATCCGCCGAGGGCTCCTCAGTGCGCACACGGTGCTCGGCCCAGGCCTTGTAGGTGCGGAACTGGAGCGGGTAGCGGCGCAGCGTGGACGGGCTGATGGGCTTTCCTCCCCGGCCGAGCATGCCCTTGTCCGTCAGGAAGGCGGACAGCTCATCGGCGCCAGGTTCGCCGCCGTGCTGAGCTTGATACTCCCTCCACGCGAGGTAGTAGCGGTCGACGCTGGTGAGGTCGCCTCCTACCTCGGCAGGGTCCTGCGGCGGGGGCTGCTCGTCGACCTTGGCGTCGATCCTGGGGCCGCGCTGCTCCTTGGCGGCCTGGGCGCCGGCGGTCGCGGTCTCCTGCTCCGTCTCCCGATCCGGCAGGGGCTCACCCTCCGGGTGCTCGCCGGCGTCGACGTTCTCTTCGTCTTCGGCAGGCGGGGCGGTCTCCGGGCCGCCGATGCCGTACTCGCGCTCCTGGAATTCAGCGACATAGTCCTGCAATTCGGCCGCGGCGACCGGCTGGCCAGTGGCCCCCGTGATGCCATCACGCTGGTACACGTACTGGGCAAGAGCACCCGCATCGGGAATGGAGCCGTATTCTCGGGCGTACGTGAGCCACGCGTTGTAGAAGTAGTCGCCCCACGTCAGTCCATCGTCCGCGCTGTGCGCCCCTTCAGGAGCGTGCTCACCTTCGGAGCCGGCCGTCGGCGCGTTGCGCTGTCTGAGGACCTGCAGCAGGGGCTGAAGTTGCTCGTCGGACAGTGGTCTCCCTGCCGCGGTAGCAATGCCGTACTGGTCCTGGAGCCAGGCAGCGAACTGCGCGCTCGTAGGCTCTGTTCCGAACGCGGCGAGCCAGGCCTGGTAGGCGTCAGCGAGGTGCTGGGTACCTCCTTCGTCTTCCACGTCTGGTTCGAGCGACCGGCCGGGGTCCGCGGGCGGAGTCTGCTTCGGCGGCTGAGGCCCGGCGGCGCTCAGCTGCGCAGGCGCCTTCTGTTGATCGGTAGCGGCCTCGAGTTCGGAGCTCTGCCGCTGCGCCGGCACCGGGGCCCGCTCGACGGTGAACGGGATGGGCGGCTCGTCGATTCCGGCGGCCGCGAGGCCGGCCGGAGCTGTCTCGGCCAGCGGCACGCCGTAGCGGGCCAGGCGTAGCGGCATCAGCGACTCCACCGGGGCCTTGCGGCGCCAGGCGCGGCCGAAGCGGGAGCGCAGGCTCGCCTGGTACACGAGGCGATCCTGCTCCAGCTTGATGACCTGGTCGTAGGAGCGCAGCTCCCACAACTTCATGCGGCGCCACAGAAGAAACGTGGGGCCCGGCGAGAGGAGCCAGCGGGTGAGACGGACACCCTCCATGTGCTTGTCGGCCGTGATGTCGGCGACGCGGCCGATGGCGTGGCGGGCGGCCTCGACGGCGACCACGAACAGGACCGGCATGACCGCGTGCATGCCGACCCCGAGCGGGTCCGGCCATGCGGCCGCGCCGTTGAAGGCGATCGTGGCCGCCGTCAGAAGCCATGCAGTCTGCCGCAGCAAAGGGAAGGGGATACGGATCCAGGTCAGCAGCAGGTCCAGGGCGAGCAGGACGCAGATGCCGGCATCGATACCGATCGGGAACACGTAGGAGAAGACGCCGAAGCCCTTCCTCACAGCGAGTTCGCGGACCGCCGCGTACGAGCCTGCAAAGCCGATCCCGGCGATGACGACCGCGCCCGTCACGACCACCACGATCAAAATACGGTGAGCGCGGCTCAGCGCTACTGGAACATTCCCGGGTCCCGCGGCCACCTGCTGTAATCCTTCCCCAGACCTCAACTATGAACATCACACTCTCATGAGCAGCTGCGGCGGCACCGCCGTGCGATCGGTCTCGTTGGCGGCGCCTGAGCGCCGGCCGCCAGGCCCACGCCTCAGCGGCGGTGTGGTTGCGATCCTCGGTCGGCCCCGGAGGGCGACCGCCAGGGCTCCCCGGGGTCTGCGGGCTTTCCTCAGCGCGTGCCTGTCGTCGCAGTGCTGTAGGCGTACAGGGCGACGACGCCGACCACACAGGCGAGGATCGTCCAGGAGGCGAGGCTCATCCGTTTCCGTTTCCGCCCGGGCCGTTTCGGCTTCTCGGATCGCTTGGTTCGGCCGGGAGCCGGGGCGGGCGGTGCGGCGTCGGCGGCGGTCTCGGCGAGCAGGCGGCGGCAGGCCGTGGCGAGCTCGCCGGTGCCGGTACAGAGCGGGACGACCGTCTCCGAGCGCGCCGGAGCGGTGGTGCCGCCGTCGAGGATACGGCCCGCACGGAGCAGGATCTCGTCCTTGCGACCCGAGGGGGCGAGACTGATCCAACGCTGCACATGCTCTCCCCGGATGACCACACCCCCGGCCCGGTCCCGGTACACGGTGTGCTGACGCCAGAGCATGTCCGCCAACTGCGTTGCGGTGTCTCTCAGTTGGGCGCTCAAGGCCCGTCCTTCCAGAGCCGTACGGTGAATCGAACGGGAATCGTACTTCGGTCTCTCTGTTTCGCTCGGGCGGCCCAGGGTGGGGGGATGCGGTCTGCAGCATCCGCCTGCCCCTGCGGTGCAGGAGCCCGCACGGGGGGAAGCAGGCACCCGTGGGAGGTAGGTCCCACGCTTACAGCGCACCGAGGGTCCCTGGCGTCACACATCCAGCCGATCACCCGCGAGCACCAGGTGATCTTGTAAGGTCAGGCCGCCGCCTGTGACACGCAGGACCTGGAACGCGCTGAACACAGTGGCCCCTGAGCGGGTCACGCCGCCTGCAGTCCTGGGGAGGTACGCGGGCGGCACCAAGACAGGGGCGGGCCCGTTCATCCCCCGTGGCGGGCCCGCCCCCTGTTCACCTCGCAGCGTTTCGAGCGGAGTTCACGTGCAGCGTTATGTCCTGCCCATGGCTTCGGCGAATGTGGCACTCTCCTCCGCGTGAGCGGCCGGCAACACCTTGGCCCTCCCCTCCCCCGCTCAACGAAAGACCCCCACTTCGTGACCGTCTCCTTACCTGAGGTCCAGCCGGCCGGCCGGCATGCTGCCCTCCCCTCGGGCAGCCTGTTCCGGCGCGTCTACACCCCCCGCGCGTGCGACGCGCTCGCCTACTCCATGGCGACCTATGCCATGCCGCTCGTCGTGCTGGCCACCACCGGCTCGGCGTCCCTGACGGGCCTGGCCTTCGCACTGGAATGGATACCCCGGGTCGCCGCATTCGGTATCGCCGGCACCCTGGTCGACCGCAGCGGCGCGGCGATCGTCTGCTTCATCGCCTCGCTCGCCCGCGCCCTGCTGGTGGCGGGCGCCGCTGCCGTGCTGGTCGTCCTGCCGCCGGGCGCGGCCGAGACCGTCACCGTCATGGCACTGGCCGCAGTGACCGGGGCCCTGACACAGTTCAGCTTCATCGCCAACGAGGCGGTCGGCGCCGTCGTCAGCCGGCAAACCCAAGGGCAGACCCACAAGGTGCAGTCGGTCCTGATCGGCATCGACCAGACGGCCACCCTCATCGGCCCCGCGCTGGGCGGCGTCCTGCTGCTCACCGGCCCGACACGCATGCTCGCGTGCCTGAGCGTGCTGTCCTTCGCCTCCGCCGCACTCGCCCTGCAGACTCCGCCCACTCCCCTGCGCACCGCACGCCGTGGCGGACCGGCACCGGGCGGCGGCCTGCGGGAAGGATGGCAGACCCTGCGCTCCCTGCCGTCCCTGCGCCGGCTCGTGGCCGGACTGGCCTGCTCCAACCTCATGCTCGGGCTGCTGCAATCGGCCAGCCCCATCCTCGTGGAGGACCGCTTCGGCCACTCCCCGGCCGCCGCCGGCGCACTCTGGTCCATCGCCGCGGCCGCCACCCTGGTCGCGGTCGCCTGCTGCCGGGCCAGCCTTGACCGGCTCGGCCTGTGGGGGGTCGGCGTCATCAGCGCAACCATCGCGGCCGCCGCCTGCCTCGCCGTGCCCCAGGCCCCCTCCTACACCGGCTACGTCACCCTCATAGCCCTCTTCATGGCCGCCGACGGAGGACTCACCATCGTCCTGCGCACCCTCCGCTCGCAGGTCATCCCACCCGCGGCCTTCGGCACGACCCTCTCCCTGACCATCCTGCTCCTGCTGCTCCCCTTCCCCCTCGCAGGCATCCTGCTCGCCCTCACCCCGCCGCCCTACCTGAACAGCCTCATCGGAGCATGCGCCCTGCTGCAGGCACTCACCCTGCTCATCACCTTCCTACAACTACGCAACGACCCGATACTCCGAGCCAGAACATTGCCACCCCGCCACGAGGCCTGACCCGCCCATCCAGCCATCGAAACGCCAGCGGCCCGTCCAGGACCACGGCAGCACCGTCATCTGGAGCCAAGCCCAAGCGTCAAGGCCGTCCTCACCCTTCACCTGAAGACCCGCCGGGGTCCGAAGCAGGCCGACCACCTGCGGCGACAGGCCGAGTACGGCGAGAGCGGGACCGGCGCCCTCGGATGACCCCGCCGCCGCTGGTCACTGCCCACGTTCGTGCAGTGACGACAGCCTTCGCTAGGCGCGTGCGGTCAGCTCAGCCGGGCATCGGCGTACACGGTCATCGCATTGCGCTGGTAGACGGCCAGACCGTCGGCGATCTTGTCGAAGTTGGCCCGCATCTGCGGGTCGTCGACATAGGTCTGGCCCACTCCCTTGTACGCAGCCGCGGTCGGGGTCCAGAACCGGCAGATGCCCTGGTAGTTGGCGTCCACCTCGGCCTGTACCGCGGGGTCGGAGACCGGCGTGCCGGCCACCATGAACTCCGCCATACGGATCATCTGCGCCGTCACCTCACGCTGCCAGCGCTCCGTGTCCTCGGCGGTCATCGCCTCGACGGCCTGCCGGGACTGCTCCCACTCCTGTGGCCACCGCTCCCGTACCTCGACCTCGGCCTCGGAGCGGGGCTGGAACCCCTCGAACAGGTTCTCCGGCCTGTTGATCTTCGTCATGTGCCCCTTGTCCTTACCTTCTTCCAGTTCGGCGATGGTGCGGCCGACCGTACGGGCCAGCGTCTCCAGCCGGTCCCGTTCCGCGAGCAGCCGTTGGTGGTGCTTGCGGAGCACGGCCACCTGGTCGAGCTGGCTGTCCAGGACCGCCTGGATCTCGCGCAGCCCCAGGTCCAGCTCCCGCATCAGCAGGATCTGCTGCAACCGCAGCAGATCGGCCTCCTCGTAGTAGCGGTGCCCGTTGCTCCCGATCCATGCGGGCGGCAGCAAGCCGATCTCGTCGTAATGCCGCAGCGTCCGCGATGTCACCTTGGACATCCGCGCCACCTCCGCGATCGACCAGGCCATTGCCGGTGCCTCCCTCGCCGGGCCGGTCTCTCCGGCCACACACATGACCGTAGAAGTTGCCGCAACGGAAAGCGCAAGCCCGAGGCCCCGTCGGACGGGCCCGGCGGAAGTCGTCGCCCAGTCGGCGGTCCGCGAGGTGCTCGGGGAGCGTCAGCCTTCGGGGTGGGTGCTGGCGAAGGTGCGCGAGGGGGGCCCGGCCCGGGGTGTGCTCTGCACACCCCGGACTGCGAGGAGGCGCCGCAGGGCGCACCGGTGCTCGATGTGGAGCACGCCTTGAACGTCGCGGAAAACCCTGGGACGCGGCTGTGCACGCTGTGCGGCTGCGCTCAGGAGCTGACGCCGATGCTGGCCGGGTTCGACCACATCACCGACTCCTGACCTGCCGTGGTTGGGCTCATGGTCGGGGCGGCCGGTGCCGTGGTCGGGCCTGTGGTCAGGGCGTGTTGCCGGAGTAGTAAACGCCTTCGGCGTGCACCAGGTCGCTGAGGTGGAGCCCGCTGTGCGGCGGGGGTGTGCCGCCCAGCATGCTCCTCAGGGGACGGCGCAAGAGGTCGCCGATGATCTTGAGGGGGAGGCCAGTGGCCCAGGTGGCAGCTGCTCCAGTTACCGGCCGTTGGTCCCGGCAAAACGCTGCAGAGGCGGGGCCCGCCACCGGGGGTAATCGGGCCCGCCCCTTTGATGCCGCTGGCGTACCTCCTGCCGGAGTGCAGGTACTGAGGTGACGTTGTGTGCCCGGTGTTCGTGGGGTAACTCGGCTGGATGTGTGACACCCAGGGCTCCCGGTGCGCTGTAAGCATGGGACCAACTCAAGGCGCTCTAGCATCCGAACCCTGACTGGGGGAAGCAGGCACCCGCCAAGCTCACCTTCATGGACCGAAGCAGCACCCCTAGGGACGATGTATGACAAACCAAATCATCAAAGGGTTGTACGTGTTTTGAGTGACAAGGGGCACCTGTGAACGCTGTGGTTGAACTGAGAAGTAGTTGCTAACCTCCTACAGCTGTTCGAATTGTTCAGTTTGCAGTCACATCGGATGTACTCGGCCGAGGCCAGTGCAACGGGGGTTGGGAAGAAGACGTGAGCAGAGCCTCTGCTGTGGATCTTGTGGTTGTCGGACTCGGTTATGTCGGGCTGCCATTGGCCCGTTCCGCGGCGGCTGCGGGGCTGAAGGTGGCCGGACTGGACCGCAACCGGTGGGTGGTCGACGGGCTGAACTCCGGCTCCTCGCACGTCGACGACATCAGCGATGCCCAGATCCTCACCATGCTCGAGCAGGGTTTCGAGGCAGTGGACCGCCCTGAGGTCATCGGCCACGCCGCCGCGGTAGTTGTCTGTGTTCCGACTCCGCTCACCGACCACGGTGCTCCCGACCTGGGCGCGGTGCACGCCGCGGTCGACGACATCGCGACCTATCTGCGCCCGGGCATGCTCGTCGTGTTGGAATCGACAACGTATCCCGGCACCACCGACGAGGTGGTGCGGCCCAAGCTCGAGGCGGGAGGGCTGAAGGCGGGAAAAGACTTCCACCTTGCCTTCTCCCCGGAGCGCATCGACCCGGGCAACGCTGCCTACGGGTTGGAGAACACGCCCAAGGTGGTCGGTGGGATCACCGGCGACTGCACCAAGGCCGCCCGCGCGCTGTACGAACGCTTCGTGACCCGTGTGGTCGAGGCCAAGAGCACGCGCGAGGCGGAGATGGCCAAGCTGTTGGAGAACACCTACCGTCACGTGAACATCGCTCTCGTCAACGAGATGTCGATGTTCTGCCGTGAGATCGGCGTCGACTTGTGGGATGCGATCCGTTGCGCCTCCACCAAGCCGTTCGGCTTCGCACCGTTCTACCCCGGTCCCGGCGTCGGCGGACACTGCATCCCGATCGACCCCAACTACTTGTCGTACAAGGTGCGCTCGCTGGGCATCCCGTTCCGCTTCGTGGAGTTGGCACAGGAGATCAATCAGCGCATGCCTGTGCACGTGGTCAACCGCGCGGCCGATCTGCTCAACGACGAGGGCAAGGCTGTGCGCGGCGCCCGTGTCCTGCTGCTGGGCGTCACCTATAAGCCCGACATCTCCGACCAGCGTGAGAGCCCCGCCCTCACCGTCGCTGAGAACCTGCGTGCCCGCGGCGCCGAGCTGGTCTACTTCGACCCGCGCGTCGATGACTGGACTGTGGGCGGTACGCCGGTCGAGCGGGCGGACGACTATTTGGCCGCCGCCGAGGCCGCGGATCTGACGATCCTGCTCCAGCCGCACCGGGAGATAGACCTGGGCGTGCTGGCCGACCGTGCCCGCAAGCTGTTCGACACCCGGGGCAAGGCCGCCGATCACCCCCGGGTGGTCAAGCTGTGACGACTGACGATACGCACATACCGGGGGCCGTCGACTCCGGTGGGCGTCGAGGGCACCGCAAGCGCCGGCAGCTGAAGGTCTCGTACCTCTTCTTCATCGCCATCGCCGCAGTCATCGCCACCCGGCTCGACTCCGACTCGCTGCACCTGTACTCGTTGGGTGCCATGGGCCTGCTGGCCTTGAAGATGTTCGGTGCGCTGTTCTACCGGCCCGCCAAGGCGGGCCGACAGGAACTGGAGTACCTGGAGCAGTGCTGGGTCACCGCGGTCATTCCGATTTACAACGAGGACCCGGTGATGTTCGAGCAGGGGATGCGCAGTCTCCTGGCGCAGAGCCGGCTCCCGAACGAGATCCACATCATCGACGACTGCAGCGCTGACGACGCTGGCATCCGGATGGCGAAGAAGATGCGCCGCGAGTTCGAGGCGCTGGGGGTGAAGTACACGGTCAGCGTCCAGCCCGAGAACAAGGGCAAGCGCGAGGCGCTGGCCCTGGGCTTCGAGGCGGCCCCGTACTCGGACATCTTCCTGTGCGTGGACTCCGACACCATTCTGTCCCGGGACACCGTGCGTGAACTGCTGCTCCCGCTGGCCGACGAACGGATCATGGCCTCGACCGGCATGGTGCTGGCGCTCAACCACGACAGCAACGTCTTCACGCGCCTCCAGGACTTGCGCTACGGCAACTCCTTCCTGTTCGAGCGGGCCGCCTACTCGCGGCTCAAGTCCGTGCTGTGCTGCTGCGGCGCGCTGTCCGCCTACCGCGGCACGCTGGTGCGCAAGTACCTTCCCGACTTCCTCAACCAGCAGTTTTTGGGCAAGCCGGCCGTCTTCGGCGACGACCGGCGAATGACCAACTACTGCCTGATGGAAGGCCAGGTGGTCTTCCAGGAGACCGCGGTCGGCTATACCGCTGTGCCCGAGAAGCTGCCGCACTTCCTGCGTCAGCAGGTCCGTTGGAACAAGTCGTTCTTCCGCGAGTCCCTGTGGGCTTTCCGGCACCAGAAGAAGTACCGGCCCGCCTTCTGGCTGACCTGTATGGAACTGGGCCTGTGGCTGGTCTTCGGCACCGCGATGTTCTACTCGATGATCATCCTGCCGATCATGAACCCGACGCAGTTCCTGAACCACATCATGGACTACGTCATCTTCATGGTCCTCATGGGCTACCTCCGCAACGTGCGTTACCTGGACTTCCCGCGCCGCGGCATGGGCTTCATCAAGCGGTTCGGCATGTTCCTGCTCGCCCCGCTGTACGGCCTGATCCAGCTGTTCCTGCTGACCCCCTTGCGCTTCTACGCGCTGCTCACCCTGCACAAGGGAAGCTGGGGCACCCGCCAAGGCGGCGTCGAGGTATCCGTGGCCGGAGACCACGAGGCCGACGTGACGGAGATCTTCGAGGAAGAGGACCCGTACTCGGACAAGAAGGTGACCGAGACGCTCCAGCTGATACGCCTCGAAGGCGTGGCTGTGGCCCGCACGCAGCCTCGCGTCGCGACCATCCCAGCCCAGCCGCAGCCGCTGCCCGGCTATGACGTGCAGCAGCACCAGAACGTGCCACAACAGCCCGTGAGCTGGGGAACGCCGGCGCCCGCCCCGGCTGGTCACGGACAGCAGCAGTGGCAGGGCGGCGACCCGTACTATCAGCAGCAGCCGTACCCGCACGGCCACGGCCAAGGCTGGGACGGCCGCCAAAGCGAATACCAGGATCCGAACTGGCCGCAGGGCGGCCAAGGCAGCGGCTGGTAGGCCCGAGCACATACGCGTAAGAGGGGGCGGCCGTGATGGTCGCCCCCTCTTACGCGTATGGACGCCTACTTGTAGTAGGCCATCGCCTCCTCGACCGTGACCACCGGTATGTCCCGGTCGGCGATCGCCTGCATCAGTGTGGTGAGGCCGGCGGTGCCGATCTCCGTGCTGGTTTTCGGGGCGCCGTCGACGACCTTGTGCAGACAGAGGATGAGCCAGTCACCGTTGTTCACACAGCGGTCGAGCTTGCCATTCGCGCCGGTCAGCTGCGACAGCGCCGTACCGCCGATGCCCGCACCATCGTTGATGCCCGTCAGTGCCTTGAGGCGGTACGGCATCGCCGGGGCGAAGGACTCGATCGTCTCGGAGATGATCGACCGGGCCGTGGTGAAGTGCCGGCTTGCGATCAGGTCCACGGGGACGCCGTCCGACGTCTTCTGGAAGGCGCCATGCGGATAGGCGAAGTGCTCGCTGGTGAAGCCGTTGGACACCAGCCACTCGCGCAACTTGCGGAAGTCCTCATCGGCCTGCTCCGCGCTGAGCTTGGGATAACTGGCAGTGTGGACGGCGTTCGCGTACGAGTGCCCGCCCATCTCCCAGCCGGAGAAGTTCTGCATGGAGCGCATTTGGTCGATGGTCAGGAAGCTCCCGGTCCCGATCGCGTCGGCGATGTTGTACACCGTGCCGGGGAAACCGAAGGAGTCCATCACCGGCCGAGCCAGGTCGTGGATGGACTTGTGGGAGTCGTCGAAGGTGATGGAGACGACGCCCTTTGGGAAGACCTCGGCGGTATCCGGTATCAGCTCCACCGCCTGGAGCCGGTAGGTCACCGGGCCGCCCGCGTTGTCGTACACGGCGAACGACATGTCGGTGAAGCCGGTCTTCATGGACGGCTTGCCGACGGCCGAGATCGAGTACGTACCGGCCGCGCTGGTCACGTCCGCCCACTGCAGGTGGACCGTCACCCACTCCCCGGACTGGACGTAGTTCGCCGACGTCTTGGAGTGAGCATGGAAGGTCCAGGAGAAGAAGTTCGCGAGGGAGCCGCTGCCCAGATAGAAGACGAGCTTCGACAGGTTGGTCACGTCGTCGACCCGGAAAACGAGCCTGATCATCTTGCCGGACAGGTTCATCGCGGGCATGCCGGACTTGCGCACGTACGACTGCTTGCCCGTGCCGTTGGTGGTCACCCGCACCGACTGTGTGCCACGAACGAAGTCGGATTTGTCGTTCACCTCGGCGGACGCGGTCCCGGCACCTGCGGCGGACCAGCCGTGGGAGGCCTGGAACTGCTGGGACCAGGTGGCCCGGCGGTTCTTCGGCCTGCGGCCCGACGGGGCGTAGGGCGGGACCGTGGTGAGGCCCCCGATGGCCCCCTCAGCTGCCGGGGCGGCCATGGCTTGGGTCGCCCCGGCCCTGCCCAGCCACGCACCGCCGCCCGCCATCGCCACCCCGCCCACGCTGCCCATGAACAGGGCGGAGCGCCGGCTCACCACTGCTTTATCGCCCGCACCAGCGTGACTGTGGGCACTGGACCGTCTTTTCCTCACTGCACCCCCTGAACAGTGTCGACGTAGTTCATACCGTTGGCGGTGAAGCTCCCAGCCGCGGTCTCGACTTCCTTCGCCGACAGGACTTCGTTCGCGTTGTAGTACAGCCAGTCGACCTTCATGTCCCAGACGCGCTCACCCTTGAACGGCAGATCCACGAACCAGTGGTTGAAGTTCACCGACATGTCCGCGCGCGGGGCGTACTTCCCGCTGCTGACGAAGAGCTTCTTGCCATCAAGCCAGTAGCTGACCACGTCGTCCTTGACCCTGATCATCACTATGTGCCAGTCGGCCAGGCTCTTGTTCGTAGTGGTGTAGACGCGGTCGTTCGTCCTGTGGTCATGCCAACTCACGGTGTCGAGTTTCGGTCCGGGCCGGCCCCAGGCACCGTTGGGCATGTACTCGTTGTCCAGCTCGCTGTATTGCGAGCCCTTGCCGCCGATGGTGTAGAACGTCTGGATGACGTGGTCACCGTCCTTGCCGGACGTCGGCTCGTCGCTGAAGCGGACGCGAGCCGCGTACGTCCCCTCACGGAACTTGCTTGCGGCGGTGCCCAGGCTCGCTTGCTTCGTGCCCGCCTCGGTGCCGTCGGTGCTGGCACGCAACTGCAGCACCTGGCCGCCCTTCAGGGCCTTCTCGTCGCCGGGGAAGGTGACGCCGTCGGCCGACCAGGTGTTCTTGATTCCGGGGCCGCCCTTGCTGGTGCGGACCAGCCAGCCGTGCTTGAAGAGAGCGGGGTCCTGGGCGCCCGTGTAGGCGAAGTTGTCGAACAGCACCCCTTCCGGGACGGCCGGCAACGGACCGGGCGCCGCAGAGGCCTTCGTCTTGTTCTTGGCGTCCGGCTTGGTGCCGTCCGGCTCCTCACCCCACACGAGAACGCCGCGCCGGTACGCGGTGACCTTCTTCGCTTCCTGATAGCTGGTCATCGCGGCGTCGAAGGAGCGGTCGTCGGACTGATCCAACTTCTTGTGGTCGGTGCGGAAGAGCTGGAGATCGATGCCCTTGCTGTTGGCGCCGGGCTCAAGGGTGCCGGCAGCCTCGGTGAACCTGATCTCCAGATAGCGGTCGGCGGTGCCGGTGGGCTTGCCCATCTCCACGACGCGACCGGCAAGATTCGAGCAGCCGAAGGCGGCGTTGACACAGTTGAAGGCGTACGAGGCGCCGTCGTCCGCAGTGAAGTAGTAGCGGAGCGTGACATCGCTCAACGGCAGCTGCTTGTCCGTCTTGTTGAACACCTCCAGCGACGGCTTGGCCGCAGCGGACATGGCTGGCGTGCTGGTCCGGTAACGGACGACGAGCTCCGGCGGGTCCGGGTTCGCCGCTCGCCACACCGGATACAGCGCCGTGGCGCCCACGGCGATCACGGCCACGAAGAGCAGCAGCCTGATCTTGGGCCATACCCGACGTCGGGCTGGGCGGCGACGGGTGGACACCACGGAAACTCCTCAGTACAAAGAGCACGCCCTCGCGGCCGACGGCGGTCGGGAGCGGAAGGGCCTGTGAACAAGTGATCGAAGCATGGAGATCCTAACGGTACGTGTGTGACAAAAGGGGGGTGGTGCGCACGGATCGTTACCAGGCGCCTCCACCCCTTTCAGGCAGAGCGATTACGCCCGGACGCTGCCTGGCTGGGCAGGTTACGAGGTGTGCCGGGCGCCCTAGGCGCCCGGGCGCGGCCCATGCCGAGGAACCGAGGGGCACGGCGAACTCGCGGGATGTTGCACAGTCGAGGGACACACATACCGGCAGATAGGTCTACACCTGCGGGTAGGGTCCTTCGGCATGAGCACAACACCGCCCGACATACGCCGGGTTAGCCTGCGCGCCGCCCTCGGAATCGGGGCAGCCTTCACCGGCGCCGCGTTCGGCGCCGGGTTCACCCTCGCCGCCGACCAGAGCGGCAGCGCGGACCCGGACAACATCGTCGTCGAGCACTCGGTCGGCCCCGCCACAGCACCGGGAACCAGTCCATGACCGGGGACCCGTTGCCCGGCGTATGCACCGGTTATTCCGCGACCAACCATGGGGAATGAGGCCGCCATGCGGGAGGAGGCGCTCTCAACCGCCTGCCAGTTCATCCGTGACAGCCGTGCAAAGGACGCCGAAGCCGCGGTCCAGGCGCTACGGGACGCCGCCCGTGTTCTGGAACGGGGCCGCCGGTGAACACTCCCCGCTGGGTCACCCCGCGCCGCCTCGGCGCCGCCGCCGCGATCTACGGCGTGTTCGTTGCGGGCTGGTACCTGGGTCAGCCCGTCACCCCCGAATGCCACCTCGACCAGGCCGCCCTCGACCGGATCGCCGAGGAGTACGAAACCGCACCATCCCCCACACCCACTCAGACGCCAACGGCGTACCCGTCACCGTACGACTCGATGTCCCCCCTCCCGCTCGACCCGACGCCCGACCCGGCCTACAACCCGCATGGGGGCGCCGACGCCCAGGCGGTCGTCTCCTACGCGGTCGCCTGCACCAACGACACGAGCGAACGCCCCCGCCTTCGAGCGTGGTTCGAGGGTCACTGGCGGTAGAGAGGTGGTGTGGCCTGGTGTGTCCGCCGACGCGGACGGCGGCCTCGTGTCGTGCGACACTCCCCGGATGCCTGCCTGGATAACCCTGCGCCGCCTCGGCGCCGCCACCACTCTGTACGCCGTGTTCCTGGCCGGGTGGTGGCTGGGCCAGCCCGTGCGCTCCGACGGCTGCCTCGAAGACCGGCTCACCGCCGGGGCCGACGGTCGTCCCAGACCGGTAGAACCGGCCGACCCCGCCCGGTACCTCGAGAACCTCAACCTCGACTTCGGTCTCCTCGACTGGGCCGACGACATGGACGGCTACCGCGACGGCGAATACGGCCCCAGCGACTACGGGTACGACCTGCAGGGCGGGTCCGAAACGTACGTCACGTCCGGCGCCGTCTACGCTCCTTGCTCCTACAAGAAGCGCGCCCGCCTGCTCGCGTGGATCAACGGCGACTGGGGCTGACTACACCTGTGCCTGCCTCACGGGCATTCCTGCTCCTCACGTGCGTCGGGCTGTGACCGGACCGGGCACGCGGGTCCGGTCACAGCCCGATTCCGTCGGTGGCGGCGTCCTCGAACATCTCGCCCTCGTCGATGTACTCCCAGAACACTGGCGAGTTGGCGGACCAGCCGCCCTGCTTGGCAGCTTCTCGATCCGCCTGCCTTTCTTCCGGCCGGTGGTGACGAGGCCGCGCCGGCCGGAGTGGCCGGTGATCCGGCGCCCGGTCAGGCCCGCGTACTGGGCGGCGCGGGCCATGGCGCGTCCGACGCCGTCCGGCGAGAGCCGGGTGGCGCCCAAGTGGCCCCACTGGTCGACGGGAAGGAACGTGGGGCCGTCCGGGGCGGCCCCGGCGGCGAGTTTGGCCTCCTGCCAGGCCAGCCAGCAGCGGACCGGGCAGGTGTCGGGGTTCTCGCCGTAGGTGACGGGCACGTCCCGTGCCGGTCGGCCCTTGACCGACGGGACATGCACCTTCAGGCCCTCGTCGACGAGCCGGATGTGCGGGTCATCGAGTTCGCTCATCTCCGCGTTGCGCCCCGCCACGGCGAACTTCAAGGTGTTGAGCGCCCGGTCCCGGAACGACGGCCCGCAGCTGAGGCTTGCCGTCGGCGGGCGCCCGGTCCGCGTTGACCAGGATGCGGGTCATGGCGTACTCGCCGGCGTTCCTGCCTGCGGCCGCAAGCAGCTGCTCGATGAGCGGCTCGTCCTCGGGGGCGCTGGGCCGGCCCGGATAGGGCGTGTCCCGGATGAGCTGTTCGACGTACTGGAGCATCGCGTAGTGCTCGGGGGTCAGGTCCGAGTTCGCGACGACGTACGGCGAGGGGTGGGCGCGGCGCCATGCGGCGCCCTCGGCGTCTGCGCGGGCGAGGCTGCCGTCACGGCGGGAGGCGATGGCCCGTGCCGCCCAGGTCCGGGGGGACTCCCCACGGTGACACGTGATCTTGCGGTCACGCATGTCGGTGAAGTGGTGGCCAGCGAGGGCAGCAGCCACGTGCTCGCGCATCTGGTCGGCCACGGGTCCGTCGGTCCTGGGGGCACTCACCGTCGCAGCGTTCTCGGCCGCACTGTGGGGAAACGCTGAGCAGAGCGAGCGCGGCTTTCGGCTGCTGAACTGGCTGCACAACCGCAGCGAGACCGAGCTCCCGCCCGCAGAGTCGGACCTGTAACACACACGCCCCCTCTGTGTCGTGCCGCGCCTGCGGGAGAGTGGACTCCTCCGGCCTCGGTACTGGCGGGCTCGCGTATTCAACTGTCGCCAGTTCTCCGGGGGGTCCAGCCTGGTGGTGACCGCCAGTACACACCCGAACCCCGGGAGGGCGAACCCGAGGAATGTGTCTATGAGTTGACCCGTCGCCTGGCTCCATGTGCCTGCGGCCGTATCGAGCTGGACGGCGAGGACGTGAGCCGGGCCGGGCTGACGTCCGTTGCGGCATCTTTCGGCCTGCCATACGCCTGGGCGCTCCTCCTGGCGAGTCTGGACTACGCCCACCGCACCGGGACCTGCGCCCAGCAGGGGACGGTGCTGCACGAGCTGATGACCGTACAACTGCCAGCCGACGAGCTAACGCTCGTGGTACTGCACCGGCGGACCCGGACTCGCCCCTGGCGTTTCCCGGCCGCATGCCCGGCCGGACTGTCGGTGCCCGGAGGGCAGCACACCGCCCGTCGGGAGTCCAGGACGCCTACGGCGCCGCAAGCGGTCGGGCAAGCCCGATCCTGGACACCCGACGAACGGCGCGCTGGGCAGAGCCCGCCGCCCAACGAGGGAACCACCCGCTCAGCCCGACCTAACAAGTCATCTCAATTGGGTGCAGTTCCTTTGAAGGGAAAGGTTGAGTAGGCCGCTGTGCGTAAGGCGGGCCAGGGTTACCAGCCCTTGATCATCGAGCTGCCCCCTCGCGTTGCTCAAGCCACTCGAGGTACCAGGTGCGGAAGGTATGACGGTTTCCGTTTGCATCGAGGTACGGCTCGAAGGGCGACTTGACCGCGCAGTCCCGGTCCCGGAGTTCCCCGCGGTGCGTGCCGACGACGATGAGCCAGCCGGTCATCCCGCATCCGTTGTCGCTGATGTGGATCGCACCCCGCCCGCGTTCCAGGTGCCAGACCTCGTCGCCGGCATCGGCGAAGACCTTGCGGTAGTCGTCCAGATAATCGTCGTCTTCGTCACGGGTGGTGGGTTCGTATCCGGCGGCGCGAAGGGTCGCTATCTGCTGGTCGGCCCAATCTTCCGTCTCGACAAACGGCCTACTGGGGTCCAGCAGCCAGGGATGGTCCTCGTCGTTCTCCCAGACCCATCCCCACTTCCCGTCGATTCGGCGCAACGACGTGAGCTCGAGTGCCGGTCCGGGGACGCCGGCTCCGACCTCCGCCAGAAACGTGCGGTACTCGTCGGGGAGCGCGACACCGAACTGTGCTTCGACATCGGCGATCTCGGCGGGAGTCAGGACGGGTTCGAATGTCGGGTATGGAGGCAGGCTGACCAGGCCGAACGTGATCCAGCCCGTCCACACCGCCTCCGTCGGCACATCCATGGCTCCAGCCTCCGCCACAGCAGGCACCGGTGCACCTTCGAGCGGATCCCACGCGTCGCCAGGCAAGGAAGGCGCACGTGAGGGGCACGATGACCTTGTTCGCGAGTTGGGACAGCAAATATTCATCGCTCGCGGGGGTGTCCAAGCCGCGACCTGGGCGTCCCACTGCTTGCGACCGCATCGGTGTGGACGCTCAGCGCATGCACGGCGACAACAGGAAAGGGCCCGGATGGCCGGGCCCTTTCCGTCTCGTAGCGGGGACAGGATTTGAACCTGCGACCTCTGGGTTATGAGCCCAGCGAGCTACCGAGCTGCTCCACCCCGCGTCGTCGGTTCCGCCACTCTACACATACGCATGGATGGAGTTGGGCATCGAGGTCAGCCGCGGATGATGGTCTGCGCTTACAGGGGCAACGTTATGCCGAGTTCCTGCATCGCGGTCGAAGGGGGGCCGCCTTCGGAGCGCTCGGTCTTATAGCCCTTGATGCAGGGTTTGAGGGTGCGGGGGTCGACGGCTTCGGCGGGAGCGCTTTTGGCGTACAGGCCGTCGGGGACGCTGTCGCGGTCGTGGGGCAGGAGCCAGAAGACGCGGCGGCGGAAGGTTCCGGAGGCGCGGGAGGACTTTGCGGCGGAACCGAGGAGGGCGTAGCCGACCATGCGTCCGTCGCGGTGGTAGGCGGGCCGTCCCTTGCGGGTGGGCAGCCGGTCCAGGCTCTGGCGGACGTAGTCGAGCTGGTCGATGTCCTCCAGCCACACGAGCTCGGTCTCGTGGCTGATCTCGTCCGCGCTGATCAGGGAACTCATGCGCTGGTGTCCCTTTCCTCGTCGGTGAGCAGTCCGATGCCCGGGTAGTGCTTACGCTGGTTGGACAGGATCATCTCCTTGGGCGAGGCCAGCCCGACCAGTTCCCGGGTGCGGGCGGCGAAAGCGCGTGAGGAGACGACTGGTGCGCCTTCATTCTGGCACCACGTCTTGTAGGCGGCGTAGAGGGCTGTCTGCTCGGCGCGCAGGTCAGGGGCGAGGTGGCAGCGTTCTTCGTAGAAGCGGCCGGTGTGGTCCTCGGTTTCTGCGTAGGCGGTGGTGGCGATGCGGACGCGTTCGGGGCCGGTGAGGTCGCGGTCGCCGGCGAGGTAGCGGCGGGCTCCGTCGATGAGCCAGCTGAGGATGCCGGGGCCTTCCTCGGTGACGAGGATGTCCGCCAAGTTATCGATCTTGCGGTGGTCGGGGACGACGCGTTCGAAGGGGATCAGGCGCATGCGGCGCCAGAACGCGAAGCCGCCGGTGCCGACCTCGGGACGGTGGTTACCCAGCAGCCAAAGCTTGTGCGTGGGTTCGAAGCTGAAGAAGTCCTGCCGCATGCGGCGGGCCTTGATACGGTCACCGCCCGTCAGGAGCTTGACGCGGGCCTCATCGAACTTGTCGCCGGGCTTGACCTCGGAGCAGACAATGACACGGCGGCCGTGGAGTTCGGCGAGGTCGGTGGGGTGGCCTTCATAGGGGCGGGCCATGAGGAATCCGGGCGGGGCGGCATCTGCGTAGTCTCCGAGGAGTTTCATCAGCACGTCCAGCAGGACGGACTTGCCGTTCTTGCCGGAGCCGAAGAGGAAGGGCAGGACCTGGCCGCCGACGTCGCCGGTGAGAGAGTAGCCGAGCAGCAACTGCAGGTAGGAGATCATCTCCCGGCCTTCGCTGTCGGCTCCGAAGGTGTCGGTCAGGAATGTTTCCCAGCGGGGGGTGGGGGTGGGCTGGGGGCCGACGGTGGTGGAGCGGGAGTGGAAGTCCTTGTTCGGGTCGGGGGTTTTGGTCAGGCCGGTGCGCAGGTCGACGATGCCGTCGGGGGTGCACAGGGCGTAGGGGTCGGCGTCCAGCCGGGCGGCGTTCAAGACCATGCCGGGGGCGGACTTGGCTTGCGTGAGCATGGCGTTGATGCCGGTGGTGGACAGGGCTCGGCGGCGGTGCTGCTGCAGGGCGGTGGTGGTGAAGAGGCCGCGGGCATCGTGGGTGGCGATGTTCTCGGCCAGGTCGCCGGCGGCCCACAGAACGGTGTCGTCTTCGTCGATCTGCCAGCGGGTGGTGTCCCATCGGTACCAGCCGAGGCCGGGCACGTGCCGGTAGTCGTTGGCATACAGCTTGACGAACAGTTTGGCGTTGCCGCGGTCCGAGAGGGTGTCCGGCAACAGCCCGTCCGCGGTCGCCTCACCGGTCACGGCATGCCCGGTGTCGGCCTGCGCCGGGCGCGGCACGACGGCAGCGCCCTGGGCGCGGATCTGGGCGGCGACTGCTTCGGGGTCGAAGTCGAAGAGCGTCTCGGGCCCGGACGATGTCACGAGCGCCTCCCGCTTGCGTACAGGGGCCGCTTGAGGCCTGCGGCAAGGCCGCTGCGGATGATCTGCTCGATGCGGTGCTCCTGTCCGGGGCGGGCCGCGGCCGCAGTTTCCTTCAGGGCTCGTTCGGCCTCGTCCTGTAGCAGGCGGCCGGCGCCGATGAGCCCGCCGAGGGTGTAGGCGGCGCGGTTGAGGGTGTCGGAGAATCCTGCGCCCTCAGCGACCTGGCCGCAGGCCTCCACGGGAGCCAGGACCGTGGCAAGGGTGTGCTGGATGCGGTCGCGGCCGCCGCCTGCGGCGAGGACGGCCTGGCGGGCTCGGGGTGGAACCGGCCTGGGCGCGGGGACGTTGGGGGCGGGCAGGTGGTTGGTGCGCTCGAGTTCCTGGGTGAGCCAGAGTGGGAGCGCGGCGGGCTCGCGGGCGTCGCCGATGGGAGTGTAGGTGCCGTGCTGGGTGGTGGTGCCGGGGGCGATGATGTAGCTGCCGTGGGCGCGGATGTCGACCTGCCAGGCCAGGGCGCGGCCAGGGCTGGAGCCGACGGAGGACTGCCAGCGGCGGCTGTCTCCGGCCCGGTACCAAACGTGTAGCCCGCCGGAAGGGGTGCGGACGCGGAGAGTGGTCGCGTCGTTGGCGGGGCTGGGCTGACCGCGCAGGGCTGCCAGGACGGCGAGGGTGTGGAAGCCGTTGGCGAGGCCGGTGAGGTCGACGTGGTCAGCGATCGGGATGCCCGGCAGGATTCGGTCGCGCGTGGGTGGCTGGACTGGGTGGGCGTCGATGTCGATGACGACCAGGCCGGCCGGGCCGCAGGAGACTGCGATGCCGAACTCGGGGTGTCGTCCCCACCATTGGTGGATGCGGTCTTGGTCGAGGGTGGCGGCGTGGAAGCCGTGGCACCAGCGGCCTGCTGGGAGGCAGGCGCAAGATGAGGCGGGGTGGGGGTTTGTGCGGCAGTCGTTGCAGTTCGCTGCCGGGGTCTTGCGGCCTGGGGCCAGGGGGTGCACTGGCCAACCGCGGCGCGCGCACCAGCGGGCGGTGGCCAGGGACAACTCAGCGACTGAAAACTCGGAGGCGGGCTGCCGTGAGTCGCTGCAAGGAAGCCGCAGCTCAGCAGGCATTTGCATCCCCCATCAGCGACCGAAGCGACTCAACGACGGACACAGACTAGCGAACGTGGCTGATGAGGTCATGGAGCACATACGAAAAGGCCTTGCCGCCGTGTTGACGATGAGACCGGTGGCACGGCTGCCAGCGACCGAACGGGAGGGGCAGCGACCGACCTCTCCTCAGTCGCTGTCTAGCGGTTCAAGTAGAGCCGCAGGCCAGCAGAGTCCTGCACCTGAAATCAGCGACTGAAGCGACTGAAGCTTCCTATATATGACGCAGGCACGCGCACGTGAATGTCTTCATATACCCGAAGTCCAGTAGCTTCAGTCGCTGCGACTCAGCCAAGGGTGCTTTGACCTGCAGTTTTGCCCCCGTTCTCCAGCAGCGACCAAAACGTGGCTGAGTCGCTGGCCTTCAGTCGCTGAGCCAAGCTAAGACAGCGACGGAAGCGACCGAGCACCAGACAAGCCCCGCTCACAGCACCGGATTCTGCTCTTCCATCGTGAGTCGCTTCAGTCGCTACTCCTGTAGCTCTCCAGTCCAGCAGGCCCAGCCAAATTCCGGACTGACTCCTGGCTCAGCGGCCGTCCGGCAGGCCAGCCGGTTGTCAGTCCCCTCCGGTTCACTGTGCGGACTGAACACGGGGCTGAGGCAGGCTCAAGCTGGTACACAGCGATCCACAAGGCCACGTCAAGGCTGCCGCCACCGGATGCTCCAGGCGCTCTGACCGCGCCCCGGGACACTGTCTTCTGCCGAGAGAACATCAAGCATGGGCCCGCCGTCTGTACGCTCCGTGACGATCCGCCACGGATAATGGCCCGTAATCTGCGGCGCCGCTCACACTGAGCTGACTACGCCCGGTCGAGAGTGCTTGAACCGGCCCCGTTATCTGCGGCAACTCTGCTGACGCCGGCCTTCGCTCCGTTGTTCCTCAACTCCCGTATCCACCACGACGAGCACGGCGCGCGTCTCCACTGGACCATGGCCCTGGTGCACCAGGCACGCCGGCACTACCTACTGCGGTGGCCACTTGGGGGCCTCCTTCGGAACCCACTTGGGTGCCTGGCATACGATGCGAAGGGAAACCCCTGGTCACCAAGGAGGTCCGCCGCTGTTCCGCGGCCCGTCGGCTGAATAGCCCCCTTCTCCCCTCCTTTTGAAGGGCTGGGTGTCCGTGGAGGAGGAGATCATCGGGTTCGGCGGCCCTGTGGGGCGTCCCGCCCTGCCCGGGCGGGTCGTCCGGCACCGGGGGCCGGCAGCGGCAGGGGGAAGGGGAGGGACTGATGGCGGGCAAGCGCAAGAAGAATCCGGCGGGGTCGTCGAACCTGCTGCGTGGCGACGTGCTGCGTGTGCTTGGAGTGCTGAAGGTGGCCACGGTCGACCAGATCCAGCGGATCGCGCTGCCGCACCTGACCTACCGGCACACTGAGAAGAAGACGCCGTCCGAGCGGAAGACGGCCCGCACCGCCTCGCATCTGGGGGCGCTCGCCGATCTGCGCAAGCACGGCTTGGCTGAGAACGGCGGCCGCACGCAGGACGGTGACGTCCTGCGGAACCTGACCGCCGAGGGCTTGGAAGCTGCCTCCTACGAACTGGTACGGCCGGTGGGGGAGATGGGCGGCACCGCCCGCGGCGTGGGCAGCAGCGGCGCCTCCCACCCCATGGCCGTGAACGAGACCGTCATCGCGATGCTGCGCCCGAAGCCGGACCTGGCCCTGCTCGCCGATGAGCCGGCCGACGCCCGCGCGGCCGCCCAGGCTGCCGTCGACGCGCCGGACGGGCTCGGCACCATCGCCTCATACGCCACCGACGTCCCGCTGCCGACCGCCGGTGCCTGGAACACACCGGGCCGAGGCAGCGCCCAGGCCGACATTGTGCTCACTGCACCCGAGGCAGGGGTGCCGCTGCTGTTCATCGAGGTCGACAACTGCCACGAGACCGCACAGGAGATCGCCGCGAAGATCGACAAGTACATGCGGTTCTTCCAGCGGAAGGTCAAGGACACCGACGGCACCGAGCGGCCGATATGCCGCACCCGCTGGCCCGCATCCGAAGCTCGGTACGGCGATGTGCCACACCCGCCTGTGCTGCTGGTGTTCAACAGGGTCGGCGCCCGCAGCCCGGACAACACCGTCCGGCAGCTGGCCGAACTCACCCGTCGGCACTGGGAAGGACAACCGACGCGCGGCGACTACCACCTCTACGACCGGAAGATCCCGATCGTGGTGACCGAGCTGCGGATGCTGCGCGAGCACGGTCCTGCCGGGCCGGTGTTCTTGCGCTTCGGCCGCGACCGCATGCAGCCTCTCCTGGAGGCGATCGGCAACCGGCGCAAGCAAGAGGTCGACGTCCGCACCCAGGAAGCTGAGCGGGCCCGTCACGAGGCGTACCAGGCCGAACTGAAGCCCCTGGCCGAGCGCGAGGCCTGCCGTCCCGTCTGCGGCACCTGCGGAGCGAAGTTCACCGGCGAACGGTGGGAGACGACCGCGGCCTACCCCAAGCCGGGGCCCCGCTGGTACCCGACGCTGTGTGGGGAGTGCGAGGACCGGGCGATCGAGGCCGGCCGCCAGACCGATCAGGCCGAGCACGAGCGCCAGGAGCAGGAGGAGGTCCAGGCCGAAATACGCCCACTGCAGGCTCTCGGTCTCTCCGCGACGGCGGAGGCTGCCTACCTCGCGCTCGTGGCACAGGGTCCGCAGACCTTGACCGAGCTCAGCGACCGCCCGACGCTGGTCGGGGCGCCTGTCGAAGGGCTCCCCTACGCGGTCACCGAGCTCAGTGACATCGGTCTGGTGTCACGCACGGACGACAGGCTGACCGCCCAGCCGCCTCGTGCGGTGCTGGAGGCCGTCGCCGAGCGACGCGCGCGCGGAGCCCGGATCGCTCACGACAGTGCGGCGCTCCTGTCACGCTTCTGGCTCGATCACACTTCGGGGTCGAGTTATGTCGAGGTCGTCGACACATCCCACAACCTTGACGCGATGCAGCGACGGGTCCATGACGAGGCCGTGGCGGAGGTGCGTGCGCTGTGGATAGGGCCGGTGGGCGGAGGCGATCGTGAGCCGGAGATCGACACCGACGCGTTGAAGGCCATGGACCGCGGGATCGCCTACCGGGTGGTGTACAGCGCCGACATCCTGCAGGACCCCAAGGCGCTGGAGGTGGCGCACGAGTGCGTCGACCGCGGGGAGCAGGCGAGGGTGTTCCCCGACCTTGCGATGAATCTCGCGCTTTGTGACAACCGCTTCGCCGTGGTGGCCGTCACCGCGCCGGACCGCGCGGGCCACCACAGCATCATCGTCCAACCGTCAGGCCTCCTGGACGCGCTGATCGGCGTCTTCAAGTCGTACTGGCGGATGGCCGTCCCGCTCCCGCTGGCCGGCGAGGCCGTCGAGGGCGGGGCGAGTCCGACGAGCGAGGCCCGGCAGCTCCTGATCTACCTCAGTGCCGGGCTGACCGACGAGTCGATCGCCCGTGAGTTCGGGGTGAGTGAGCGGACCGTCGCCCGGCGCATCGCCCGCCTCCAGGAGATGCTGGGCGCCAAGACCCGGTTCCAGCTCGGTGTCCAGGCCGGCCGCCGCGGCTGGCTCTGAACCATGGCCCTGGTCGGGCCCGTGCGATGGGCGTGCGGGGCGGGCCGGTGCGTGATCCGGCCCGCCCCGCGCGGGTCTTCAGCCGCTCAGGCGATCATCGCCCTGCGGTGGGACCGCGGTCGTCAGCGGGCGTCCGGCTTGACCAGGTCGGGGAGCTTGGCCTCGAACAGCTCGTCGAGCTTGAGCGAGGGCAGGATGTGCCCCTGGTTCGCCGCGTCGTTGGCCACGCTCGCCGCCCAACTGGACGAGGCAAGCCGCTGGTTCGGCGTGCCGTGGTGGCCCCGGCTGGTGAAGCTGCAGTCGCCGACCTGGTAGAACGACTTCTCGGAGTTGAGGAGCCGGGCGGCGTTCAGCGCCTCGCCGCGGGCGTGGGTCAGGTAGTACGTCCCGAACGCGTCGGCCATGAGCTCGGTACGGCGGGTGGCCTCCGGACCGGTCAGGTCGCTCTCGAAGAGGTTCTTCTGGAACTGCACATGGTGGCCGAACTCGTGGGCCGCGATGGCCTTCGGCGCGACATCGCCCAGGCCCACTGCGGTCATGCCCTGCAGGATGCCGTCACCCATGACGATCCGGTCGGAGATGCCGAGGGGCTGCGGATCGCCCTTCTCGCTGTAGGCGAAGGCGTTGAAGGTGAAGATCGGGTTTGCGCCGCCCTGGAGAACTGGTTGCGAGTCGATCAGCTCGATGAACGTCTCGGCCAGGCCGAGCGCCCATTCCCGTGGTGCCTCCTCGATCGGGTTGCCGTACATCACGGAAAGAACGTGGGCGAGCCGCTCGGGGCTGGAGAGGACGTCCGTTCCGTGCATGGGGACCAGCTGGATGCCCGCGGAGTCGATGTCCCAGAAGCGCTTGAGGTTCTTCGTCTCGGCGGTGAGCTTCTGGGTGTACTCGCCGTTGACGCCGAAGGTGTTCGACTTCGACTCCATGCCGGAGATCAGCGCGTCGAAGGCTGCCCAGTCGAAACCACCGTAGAACTGGAGGTTGCCGAGGACACCGGGGTGCACGCCCTTGAGGAGAGAGTTGGCGTACGTCGTGAGCTCGGTCTGCTGGCACTGGTGGTCGCTGGGGTTGATCACGCTGTCGCGGATCTCGCTCCACGGCGACTCGTTCAGGCCGTACTTCGCACGGGTTGCTCTGAGGCGGGACTCCCAGTCAGCGGGCAGCTTGGCCTGGATCGTGTCGACGATGGCTTTGGTCTGCGGGGCCATTCCGGGGGTGTCGATGGACGACTGCAGCGACCGGCTGGTGACGGTCGTTGTCCCGGTCGTGTCGGCGGCGTGCGCGGGAAGCGCCATGCCAAGGGCACAGGTCGTGGCGATGGCCAGGCTCGCCGCCATGGACAGGGTCTTCTTCACGGGGACTCCTTACGAAGGTGCCCGGTAGGGGGAACCGAGGGCGTCGCCAGTCTGTGAGTCCGACTGCCCATCGGTGAACGGGCGGTGATCGTCTGGAACCGGCATGTCTGGAACCGGACAACTCACCAGCCGCTGATCAGGTAGAGCCGGCAAGCGTCCAGCCGGGCGGTGAGGATGGCGCGGCGGCCTGGTGCTTCGGCGTAAGGGCTGCCGCGCCGTCTACCCCCGGCCTGGAGGCCACCGTCTGAACTTTACGGAACAGACTGGCTCCCCAGCCAAGTGCCGTGGGGTGGAGCGGCGCAGCGCCGTTCCGGCACTTTCCGTACGGAGATCGGCCACTTCTAAGCACTTGGTGCGGACGGCCAGTCTGTTCCGTAAAGTTCAATTGATAGTCGGCATCGTCGCGACGGCGTAGTCACGTGGACGCGTGCTCACGGCAGGCATGAGCCCGGCCTGCTCCTACCGTGAACCACAGACGGCCAGGCACCCACGTGCCGCGATGCGGCTGGATCCGTCGTGCTGGACCGTCCAGCGAACTGCGAGACTCGGGCCGTGATCACCCCCCGCCGCCCCTTGGGCACCGGTCCCCAACCCGCCGCCGAGCCGGAGCTGTCGCCCATTGGCGACAGCCGCGAGCGAGGCCGTACGGCTGCGGAACGGGCTGCCGCCGAATCTCCTGCCTCCGGGAATGAGGGTCAGGTGGTGACGCGGTCGCCAGGCCGCCGCCCTCTGGGCACAGGGGCCGACCCGCTCTAGTCCCGGGCCCTCACAAGTTCACTTCCGTCGCTATCGAGGTGGCGGCCTCCGACGCGAGTGCCTTCGCCTGCCAGGGAGACGTACTCGATGGCGATCTGCGACTCGCCGACGCCGCCCATGCCTCCGGCAGGACCGCGGTGGCACCGCTGCTCAGCCAGCGGTGCCAAGGGCGGCGAAAGCGAGCTTGGTGCGGGCGAGGTCGGACATGGGACAGGGTCTCCTGGCGAGTTGGGACGGCCGCCGGGTGACGGCCGGGATCACCATGGAGGAGCCGCGGGTTAGACGCCTCACGGGCTCAAGCCGTCAAGAGGACGGCCGGGATGCCTTTGTAGCTTTGCTGGCTGTTCGATTAGGGGCGCAGGGGGGTCTCAGTGGACGTGGTGCGTGTCATGGAGTCGTTGGCCGAGCAGGGAGTCACGGTCCTGTTCAAGGCCGATGCCGAGCGCATGCGCGAGGGCACGAAGCCATGGACGTTCGTTGCGAGCGGAGGCCCGTTTCAGGAGGACCTCCTGGTGCGCACGGACGCTGTCTCCGCCGATGCGTGCCTGGCCGCATGTTTGCCTCAGCTGCGCAAGTTCGGCCTGGTCATCCCGGAGTAGCGGTCGGGGCCTCCCTGGCTATGCGGCGGTCGCCTCGAGTCCTTCCGACGGGGACGGGAAGGCCAGTGCTTCGTCGTAGTGATGACCGTGCTGCAGGCAGTGATAGAGCTGGCCGACCATGCGGTTGAACAGGTGGCGCAAGGCGGAGGCGTGCCAGTCGCGTCGTCGGCGGTAGTGGACCTTGGTCCCGGGGGAGGCGGTCAGCGCGGCGAATCAGCGGTAGCGGTGGTCGCGCTGCCTGGGAGGTTCCGATGTGACAGCACCCGTCAGGGATGCTGCGGTGTGGGGAAGGCTCTCGGGCTGCTCAGGAGTGGTCAATTGAAATGAGAGATCAGGCGTCGACGGCATGACATCGAAGCGACTACTGGTCAGATCTCGCGGGCTCGCAGGCGGCGCGAGCCGGTGATCGAGCCCGCCACAATGTTCGTCTCCGGCAGGAGCGCGGCCGAGGCGCCCGTGAAGGACAGCTCGCGCATGATGGCGAGGGTCCCGCCCAGGCTGAGCGCGGCACCGGACCCGCGCGCGTGGGGACTGACGCGCGCACGGTGGTCGGAACTGTGCCGCCCGCCTCGCCGGTCACGTCGTCCGGTACATCATGCGGCTCCGAAGACCTGGCCTACGGACGTTCCGTCGGCGTCGTTAAAGATGACGCTCGGCTGCGACGGTGACTGGTTGAGTATCAAGAGCCCCACCAGTGTGGCCAGGGTGAAGACGACGGCGATCAGCAGTGCCAGGACGAGGCGACGGCGACGTTCCCGGCGGAGCCACTCACCGCGTGCGGTGCGGTAGGCGTCGGGAGCTGCGTGGATTTCGCCGGCCAGGGCCTCGAGCGAGTCCCGCAGCTGCTTCTCGGTCCCCTCGAGAGCGCTCTCGTCGGGGTGGCCGTTGTCGTGAGCTGTTCTCATCGCCGGTTCTCCATTGCGTGCGTCAGCGCGGCGATCCCGCGTGCCGTGTGCGTCTTCACCGATCCTGCTGAGATACCCATCGCCCTTGCTATGTCCTTCTCCTTCAATCCGAGCCAGTGCCGCAGCACCAGCGCCTCCCGCTGCCGTGGGGGCAACTCCTGCAGTGCCGCGATCAGAACCCGCTGATCGTCATGGAGCAGGGCCGAGGTCTCGGCGGAGGCGACCCATTCCGTGGACGGAGTATCAGCGTGCTTGCGGACGACCTGGAGATGACGGACACGCATCCGGGTCAGATTGCACACCGTCGAGCGCAAATACGCCTCGGCGGAACCGGAGTCACGCAGTCTGCGCCACCTCCGGAAAATCTCGTAGAAGGCCTCGGCCACGATGTTTTCGGGGTCGTCAGCGCCCAGCAGTGTCGCCAGCCGCAGCATGGACGTGTAGTGCTCTTCGAATAGACGGGCGACAGCGGCCTCACGCTCCGGTTGATCGGCGGCACTCAGGGCCGGTCGGTGGACGGGCTTCTCGGGAACCTGCTGCTCAGGCTGCGAGACGCCCGGCTCGCCGTCAGCGAGAGGTCCCCCCGCCACCTCACCGCCCAGGGTCCCGACGGCCATCGCTGCCTTCCTGTCATGTTGCTGTTGGCTGCGTCTCACGGTTCGCTGCTCCCGTCTCGGGGCATGAGCGTGGCCTGCGGCCTGCCCCCGGGCCACCACCCCCTGGTTGTGCGGATGGGCACGTGGCTTACGAGGTTGAGCGCCACGGATACAAGCGCCGCGCCGGCGAGGTTCAGTACGAGGGCGGCCAGCCCGGCGTAGATCTCCACCGGCCCCCCGGGCGAGCCGAGGACGACGGTGGGGGAGAAGCCGTGTGCCACGACCATGACCGTTCCGGCGGCCATTCCGACAGCCCAGCCCGCAAGAAGCCCCCGGTGGTGCAGGCGTCGGTCGAAGAGCCCGAGGACGACAGCGGGGAAGATCTGCAGGATCCAGACGCCGCCGAGCAGTTGCAGGTTGATGGCGTCCTGGCCCCGCAGCCCGAGTACGAAGGCGACCGCGCCGATCTTCGCTGTCACCGAGACCACCTTGGCGATCCGGACCTGCCGCTTCGGGGTGGCGGTGGGGTGAAAATATTCGACGTACACGTTACGCACGAAGGTGGTGGCGGCGGCGATGGACATCACGGCAGCCGGAACCAGCGCGCCGATGGTGAGTGCGCCGAAGACCAGCCCGGCCAGCGGCGCAGGCATCGTCTGCGCCACCAGCATCGGCACCGCTGCCTCCGCCCCGCCGTCGGGCGTGCGCACCCCGGCGGCCACCGCGGCGACGCCGAGCAGCCCGAATACGGCGAGGAGCGCGACCCAGGCCGACAGCGCGACGGAGACGCGGCGCAGCGTGCCGGGGCCGGCCGCGGCGAAGCCGGCGGTCAGGACGTGGGGGTACATCAACAAGGCCAGCGCCGAGCCCAGAGCGAGAGTTGCGTAAGCGGGCTGCTGCGGCGTGCTGAGGAGCAGGGACGCGCTGTTGCCGGGTCCGGTCCCCGACTCGGCCATCCGGCGTTCGGCGCCCTCGAATATGTGTCCAGGTTCACCGAGTACGGCCAGAACCGCCCAGGCGACGGCGGCAACGGACACGAAGACGGCGACCGCCTTCAGGGCGGAGATCACGGTGGGCGCCCGCAGCCCGTGCCGATACGTCGCCACCGCGAGCCCGGCGTAGAGCGCCACCATCGCCAGATCGCTCCCGGTGGCGTGCGGGAAAAGCCCACCCGCGGTGAGTACGGCACGGATGCCGAGCACCTGCAGCGCCAGGTAGGGCATCGTGGCGAGAATGCCGGTGAGCGCGACGACGAGGGCCAGTGGGGGCGATCCGTAGCGTCCGCGGACAAAGTCGGCGGCGGTGATGTGGCCGCGACGTCTGGCCTCGGTCCACAGGCGGGGCAGCAGGACGAAGGCCAGCGGGCAGACCATGACCGTGTAGGGGACGGCGAAGAAGGCCGGTGCGCCTTTGCCGTACATCAGGCCCGGGACGGCCGTGAATGTGTAAGCGGTGAACATCGTCCCGCCGAGCACCAGCCATGTCCAGCCGCCTTTCAGGCTGCGGTCGGCGAGTGCCCAGCCCTCCAGGGAGGGCAGCCGATCGCTGGGTTGGAAGCGGCGTGCCGAGATGGCAAGGAGAGACGCCCCGGCGACGACGGCAAGGTAGGTCCCGGCGAGAGCGTCTGCGGCCATCGGTCACCGTCCCTGGTGTCCTGACGCGTTCGTGGAAGTTTGCGAGTCCGACACCCAAGGGTTGCGGAGAAGGGCGATCGGGATGACAGGAACCACGGCGGAAAGTCCGCGGATCACGCGGAAATGTGTCGACACATCACCGTGGCGCACGCCATAAGGGGTGAAAGGCGCAAGTTGTGTCAGCCCGTGGTGAGTTGCTGTCTTCGGTGTCGTCGCGCCGGTGCCGACCCGCCGCGAGTACGAGCGGATGCGGAGCACGCATCCGAGGAGCGCCTCCAGCGACGCCAGTCGGGCGCCACGCGTGCGCGCGGTTGCGCACGGACCGTCCCAGGGCCCCTGCCCGAGAGGTGCGCGTCGGCCGCTTCGAGGACGGAGGACCGCTGGGGCATCTTCCGGAAATCCGCTGTCAACCGGACGCGGCAGACCGGCAACTCTTGAACGGACAGACCGAAAGGCACATCGAAGAGGAGCGGCCGCCATGGCACGCCCCGGTCACCCCGGCTGACGCGCGTCACGGCCGCCGAACCGCTCCTCGCACCCGCAGTCGGCCTGCTGCGGGTCTCGTGGGTCCGCCGGCGCACACCCAGATGTGTCGGCGTGCTCTTCTTCCACTGCTGCCGGCTCGTCCGGGTGCGGGGCTGCGACTTGTGCTGCTGCGTCTGCGCCGAGCAGGACCGGGCCGCCGCACCCGCCCTCCGTGATTCCCCCGCTGTCGTATGAGGAGCCGCCATGCCTGAAACCGCTGTGCCCGGAACCGGACTGCCGCAGTCCGGGCCTCGCCCGCCGTCCCGTAGGGCTCGTATCACACCGCGGTCGGTCCTGGTGTGGACCGTGGTCTCGATTGTGGGAGCGGTCGGGTGGGCCGTGCTCGCCCTGTCCCGGGGCGAGGAGATCTCGGCCGTCTGGCTGCTGATGGCGGCCCTCGGCTCGTACGCGATCGCCTATCGCTTCTATTCACGGTTCATCGCCCGCCGGGTCCTGGAGGTCGACGACACCCGCGCCACTCCCGCCGAGCGACTGGAGGACGGTGTCGACTACCACCCCACCGATCGCCGCGTGCTGTTCGGCCACCACTTCGCGGCCATCGCTGGCGCCGGCCCCCTGGTCGGCCCCGTCCTGGCAGCCCAGATGGGCTACCTGCCGGGCACCGTCTGGATCATCGCGGGCGTGATCTTCGGCGGTGCGGTCCAGGACATGGTGGTCCTGTTCCTCTCCATGCGCCGGGACGGCAAGAGCCTGGGCCAGATGGCCCGTGACGAGATCGGCAAGGTGGGTGGCGCTGCCGCGCTGATCGGCGTCTTCGCCATCATGATCATCTTGCTCGCGGTTCTGGCGATGGTCGTCGTCAACGCGCTGGCGGAGTCCGCCTGGGGCACCTTCTCGGTCTCCATGACCATCCCCATCGCCCTTTTCATGGGCTTTTACCTGCGCTACCTGCGGCCGGGCCGGGTCGTGGAGACCAGTGTCATCGGTGTCGCTCTGCTGCTGCTCGCCATCCTCGGCGGCGGCTGGATCCAGAACTCCTCGCTGGCCCAGTACTTCATCTGGAACCCCACCACCCTGGTCTTCTGCCTGGCTGGCTACGGCTTCGTCGCCTCCGTGCTCCCGGTGTGGATGCTGCTGGCCCCCCGCGACTACCTCTCGACCTTCATGAAGGTCGGCACCATCGCCCTGATGGCCATCGGTGTCGTGATCGCCGCGCCCACCCTCAAGGTCGACGGCGTGACCGAATTCGCCCGCACCGACGCCGGGCCGGTCTTCGCCGGATCGCTGTTCCCGTTCCTCTTCATCACCATCGCCTGCGGTGCCCTGTCCGGCTTCCACGCGCTGGTCTCCTCCGGCACCACCCCGAAGCTGATCCAGAAGGAGTCCCAGGTCCGGCTGATCGGCTATGGCTCCATGCTCACGGAGTCCTTCGTCGCCGTCATGGCGCTGATCGCCGCCTGCGTTCTCGAACCGGGTCTGTTCTACGCGATGAACGCCCCGGCCGCGCTGCTCGGCACCACTACGGAAAGCGCCTCCCAGGCGGTGAACGGCCTCGGCTTCACCATCACTCCGGACCAGCTGGCCGCGGCGGCCAAAGCCGTCGACGAGCAGACGCTGATCGGCCGTTCCGGCGGTGCGCCCACACTGGCCGTGGGCATGTCGGAGATCTTCTCCAGTGTGTTCGGCGGCGGGCTCAAGGCGTTCTGGTACCACTTCGCCATCATGTTCGAGGCGTTGTTCATCCTCACCACGGTGGACGCAGGCACTCGGGTGGGCCGCTTCATGCTGCAGGACATGCTGGGCAACGTCTGGAAGCCGATCGGCCGGGTCACCTGGAAGCCGGGCATCTGGATCACCAGCGCCCTGGTCGTGGGTGCCTGGGGCTACTTCCTCTACGCCGGTGTCACCGACCCGCTGGGCGGCATCAAGCAGCTGTTCCCGCTGTTCGGCATCGCCAACCAGCTGCTGGCCGCGGTGGCCCTCGCCGTCACCACGACCATGCTGGTCCGGACCGGCAAGCTGCGCTGGGCATGGGTCACCGGCATCCCGCTGGCCTGGGACGTGGCCGTCACTTTCACCGCCGGATGGCAGAAGATCTTCTCCGGCAACCCGAAGATCGGATTCTTCGCCCAGCGTGACGCCTACGCGCAGGCCATCGACGCCGGCAAGCTCCTGCCAGGCGCCAAGAACATGGACGACATGCACACCATCGTGCTCAACAACACGGTCGACGGTGTGCTCATGGCCGTATTCCTCCTGCTGGTGGTCACGGTCCTGGTCAACTGCGCCCTGGCGTGCGTCCGCACCCTGCGTGCCACCGAGCCGCCGCCGTCGACCGAGGCGCCGTACGTCGAGTCCCGCATCGAGGTGCCGGAGTCCCCGCGCACCAAGCCGCTGGTGGGGGCGGGCTCATGAGAAGCGTGCGGAAGGCTCTGGGAGCCGTACGCTGGTACGCGCGGGAGCTGACCGGCGGGGCGGAGTACGACCGCTACTGCGCGCGGCACCGTCGCCATCACCCGCTCGCGCCGGTGCCGACCCGCCGCGAGTACGAGCGGATGCGGAGCACGCACCGCGAGTCGGACGCCCCCAGCCGCTGCTGCTGACCGATCCCCCTGTAGAGGACACGGTTTCCCCAGGACGCGAGTCCCGGGGAAACCGTGTGAGTGCTCGCGCCTCCACCAGGTAAGAGCCCGGTGGGGGCCGACGCGCATGCGATGTCAGATCACCGGCGTAGCGGCAGCCGTCCGCTCTCCGCCGGCGGCGCGCCCCACCCATCAGCCCGAACCTCCTTCTTGGACCACCCATGCTGCGACGCGGAAAACCCCTGGTCACAGGCCCCGAGCTCGACGACCGCCAACTGCACCGGACCCTGTCCGAGCTGCGCCCCACACAGCAACTGCACGGCCTCGGGGCAGAGTCCACCCGCCCGCTGTGGATGCCTGTCGCCGAGTTGCTGCGTGCCACAGGCCGTGACTGGGACCGGCGGGTCCACCGGATCTCCGTACTGGCACGAGCCCTGCCACCGGTCGTCACGGACCGATGGATCAAGGAGCGTCCACGGGACCCCGACGCCCTGGTCCTACGGGCCTGTACGCGGGTTGCCCAGGTCAAAGGTGGCACGGACTGGTCGGTTGCCTGGGACGTGTACGGCGACTGCATGCAGGCGGCGGAGACCGCCCCCGAGGACCCCACCCCGTTGCTGGCCATGCTGCGGCTGATGTACATCTGCGGCTCCCCCGTCCACGCGGCCGTCCCTGTGTGGACCGAAGCGGTCACGCGAGACCCGTGGAACCGGGCCGCCTACCACCAGATGCTGCGGCACATGTCCCCGCGGGGCCACGGCACACTCATGGACATGATCGACTTCGCTCGTCAGTGCGCGGACCGGGCGCCCCACGGATCACCGGTGGCCCTGCTGCCGCTCGCGGCTCGTGTGGAACTGGTCGCCTACCGGATGACCAGGGACTTCGCCACCGCTTTCGCGGCGGACGGGCACTGGTATGAGCCCAGGGCGGCCGCCGAGGCCGACACCGCACTGGCCAAGTGGTTCCACACGGCATCTCCGCCGCACGCCGAGGCGCTCGCCGACCTCAACCTGCTCGCCTTCGCCCTGACCCGGCTGAAGCGGATGGACGACGCCGGTCCCGTCTTCCGCCGCATCGGTCGCCATATGACCAGCCACCCCTGGGACATGCTCCCGAATGCAGTCGGCACCTTTCAGTACTGGCGGAAACGGGCCCGGGCCTGACCAACTCGGCTGCGCGCTCGCGTGGTTGGAACGTCGGCGTTGGCCGCCGGGGCCAGCGAAGCCCTGTCCCGCCTCGCGGCAGCGGTCGTCAAGAATCCGCAACCGGACAACCGACTGTGGGCATCTGAGAGAGGACCACGCCTGGTCCTTGGCCGGCATCCGCTCGCATGACGGAAGCCTTGGGGGGTCAGTGGCTGAGGTGGATGGGAAAGCGCAGGCGGCAGATGACGGCGTCGGTGTGGCGGCGGATGGCGCGGTCGAGGACGGCGCCAAGGCGCTTCTGCCGCTTCTTGACGATCTTCGGCTCGAAGGAGCCGTCCCGGTCGCGGGGCGCCCGTCCCGGTGACGATCCGCACAGCCCCCTCACGGAACTCCGCATCGAACTTCCGCCTCTTGCTCGCCATGACTCCCAACTTCGCCTGCAATCACGGTCTCTACGGTACGAGGGAAGGTCAGGGCAGCCGTCCCCTGTATGTGATGCTGCGTCAGTCAGTCCTGTCCTCACGATTGCTCTCGGTTGGAGCGTCCGGCTAGATTCGTGGGAGTTGGGGGTGGTCTGTGAGGGTGGCCATGGGCGCGTGCGACGGCGCCGACGCCGTCGTCCCGGACTCCGGGACCGATCGGCGGCCTGTGCGCCGCAGCGTCGGCGGGCGCGTGATCCCGGCTGCAGGCGCGCCGCACGGCCTGGTGCCGCAGCACGTGGGATCGTCCGGTCGCTGCCGGAACGGCGGTCCGCGTCGGCTTCGGCTGCTGTTCCCCACCTGCTTCGCCGCCCCCTTCGTGGTCATCGGTATCAAAGGGGTGGGACATGGCACACGACAGGCATCAGCACAGACCCCCGGTGGTTGCGCGCCGGGGACGGCGATTGCTCGCGCGGCTGCTCGCGCCGGCGCTGGCGGCGGCGCTGGCGGCGGCCGCCAGCGGCGGCGTGCCGACGAGTGCGCACGCCGCCGCAGCCAGTGAGGCGAGCGCTCTCGCGTGGGGCTACAACGGGGCCGGCCAGCTGGGCGACGGCACCACGACCTCGCGCACCGTAGCCGGGCCGGTGTCCTCGGGAGGGGGCATGGTCCAGGTCGCGGCAGGCGATAACCACAGCCTCGCGCTGCTGTGGAACGGCGAGGTCCGGGCCTGGGGCAACAACAGCTACAACCAGCTGGGCGACGGGACCACCACGCTCCGCACCACCCCGGTGCCGGTGTCCGGGCTGCCCGGGGCGTCCGGGCTGCGGATGGTGCAGGTCGCCGCCGGCAGTTACAGCAGCGCCGCGCTGCGCTCGGACGGCACGGTGTGGACCTGGGGCTACAACGCGCTCGGGCAGCTGGGCAACAACACCACCGTCGACCGGTCCACGCCGGGGCAGGTGCTCAACCTGGCCCAGGTGACTCAGATGGACCTGTCGTTCGACCACGGCGTGGCCGCGCGCTCGGACGGCACGGTGTGGTCCTGGGGCTACAACTTCTTCGGCGAGCTCGGAGACGGCACCACCACCAACCGCCTCACGCCGGTGAAGGTCCCGGGGCTCACCGGCGTCGTGCAGGTGGCGGCGGGCACTGACTACACGCTCGCGCTGCGCTCGGACGGCACGGTCTGGGCCTGGGGACTCAACGCGTTCGGCCAGCTGGGCGACGGCACCACCACCACGCAGAGCTCACCGGTGCAGGTGACGGGGCTCTCCAAGGTGGTGCAGGTCTCCGCCGGCTCCCGCCACAGCATGGCGGTGCGCTCGGACGGCAGCGTCTGGACCTGGGGATACAACGCGTACTCGGAGCTGGGTGACGGCACCACCGACAACCGGTCCACGCCGTGGCAGGTGAGCGGGCTGAGCGGAGTGACACAGGTGTCCGCCGGCACCTTCTACAGCGCGGCGCTGCGCTCGGACGGCACCGTCTGGACCTGGGGATACAACGCGTACGGGCAGCTGGGCAACGGCACCACGACCGCCTCCAGCACTCCCGTGCCCGCGAACGCGGGTGGAATCATCCAGATCTCCGTGAACTCGGGGCACACCCTGGCGGTCCAGGCCGCCAAGCCGGTCAACCTCACCCTGCCGGCCGTCTCCGGCAAGGCGGCCAACGGCAGCTTGCTGACCGCGAGCCGGGGCACCTGGAGCGGCGTCAGCCCGATCAGCTACAGCTACCGCTGGCAGCGCTGCACCGCCGACACCACCTCCTGCGTGGACATCCCCGGCGCGACCGCCACCACCTACCGCGCCGCGCACGCGGACATCGGCAGCCGGATCCGGGTCCGTATCACCGCCGACAACGTCGGCGGCACCTCCGCGCCGGTCGCCTCCGCCGCCACGGCCGTCGTCGTCAAGGCACCCCCGGTGAACACCAAGGCCCCGACCGTCACCGGCACCAAGACCCGGGGGAAGGTGCTCACCGCCCACGCCGGCACCTGGACCGGCGCCGCGCCGATCCGCTACGCCTACCAGTGGCAGCGCTGCAACGCCAAGGGCACCGGCTGCGCCAACATCCGCGGCGCCACCCGCACCACCTACCGCCTCGCCTCGGCCGACGTGGGCAAGCGGATCCGCCTCAACGTCACCGCCACCAACCCCGACGGCCACGCCACCGCCCACTCCGCGGTGACCGCCACCATCAAGAAGTAACAACGAGCCCGTGCGCCGCGCCACCGGTCCGTCAGGCCCGGGTGGTGCGGCGCACGGCTGTGGCTGCTGGAGCGGGGCGGAGAGGGGGCCGTCGTCGGTCATCGTCGAGATCGGGGTGGGCTGTAGAGGCGTCCGCTACTCGTCGAGTCCTCCGAAACGGCGGGCATCTTTGATCTCGTGGAGTCTGGCAGCCGTCATCGGGGTCCACTCCCTCCTCTGTCCAGCGGTATGGAGGGCCTCTCCAACCTCGCTGAGCTTCGCGGAGGACAACACGCCTGCCCGCTCGATCAGGTCGTCCCGGGCCACGGTGGTCAGCCATGTGCAAGGAGTAAAGCCTGGACGCGGGAACGCGAACCGCAGCACGCCTTCGAAGGGCAGTCCTTCCAGGATGCCTACGGCCACTTCAACGCCGAGGCCGCTGATGTCGACGCCCGCTGGAGCGACGACCTGCATCGCCTGGAACCTGGATGACTCCTCGTCCGATAACAGCACGACCGGGCGTCGCTCGTCGAAGTCGACCCACCAGACTTCACCGCGTTGCATGTGTCCTCCTGGCATCAGTCGACGGGCGAACGCTGCGCGCCCCGAGCGGGACGCGGAAGAGATGCGGCCCCGTCTTCGCACGTCGTGACCGAGGGGTGGTGAAGACGGGCGCGGCCACCGGTGATCATCGGTGTGTGAAGACAAACGATCATACGGTGGCCGCAGGGCACAGCGTAGACCCTGCGCGCTGGCAGGAGGGGTTGGAGGGCCTGATGTCTCGGATAGCGGGCCGGTTCGCGCGGGTTGAACCCCGGCGTCGGGTACGGGAACTGGTGCTGGGGTTGCTGTCGGACCTGCCGCGCAAGAACTGCTGGAGCATCGCCGAGTGGGCCGGGCAAGCCAGTCGAGTACGTGCTGGAACATCTGCACGGCGAAGATGTGGTGCTGGTGGTCGACGAGACCGGAGACGTCAAGAAGGGCACGCACACCGTCGGTGTCCAGCGCCAGTACACCGGCACCGCGGGGAGGATCGAAAATGCCCAGGTCGCCGTCTACCTCGTCTACGCAAGCAACCGTGGACACGCGGCGGTGGACCGTGAGCTGTACATCCCGCGGCCGCATGCAGACCAAACCGTAGCGAGAACACCAGTCAGAAGCTGGGAAGCGGGTGTAGGCACCCGATCGGGCTCAGCCATTGCGAGACAGCACCCGCCACGGCATCCGACTGGACCCATCGGACACGCCCTGGTAGCCAAACGGTCCCGCTCCCTCCGTACAGGCAAGGCGAGCGGGACCATTGGGCAGTCTGTTACCGGGCTCCCAGCTCGGCCAGCAGAGCCTTGTACTCGTCCGGGTACCGAGTTCGCAGGATGTCCATCCACACCCGGGCCCCTTGAACGAACGTCTCCGGCTTCATCTTCTGGTGCAGATGGTGGACACAGTAGGGAGCATCGTCGTACGGGAGCTGCTTTGGCTGCTCGGACTGCCCTGCTGCTTCCGAGTTCGCTGCCCTCGGCTCTCCCGCGCTGGTGCGCGGTTCCGGGATGGACTCGACAGCCTGCTCTCGACCGGCGGACGGCGTGACCGGACCAGGCCCGGACGGAGGGGCTGGCGAAGCGGCTGGGTCGGCGGGCGCCTCTGGGATTATCACGCCGTGATATTCGGCGGGGCCTGCTGAGCGCTCAACGATCTCCTGCGGCTGGGCCTCTGCCTTCTTGCGGGCTGCTTCCGCCCGCTCGTCCGCCTTGGCCTTCTGCTCTTCGGGAGACAGCTTGCCGAGGTTGCGGACGTGTTCCACCTTCCGTTCCCCGGTCACCAGGTCCTTCTGGAGCTCGGGGGTGAGCTTCAGCAACGACAGCTTGCTGGAGATGGTGTTCTGTGGAATGCCCAGCCGTTTGGCGGCCTTGGTCTGCGAGCCGTAGTAGTCGACCAGGGTCTTGAGGGCGTGGGCCTCTTCAAGGTCGGTCATGTCGTCGCGGTGGTAGTTCGCGACGAACGCGGCCTCGAGGAGGGCTTCATCCGTGGCGACGCGACCGTTGTCGACGCGGACCGGGATGGTGGCCATTCCGACGCGGCGAGCGGACTCGAGGCGGCGGTGGCCGTCGACGACGATGTACTGCGCCCCGTCATCGAGGTCGCCGGCGCGGTCTGGCCGGTTGCGCAGGTAGGCCTCGACTGTGGCAACGGCGATGGGAATGATGATGCCGACCTCGCGGACGGTCTGCACCGTCTCGTCGAGGTTGCGCAGGTGGTTGCGCGGGTTGTCGGGGTTGTCGCTGATGAGGGTGACCGGCAGCTCGGTGATGGCCGCTGCGGTCGACTCCTCTCCACCGATGGTCTTGTCGATGAGGTTGCGTCGGGAGGACCGGGCTCCGCGGGCCGCGCCGAACGCGGGTGCCGATCCGAGCATTTCGGCCTTGCTCAACGGGTTGCTCCCCTCGCTACCTGTCGCATGGCTTCCGCCTGGTCACTGTGCGGGGCGTAGGACAGCAGCGGCATCCGCTTGCGGACCGCTTCCCTCTGTTCTTTCAGATCGCCGATGACGGCAAGGACCTTCGGGTCACCGAGCGATTTCCAGTTGTCCAGGGAGGAGGTGGCGACGTAGCCGCGTCGGGAGTCGTACAGGTTCACGACGAGGCCCAGGTAGTCGACCTCGAGGGAGAGGTCTTCGCAGAGGTCTTCGATCTGCTGGGCAAGCATGCCGTAGGCCGTGGCCGATGAGTCTTCGGCGAGGACGGGAATGACGACGCCGGAGACGCCGGCGGGTTCGCCGCGTCGCCTGCGTCCGTAGTAGAGGGCGGCATCCATGGCGATGCCGAGGCTCGGCGGGCAGTCGATGATGATGACGTCGTAGTCGGCTTCGAGGGGGCGCAGTGCCAGCTCGAGGGCTGCTTCCTTCTGAAAGCCGCGCTTTTGCATCGCCACGACGGCGATCTTCGCGTCGAGGAGGAACCCGTCGAAGCAGGCGGGCAGTACGTGCAGCCGCTTCTCGAACCGCGGATCCTCTATCACCATGACCAGGTCGCGCAGATCGCCCGTGCCTTCGCCGCACATGTGGGAGACCAGGCTGTCGTGGTTGGGTTCGATCTGGGGGACTCCGAGCTGTTCGCTGAGGTGTCCCTGTGGGTCGAAGTCGACGATGAGGACGCGCTTGCCTTCTTCGGCGTAGGCCTGGCCGATGCCGGCGGAGATGGCGGTCTTGCCGACACCACCCTTCTGGTTGCCGACGATCTTCCGTTCGGGATCAGTTCCGCGAGCGCCGTGCTGGGGGGACGGGTTCGCGTCGAGCCAGTCACGGATCGACTGGGCGAGGCCCTGCGTGTAGGAGACACTCCGGTTGGTGCAGGTTTCCTTGAACTGCTCGTACAGGCCCGGCGGAAGCCAGGTGGAGAACGACTTGGCGCCGGCGGTGTCCACTTCAGTGCCGATGCCGACACTGGCGCGCCACTCGTTGATGGCTGCCTCGACGGCGTCCTGGATGTCCAGGCTGAGTTCGGCGGCGCGGACCTTGAGTGCTTGTTGGAGCGCCGAGGGCAGCTTGGACGCTACCTTTTCCCGGTCTCCTTCAGGGTATGGAGAGGCCATGACGTCACCTTACTGACTTCTGAGGCTGTGAAGGTACCCGGTTCGCGGGTTCTGACGTGGTTTCACCCTTGGCGTATGGCTGCTCGGATTATCACGCCGTGATAGCTGCGGCCGTGGAAGGCTCGAGCGGGCGGAGTATCACGGCGTGATAATCCCTGGCGCTCGCTGGTCGGCTGCGAGCCGAACTGCGGAGACGTGGGTGTCCTCTTCGGGATGCCGACATGACTCGAGCATCAAGATCCGCTGTGGCGCCGACAGAAGTGGCGCGGTATCTTGTCTTCCGAAACCTAGACGCATTGAGGCCCCCGCTCCGGCGGGGGCCTCAATGTTGTGCGCCCAGCATGGGCGATCGATTGGGGGTGGAAGTCCCCTGGGGGAAGAGGTAGTGCTAACCCCGAGCCGGAGGCAAGGGCGTCATCGT